>NZ_MAEK01000027.1:0-10038 GCF_009933265.1 Enterococcus sp. JM9B | reverse complement strand
TTAAAACTTTGCAACAGAACCGATGAGACAAATGAAACACTGCTGCAAGATCTACAGCAGCAGATACAGCAAGAAACAGCGATCATTCGTGCCCGCTTGATCAAAAATTCGTGAACCAGTGAATAGTTGCCACCAACAATGTTTCTTGTTATGATGAAAAAAAAGTAAAGGAAGTTCATCATGACGAATAAGTTTCAAGATAAAAAGAAGGTCGCTTTGCCTCGTTATCAGCAGATTGCCGTAGCGATCGCGGAACGAATCGTTGAAAATCGCTACCAAGTTGGGCAAAAGATCCATGCACGCTCAACGTTAGCCAGCAATTTCAATGTCTCTCCTGAAACAGCCCGCAAAGCGATCAATGTATTAGTTGATTTAGAAATCATGGACGTCCGTCATGGCAGCGGCGCCTATATTGCTTCAAAGGAAAAAGCACAGGCCTTTGTGGAACAATACCAAGATGTGCAGTCGATCCAAGAAATTAGACAAGATATTTTAGACAGTGTGGAGCGGCAGCAGCAAGAGCTGGATAATTTTTCTGACTTGTTGAACATGCTAGTGCAGCAAACCAAAAAGGTACACCACATGAGTCCGTTTGTGCCCTTTGAGCTTCAGCTGACGGAACAGGCGCAGCATTTGGAAAAAAGTATCAACGAATTGAATGTTTGGCAGGCAACAGGGGCGACGATCATCGCGATCCAAACAACCGAAGGATTGTTGTTGTCACCGGGACCTTATGCGAAATTCAGTGCAGGCAATACGATTTATTTTGTCGGGAATGAATTGGCGTTGCAGCGCATGACCAATTTCTTCTATCCAACGGACCATTCAGCGTAATTCTTTTTCCTGATTCCCATGCTTTTTTTGCAAAAGAAAAAGCATTGGGAAATTTTTTTGACAAAGTGACCACATCTTGTTAAGATAGTATGGTCACTTTGGTGAAATTTTTCAGAAAAAGGAGTATTAATCATTTGAGTAAAGTTAAAGTGGAACACTTAACCAAAATCTTCGGTAAGAAAAAGCAGCAAGCTCTTGCCATGGTCAAAGAACAACGCAGCAAAAACGAGATTTTAGAAAAAACGGGTGCCACCGTTGGGGTCTATGATGTGAACTTTGAAGTCAACGAAGGCGAGATTTTCGTCATCATGGGCCTTTCAGGAAGCGGGAAGTCAACATTGATTCGACTATTGAATCGATTGATCGAGCCGTCTGGCGGAGATATTTACATAGATGGCGTGGATGTTGCCAAAATGAGTAAAGAGGAACTACGAGAAGTTCGCCGTCACAAAATCAACATGGTTTTCCAAAGCTTTGGCCTTTTCCCTCATCGGACAATTTTAGAGAACACAGAATACGGACTAGAAGTCCGTGGGGTCTCGAAAGAAGAACGAACAGCGAAAGCGGAAAAAGCGTTAGAAAACTCAGGATTGCTTTCTTTTAAAGACCAATACCCTGACCAGCTGTCTGGAGGGATGCAACAGCGTGTGGGACTTGCCCGTGCGTTAGCCAATGATCCAGAGATCCTCTTGATGGATGAGGCCTTTTCAGCATTAGATCCGCTGATTCGCCGTGAAATGCAAGATGAACTTTTAGAATTGCAAGCCAATGTTCAAAAAACGATTATCTTTATCACCCATGATTTGAACGAGGCCTTGCGGATCGGTGACCGGATCGCTTTAATGAAAGATGGTCAGATCATGCAGATCGGTACAGGGGAAGATATTTTGACGAATCCTGCCAATCAATACGTGCGTGATTTCGTGGAAGATGTCGATCGTTCCAAAGTCTTGACTGCGCAAAACATCATGGTCCCAGCATTGACGACGAACATCGAGATTGATGGACCAAGCGTAGCATTGAACCGGATGCGGAAAGAAGAAGTCAGCATGCTGTTAGCCGTCGACAAACGTCGTCACCTAAAAGGAAGCCTGACAGCCGAGTCTGCTCGTGAGGCACGGAAAAACAATCTGACCTTGAAGGAAGTTATTGATAAAAATGTTAAAAAGATCGATAAAGATATGCTGGTAACGGATATCTTCAATTTGATCTATGATTCGCCTACACCTTTAGCCGTGGTAGAAAACGATCGTTTGATCGGAGTCGTGATCCGCGGAAGTGTGATTGAAGCATTGGCTGAGACTGATTCAGCCGCTCAAGCAGAGGAAGGGGTAGTGACAAATGGATAATTTCTTACAACATACGATTCCGGTGGCTGATTGGGTCGAAAACTTTACTGATTGGCTAACAGGAACTTTCAGTGGATTGTTTTCAGCCTTACAGTCTTTCGGACAATTTATTATGGACGCTATTACAAATGTATTACTGTTTGTACCACCGTTATTAATGATCGTCTTATTGACGGCTGCTGCCTTTTTCGTTTCACGCAAAAAATTCGGCTTGCCAGCTTTTACTTTTGTCGGGTTGCTGTTCATCTATAACCAAGGGTTATGGACAGACTTGATGAACACCGTGACGTTGGTCTTGTTGTCGAGTTTGGTTTCGATCATCATTGGGATTCCACTAGGGATCTTAATGGCGAAAAGCGAAAAAGCGCAAAGTATCGTGACGCCGATCTTAGACTTTATGCAAACGATGCCTGGTTTCGTTTATTTGATTCCTGCGGTTGCTTTCTTTGGGATCGGGATGGTTCCTGGGGTCTTCGCCTCAGTGATCTTTGCTCTACCACCAACCGTTCGGATGACGAACTTAGGGATTCGCCAAATTTCTCGTGAATTGGTGGAAGCCTCTGATTCTTTCGGTGGGACTGGCTGGCAAAAACTGATCAAATTAGAATTGCCACTAGCCAAAAGCACTATTTTGGCTGGGGTCAACCAAACCACGATGCTGGCATTATCAATGGTCGTGATCGCGTCAATGATCGGTGCTCCTGGGTTAGGGCGCGGCGTCTTGTCCGCCTTGCAACGAGCACAAGTCGGTAACGGATTTGTCAGTGGGGTATCCTTAGTTATTTTGGCGATCATCATGGATCGCTTTACCCAGAATTTGAATCGTTCGGCACATCAAAAAGCAGCCAGCAAGACAAGTCGCAAACAAAAACGTCTTTTTGGCGGGATTGCTGCAGCGGCAGTCGTTGCTTTGATTGGAGCATCGTTTGCCTTTGGAAATGTTTCTGACAGCAAAGGCACGGTGAACTTGGCGTATGTCGAATGGGATACGGAAGTTGCATCTACCCATGTGGTGGCAGAAGTTTTGTCGCAAATGGGCTACGAAGTCAATACGACGCCTTTGGATAATGCCATCATGTGGGAATCGGTGGCAAAAGGGGAAGTTGACGGGATGGTTGCTGCTTGGCTGCCATCTACGCATCAATCCCAGTATGAACAGTACCAAGACCAAGTTGAAAACTTAGGTCCTAACTTAGAGGGGGCAAAACTGGGGATCGTTGTACCAAGTTATATGGATGTAGATTCCATCGCAGACCTTTCTGACGAAGCTGGAAAAACCATCACTGGTATCGAACCAGGCGCTGGTGTCGTAAATGCAGCGGAAAATACGGTTGCAACTTATGACAACCTTTCCGATTGGAATGTCGCTACCTCTTCTTCAGGAGCGATGACAGTGGCATTAGGCCAAGCCATCAAGAACCAAGATGAGATCGTTATTACTGGCTGGTCTCCACATTGGATGTTTGCGAAATATGATCTGAAATATCTGGATGATCCAGAAGGAACAATGGGTGAAGCAGAAAGCATCAACACTGTTGTACGCCAAGGATTAGCAGATGACATGCCAGAAGTCTACGAAGTACTTGATCGTTTCAACTGGACACAAGAAGACATGGAAGAAGTCATGTTAGCAATCAATGACGGAACGTCAGCCGAAGATGCAGCCAAAGATTGGGTAGCCAATCACCCAGAAGAAGTTGCTGCTTGGACGAACTAACTTCTTTCAAATAAATGTATAAAATCTTCAATCGATTTTAATGTTGAGAAAGCACGTATCCACCTTCGGATGTGTGCTTTTTTTGATCGTTTATTTGCTGCTCAAACTTCAGGTATGAAGAAAATGAGTGAACAATGACCGATGATTTTTGACAAGAAATAGCAAAGAATGGCTAGTCAATGGAGTCGCTCGTGTAAGAAAATAGAAAAGCAAGTGTTTCAAAATCTTATAAAAGTTCGTTCATCAACTTATACAAATTCACGGGGACTTCTATAAAATGAGAGAGAAGGAAGTCGAGTGCATAGAGAAGGAATTAGGAGGGATTGGATGACGGCTTATTTATTTTGTCATTTCACTGGCGAGCAAAAAAATGGTGAACAAGTATACTTTAGTGTGAGCAAGGATGGGTTGACTTTTACGGATTTAAATCAAGGACATCCCGTTTTGAAAAGTGATTTTGGGGAAAAAGGAGTTAGGGATCCTTTTCTGGTTAAGGGGAAGGACACGTATTATCTCATTGCGACAGATTTGCGTATTGAAAAGGGACTTGGCTGGGCACAGGCTCAAACCAATGGTAGCCGCCAGATGGTTATCTGGTCATCAACGGATCTTGTGTATTGGACAAAACCATGGACCGCAACGATCGCTCCAGAAGATGCCGGGAATTTGTGGGCGCCAGAGGCAATTTATGACGCAGAAAAAGAGACATTTTTTGTCTATTTTGCTGCAAATGTCAGTGGAAAACATAAGATTTATTCTGTTTCTACCAAGGATTTTCAGACGTTTACTGAGCCAGTGCTATTTATTGAAAAAACGATGGATGTGATCGATACAACGATTGTTTTTAGTCAGGGGTATTATTATCGTTTTACAAAAAACGAAGAAAATAGTCGCATTTTTTTAGATCGCAGTCAACAGCTGACAGGAGACTATCAGGAAGTAGCTTCTGAATATCTCGCTCAATTAGAAGGGGTTGAAGGACCGCAATTGTACCAATTACCTGATGGCAAATGGGCGCTGATCGTAGATCACTTTAAAAAAGGCACCGGATATGGGATCGCAGTAAGTGATGATCTCGCAACAGGCGTTTTCGAACCTGTTTCTGCCTTTGACTTCGGTCAATCTATCAAGCGCCATGGTGGAGTGATCACGATCACAGATGATGAGTATCAACGATTACTGACCTATTATCAACAGAAAAACCCGGTTTTAGATGGTCTTTATGCAGACCCTGATTTGGTGTCATTTAACGGGAAATTTTACTTATATCCAACATCAGATGGTTTTACCGATTGGTCTGGGACAAGCTTTTCGGTATTTGAATCGGAAGATCTTACTCAGTGGACAAATAAAGGAACGATCCTTGATCTAGCATCCTCGCAAGTGAAATGGACGATCGGTGGTGCGTGGGCACCTTGTACAGCAGAAAAAGAAGGAACGTTTTATTTTTACTTTACTGGAAAAATGGCGGATGGACGCTCAGGAATCGGTGTCGCTTATGCGGATCATCCAACAGGTCCCTTTATTGCAGATGAGAAGCCGCTTTTGAGTCCTGACCTTATCGATGACTATGGGTTAAACATGAGTCAAGTCATTGATCCATCTGTTTACGTAGAAGCTAGAAAGTACTATCTGTTGTTTGGCAATTCTGCGGGAGGAACGGCTGCGATCGTAGCGTTGGGAGATGACATGCGAACAGTCAAACTTGATACGCTAGCAGAATATCAAGGGCTGGAAGATTTTCGAGAAGCCATTACCGTTTTGAAAAAAGATGATTTGTATCATTTTACTTGGTCAGGAGAAGATACCCGCAGCGAAGACTATCATGTGAATTATGGTACCTCCTCTTCATTGTATGGACCGATTCACTATCATTATCCTGTCTTACAAAAAAATGTTGAAAAAGGCATTTTAGGAACCGGTCATCACAGTATTTTAGAGCATTCTGATAGGTATTATATTGCTTATCACAGCTTTGCTGTTCCACTTAGTAAGTATCCAGAAGAAGCCCGCGGATTTCATCGACAGGTTCGCATTTCCCCATTAGATTTTGACGAAGCAGGCTATATGAAGCAAGTAATCGTATAAGAAAAAGGGTGCAGCGATGCATCCTTTTTTGTCTGCAAATTCAGTTAGTTTCTTTTACGAACGTTAGAAGGAGCAAGATGATAATGCTTTTTAAATAGTTTACTAAAATAAAAAGGATCATGATAACCTACTTTTTCTGCGATTTCTTTGATGGTCAAATTGGTATGAAGCAACAGCTCATAGGCGTGTTTGAGCCGAATCTCGATCAAATATTTAATCGGACTACGACCAGTGATTTTCCGAAAGACTTTTGAAAGTTGGGCAGGACTAATATAAAGCATGTCTGCTAGCATTTCCAATGTGATGTCTTCTTGGTGATGATTCTCCAAATAATAAATCGTATGGTTCACTAGCGTTTGTTTTTGTTTATCTTTTTCAGAGATCACTGCCAGGCAATTGTTTGGATCGGAGGGCGTCAAACTTCTTAAAATCAAAGCTAGCATTTCGAGAATGATTCCTTTGCCCATCAAATCGTGATGAAGGTTATGGCTATTGAACTCCTGGGTCAGCTGTCAAGCTTTTTTGAAAAACGCTTCTTGATAAATTCCCAAGTCTAGTAGGGGATTTTCATTTGGAAAGGTATTAAAAGGAAGTCCTTCGATCAAAATATTGGAAAGGCCGTTATGAAGTTCATGGGATTCCATCTCAGCCGGATGGATTTCGGTATGAGGAAGACCAGGGTTAAAAAGGAGGGCATCTCCAGTAAATAACCTTGTGCGGGTCTCATTAAATTCGTAATCAACGGTTCCTTCTAATACGATGCTGATCTCAATGAAATCATGATGGTGGTAGCCTCGAAGATTTTTCTTTTTATTCCAAAAGTCAACGACATAAATAATTTCAGGATTAAATATATTCGAATGGATGTGGTACATAGTTCCCTCCTATTACCTACGAAAAGGTAGGCGCTTTTTTTCTTCATATCATATAATACATGAAAATGAATCGGATAGACTATGTTCTTCATTAAATGTTTTAGTAAAATTAAGTGAAAGAAAGCGATTTCTTTACTTGAGTATTGGTAAAAGGGAGGTTAGGGATTAAATGGAAAAACGTTTTTTGAATGAATGGCGATTCTCAAAACAAGAAGAAAAAGAAGCATGGAAAAAAGATTTTGATGATTCTACTTGGGAAAAGGTAACGATTCCTCATGATTGGGGTGTCTCTTATCCCTTTGAAAAACACTTTTCAAGCGGAACAGGGTATCTACCCGGAGGGATAGGTTGGTATCGAACCAAACAGTCGCTGCAAGAGTTGGGTGACCTTACGAATAAAGTCGTAAAAATTCATTTTGAAGGTGTTTATAAAAACGCTCGGGTTTGGATCAATGGCTATCATATGGGGATGAGACCTTCAGGATATGCTTCATTTTATTATGATTTGACAGAGATTTTAACTTACAATTCGGATGATAGCTTGCTTAAGTACAGTGCCGACAAAACGCTTTCGATCGCTCAAAAACTCTATGAAAAAAAGGTGCTTTCTTATCCAAGAAGCGATACCAATTATATTGGTAGCCCCGAATTTGACTACCTGAAAAGCAACCTCAGTCGGTATCTCGAACTAGCAGGAGTGGGCATTTCCGAACCGCAGCTAAACGAAAATAAACGGTATGTAGATGGAAGCAAAGTACAAGAACACTATGCGATTATTCCAACGAAGACATTGCCGAAGCTCAGTGATGTAACGAAAGACGAAAAAAACATTTATCTTCTGGTCTTGTATCGTACCCTCGCAATTTTTGAAAAGCCGTATATCTATGACGAAACCACCATTGATACAGCGATCAATCAGGTTCTGTTCCAATCAAAAGGGAAGACAGAAAAAGAGCGTGGATGGAAACGACTATATAAACAGGAAGAAAAAGACAAGGACGACCCACTTTTACCAGAAGTAACCGTCAATGATTCAGTGGCTTTCGCCCTTGAAACAAAGGAAGGGAAAACCCAACCACCCAATTACTATACAGAGGGCACACTGCTAACCGCCATGAAACATGTCGGACGGGCAATGGACGATAAAGACAGCAAAGACATTCTTAAAGAAACCGAAGGGATTGGAACCGAGGCCACTAGAGCCAGTATCATTGAAACCTTGAAGAAACAGGACTACATCACGATCAGTAAGAGTAAAATCTATGTGACAGAAAAAGGCGAATTGTTGTGCCGCATAATTGCAGAGGACGAAATCGCCAATGCCGGCATGACTGCCCAATGGGAACGCTATTTGAAAAAGATCCGAAGCCAACAAGGCACACAAGAAGCTTTTTTAGGCAGTATCGAGCGGTTTGTGCAGCACCTCATTGAAAAAGTGCCACAAAACTTCCAAGACAAAAAAGAAAACATTGCAGATGTAGCCGGTCATATGGAACAAGAAAATGTGATGGGTACGTGTCCGAAATGTCAAAACAGCGTAGTAGACAAAGGAAAATTTTATGGCTGTTCGGGCTACAAAGACGGTTGCAAATTTACGCTTCCTAAAAGATGGAGCCAAAAAGCACTCACAAAGAAAAATGTCCAAGATTTATTAAGCAAAAGAGAAACGAGTTTAATCAAAGTGTTCAAAAGTAAAAAAGGAAGCAATTTCTCGGCAAAGTTAACACTGAATGACGAAATGAAATTAGCTTTTGAATTTCCAAAAAAATAAAAACACAAGATCTAGACCTTGCCCCTTTTGGAAAAAAGGGGCAAGCCCCCAAAATCGTCTCAGTCACCCAGTTGTAATAGCCTAAAACTGAATAACACTTAAATAAGTCAAGGAACGGGTAAGTATTTTTTGGCAGACCACCAAAAAATCTCCACCCTCACAGTCCTTGACTTCTTTATTTTTGGCTGTGGGCTGTCATCGCCGACAGTCAAACCAGTTGTAAAAAATATTTGCTATCTTGCCTGTCGCTAAAATAGTGTACCGCCAAAAAACGCTTGAAAGGAATTTTTCTTTTGCTCGCTTGTTGCTTTGTAAGAATAAGTAGCTATTCTGCAAATAACCCTAATATTTCGTATTTCTCTAAAAAACCAGTGTTTGAGAGGGAAGTTCTACGCTCATTTCAGATTGATCTATGGGTAACTATCCATGAAAATGCCTGTAAACCGCTCTTTTTTCAGTTTTTTTAAAGAGAGAGAAAATAAAAATAAAATACCAACTTTTTACGTATATTAATAACGAAGGACTTAAATATAGGATGATCAAAGGAGGCGTTCTTATGTATGAAGACGAATGGAGAGAATACTATGCAACCAAAAATGAGAGCATACATATTACGAGAAACAAACTCATTTTCCAATGCAATGAAGGAATCGCTCTGTCTACTCATAAAACGGAAATTGAAAGAATCATGCATGCATTGGCACTTAAACTCTTATTACTGGAGTTAAATTCATATGATTTTTAATCTGCAAAAAAGTTTATAGCACCGTCGCTTATACCAGAAAATATAACAAACGCCGCATTGTTTTTTTGTGCACTTTAATAATCTATTCAACTAAGGAATTAAGCTGGCTGTCAAGAAAGTAATATCGTATTGAATCTCAGGTGGAAATTTTCTGCGGTATCTTTTTTGACTGAAATGACATTAGTGTCTTTTGGGGATTGTGTATGTAAGTATTTTTTAAAATCATTTTAACAAGTTTTGGACAAAAATTCTCATGAAAAAACAGAATTTAAATAGCATGATAAATTAGAGAAGATAGTTTAATGTGCTTATAGGAACACCCCACTTTTACAGTCACAATCAATAACCTTGCTACTTTCTTTCGAAATTGATAAGAGTCTAAAGGATTGACAACGCTTGATAGTGAGCATAAACTTAATGTACGCTAGTTAGTTTACAAGTGTAAACAAAAAAAGTACGATGTGTCGTCTCTGAAATTCTCCCTGATTCAAGTCATAACCAGAGTACATATCGGTTATTTTTTGATTCCATATTTTTTCCTTTATGTGCTGAGGATTAAGGGGTACCAATTGTAATTGCGCGTTATATGGTCTTTGTTTAGAATCGCTCTCCAAAAAGCCAATTTTTTTGCATAGAATTTTTAGATGTGGTACCATTAA
>NZ_MAEK01000026.1:117004-127522 GCF_009933265.1 Enterococcus sp. JM9B | reverse complement strand
TTTCTATGTTTCAAGTTTTAGGTAACAGATAACCCGGATACCACAGATTTGGAACATCCGTTTGTGGTTCACCAGATGATGGAATCTGATGGAACGCCGATTGAAGAAAATCAAACATATAATGTTGTCATCAATGACTTTTTATTTGGCGGAGGAGACGGTTTTGCCGGCTTTAGGGATGCTATTTACAAAGATGCTATGCAGCCGGATACAGAAACTTTTGTCAACTATATCAAGACGTTAGAGTCTATGGGAAAAGAAATCTCAGCATCTGTCGAAGGACGAAAAACTTATAAATCAGCAGAAGAAATCCAAAATGAAGCAATCGCCAAAATTAAAGAAGCAACTTCTTTTGAACAAGTGAAAGAAGGCGATACGTATTTAGTTGGAAAAACACTTGCTTCTGCTAAAATCAATGTGTCAAAAATTTCAAAACAAAAAGCAGTAAATCCAATAATCAGTGCCTCTGCAGATGAAAACGGTAGCGTTCAATTAGATATTCAATCTCTTCAGTTTATAGAAGGGAATCAATTACTAGTAACGGTGACGGATGCAAATGGTTATACGGCAGAATTCTCGCAAACGATAGTAGCAGCGACGATTGCTACAACGGATTCCAGTGATTCGACGGATGACAGTACGTCAACGACATCCAGCAACGATTCAACAACGGCAACAAGCACAAGTACTTCAAAAGGAAATACCAATAGTGAGAAAAATCTTCCTAAAACCGGTGAAACACGAAATGCTGCACTCACACTTTTAGGTGTTCTTTTCCTAGGAGCGGGTGGCTATCTGATTTATAGAAAAAAAGCCGCTTAATCAGAAATTACTGCAAATGTTTCTAACGGGATAGCAGCTACCACTATAAGGATAAACTGAAATACTAATAAAGCGATTAGTGAAAAACCTGCTCATCATTAAAGAGCAGGTTTTTTTCACTGCTACAGATTATTTGTTGATTTCTTTCCTAAAATGCGCATTTTTAAGAAATCTAAAAATGTTGCCCTATCAGATAATCTACTATATAATGATTGGTGTAATTATTTAATTTTCATGAGGGAGTAACTGGCAGCATACGCTGTGGCAACGTCACCAATCCTGGAAGAAATTTCTGGTGTTGCCTTAATTAGTGAGACTTATGTATGTTCGTTACATACACAGGTCTATTTTTTTTCAATTTTGAAAAATAGAGCGGTGTGTAGCGACAAAATCAAAGGAGGAGAAACATTGGCAGAGGAAACGAACAAAAAAGCGCAGGTAAACCAACCTTTCTATTCGCAAACTGACAGCGAAGTATTGAAAGCGATGGATACTACCGTCGATGGACTATCGAGTGAAGAAGCAAAAAAACGTCTTTCACAATATGGTCCAAACGAATTGGATGAAGGTAAGAAAAAAACCATGTTCCAAAAATTCATGGAGCAATTCAAGGATCTGATGATTCTTGTCTTGTTGGTAGCGGCTGTTATTTCTGCAGCAGTTTCCCATGAAATCGTGGATGCTGCGATTATTTTAGCGGTTGTTATCATTAATGCAATCATGGGGGTTGTGCAAGAAGCGAAGGCAGAAGAAGCCATCGAATCTTTGCGAGAAATGTCTACACCAAATGCAAATGTTCTGCGGGATGGGCATACGATTACCATCAAGAGTGATGAATTAGTTCCAGGGGACATTGTTTTACTAGAAGCAGGAGATGTTGTTCCTGCAGATATGCGTTTAGTAGAAGTTAATTCGATGAAAATCGAAGAAGCTGCATTGACAGGTGAATCTGTGCCGGTTGAAAAAGAACTTGTTGTCCTTGAAGGTACGGAAATTGGTATCGGAGACCGCATCAACATGGCCTTCTCAAATAGTAACGTAACGTACGGTCGCGGAAAAGGGATCGTTGTCAATACGGGGATGAATACCGAAGTAGGGAAAATCGCCGGAATGTTGGCGCAAGCAGATGAAACAGAAACACCGTTGAAAAACAACTTGAACCATTTAGGTAAATTCCTGACAGCTGCTATCGTGGTTATTGCTGTTGTTATGTATTTTGTTGGTACATTGTTTAACGATACTTCATGGAGCGACATGTTGTTGACGTCAATTTCACTAGCCGTTGCGGCAATTCCAGAAGGTTTGCCAGCTATTGTTACAATCATCTTGGCATTGGGAACACAAGTCATGGCAAAACGAAATGCTGTCATCCGTAAATTGCCAGCTGTAGAAACATTAGGTTCAACAGACATCATTGCTTCTGATAAAACCGGAACACTAACACTGAACCAAATGACCGTTGAGAAATTGTATACAAATGATCGCCAATACAGCTCTTCACAACATATTCCTGAAGACAATATGGCATTAAAGATTATGAACTATGCGAATGATACAAAAATTGCCCAAGACGGTAGTTTGATTGGTGATCCGACAGAAACAGCCTTGGTTCAATTCGGGAATAATCAGGGCTTTAATGTAACAGCCAAAGTTCAAGAACAACCTCGGGTAGCCGAAATTCCTTTCGATTCTGAACGTAAATTGATGACAACAATCCACAAAGAAGCAGAAGGACGTTACTTAGTAGCTGTCAAAGGTGCTCCTGATGTCTTGCTAGGACGTGCTTCAAAAGTTCAAATCTTTGATGAAATCAAACCAATGACTAACAAAGAAGAACAAACAATTCTTGAAAACAACAAAGATATGGCAAAACAAGCTTTACGTGTTTTAGGAATGGCTTATAAATATGTGGATGCAATTCCAGAAAGCTTGGAATCAGACATTGTTGAAAATGATTTGATTTTTGCTGGTTTAGTCGGCATGATCGATCCAGAACGTTCTGAAGCTGCAGATGCTGTACGTGTAGCTAGAGAAGCTGGTATCCGTCCAATCATGATTACTGGGGATCACCGGGACACGGCAGAAGCAATTGCCGGACGTTTAGGAATCATCCAACCTGGTGACGATGCTGCAGTCTTGACTGGAGCAGAATTAAATCAAATGTCCGACGAAGAATTTGCACGTAATGTAGAAAAATATTCTGTTTATGCACGGGTTTCTCCTGAGCATAAAGTTCGTATCGTTAAAGCATGGCAAAAAGAAGGCAAAGTAGTTGCCATGACCGGTGACGGTGTTAATGATGCGCCTGCTTTGAAACAGGCGGATATTGGTATTGGTATGGGGATTACCGGGACAGAAGTTTCCAAAGGAGCTTCTGATATGGTACTTGCCGATGATAACTTTGCAACCATTGTCGTAGCGGTAGAAGAAGGACGTAAAGTTTTCTCAAATATTCAAAAAGCAGTTCAATATTTATTGGCAGCCAACTTAGGTGAAGTTTTAACCTTGTTCTTGGCAACTCTTTGGGGTTGGGATACGCTATTACCAATTCATTTGTTGTGGATCAACTTGGTAACCGATACATTCCCTGCTATCGCATTGGGAATGGAACCTGCCGAAAAAGATTTGATGGAACACAAGCCTCGTGGACGCAATTCGAACCTATTCTCAGGTGGCGTGTTAAGCAGTATTATTTATCAAGGGTTGCTGGAAGCAGCAACTGTTCTATTTGTATACTGGTCTGCCATTCAATGGCCAGTGCACGAAGGATATGATGCTATTCATGCGGATGCGTTGACGATGGCCTTTGCAACATTAGGTTTGATGCAATTGTTCCATGCCTTTAACGTGAAGTCTGTTCACCAATCATTATTCAAGGTAGGAGCATTCCGCAACAAGACCTTCAACTGGGCAATCCTGTTGTCCTTTGCGTTAATGATGGTCATTATCATTGTTCCGGGATTAAATGACATTTTCCGCGTTGCACACCTTGATTTGTATCAATGGGGTATCGTGTTAGGTTCATCCTTTGCAATCATCCCGATTGTAGAAATCGTCAAAGCAATCCAACGGGCAATGGGCAAAAGCTAATAGAACTATTGATTGAAATAAAAAGTAAAAGAAAAGCCTTTTAAATGGGCTTTTCTTTTTTTATGAAAGATAGATTGAGATGAGAAGTTCAATTATGATTTTAAATAGGGTAGAAAAAAGATGGTTTGACTAGTCAAGAGATGCTTTTTGGATGGTACTTAATCTGTTGTTTTGCTAGTGGTTTTGTTTACAAAATGGGTGAAAACATAAATAAAAACTTAATCGAGCCGAGGATGTCTGTTAGCTGTAACTAACAGGTACCTATTTTTTTATAAAAAAAGCACCACCTTTTCACCAAATCTACTCCGATTAGCGTTGAAAAAGAGTTCTTGCAGAGGAAATGAACAGGTAGTCTGAATTTTTTGCACTTCTCTTTTTGGAGAAAAAAAGGATGGTCGGTGAGAATTTGCCGGTCACTCTTCCCTAAAGTCGAAAAAAACGGTAAAATAGCCATAAATAGAGCAGAAAGTAGGAATAATTTGTGAGACCTAATTTAGGATTTTATGTTCAAGCAATTAATGATATCGTAAAAACAACCGAAGAAATCGGTGAAAAAATGAACCCCAGCTATGAAGCAATCCGTAAAGCGATCGATGAGGATAAAACAGCGGAAATCACAGCAGAACAACTGAAAGAAACTGTTGCGTTATTTAGCGAGGGAACGGTGAAATACAAAGACATGCTGAAACAGATCAGCAATTTGCGTCCACCGGCAAAAGTAATGGGAATCCATAAAAAATTTGAACGTTCATATGTTAAATATGTTGCCGGCTGTGAAGAAATGACGACCAGCCTCCAAGTAGAAGGAATTGATGTGGCGGCATTTGATGCCTCAGAGAAAAAACAAGACGAAGCCACAGACGAAATTTCTTTTGCGATTCAACGGATGACGAGTCTGTTGCTGAAATAAAACGTATCCAAAAAACGAGAGTTATCTAATTTAAATATAACGTTATTTTTAGGACAAAAATAAAAAGAACCGCTATACTTAACTCATAACCAACAACAACCTTTTTATTTTTCATTTTACTCCTTATAAGAGTAATTACTCCTTTTTCCATTGGGCTTAACCGACCCAATGGTTTTTTTATGTCTGTTATGAAATGATTTTATTTCGTCATTTAATTCTCTTTTATTCGTCCTTCTTCTTAAAATATGCTACTCTTTTCTGAAAAAAGGAGGTCGTGTCTTTTGACCGTTATCGAGCATTATATCCATGAAGCACCAGCCGAGCATCAGGCGATTTTAAACGAAGTCTATCAACTAATTAAGAAATTAATACCGGATGCAACAGAAAAAATCAGCTACGGAATGCCAACTTTTTATTTTCATGAAAACCTAGTGCATTTTGCTGCAGCGAAAAAACATCTGGGCTTTTATCCGACACCTTCAGCGATTGCACAGTTTCAAGAAGAGCTGATAAATTACCCTTCTTCAAAAGGTGCTGTTCAGTTTGTCTATACGCAGCCATTACCGACGGAACTGATTAAAAAAATGGTTTTGTTTCGTAAAGAGGAAGTAGTGAAGAAGTTAGAATTGCCAAAATAGCAATCTCGTGCTATTCTAAATTTATTAAAAACGAAATGAGGGATCCTGCGTTGAAAAACTAACCAATTGATTGAAGCTGCATTAAGAGTGTGCCTAATTTATGATGTATTCAATAATTTATGGGGACAGTGTGCAGATTTTCAGGATTGGTGTGGTTTTTCAATTGGTGGGGTCTTTTTTGTCTATCCGTCTGCCGTGAAAGCCTGTCCTGAAAATAGGAGAGGTTTTTTTATTGAGGTGATGAAAAAAATGACAATTACAATTAAAAATTTAACGTTTGGCTTTGATAGTCAGACAATCAATCTTTTTGACCACACAAATCTAATGATTGACACCAATTGGAAATTGGGTTTGATTGGGCGAAATGGTCGAGGAAAAACGACACTACTGAATTTATTGAGGGGAAAACTGCCTTACAGCGGGAAAATCGAGCATCAAATGACCTTCACTTATTTTCCTCAAAAAATTGAGGATAAGCAGCAGTTGACCTACTATGTCTTGCAGGAATTATCCGATTTTGAGCAATGGAAGATCGAACGGGAGCTGAATTTGCTGCAGGTGGACCCGGAAATTTTATGGCGGGAATTTTCCAGCCTTTCAGGGGGAGAACAGACAAAAGTTTTATTGGCTTTATTGTTTGTAGACGATGTGAATTTCCCCTTGATCGATGAACCCACCAATCACTTGGATATCGTTGCCCGGCAACAGGTAGCGGATTATTTGCGGGAAAAACGGCAGGGGTTTATCGTGGTCAGTCATGATCGACGATTTGTCGATGGAGTCGTGGATCATATTTTATCTATCGAGAAAAGTCAGCTGGTTTTGTATCAGGGTAATTTTTCGGTTTATGAAGAACAAAAACGATTGCGGGATCAGCATGAGCAGGAAGAAAATGCCAAGCTGAAAAAAGAAATTGGACGTTTGAAACAAACTGCCGCTGAAAAAGCAGAATGGTCGCGTTCCCGTGAAGGAGATAAAACGAAAAAGAAAAAAGGGTTTATCGACACGGAAGCCCGACGAACGAATAAAGGAGCTATCGGTGCGGATGCTGCCCGCACCATGAAACGTTCCAAGGCAATTGTGAAACGTATGACCGATCAGGTATCGGAAAAAGAAAAACTGTTAAAAGATATCGAGTATATCGACCCGTTAACGATGAATTTTCAGCCGAGTTATCATAAATCACTGTTGCAGGTCGAAAATCTGCAGTTAAGCTATGAAAAGCCCCTGTTTGCCCCAATCACCTTTGATTTGGAAAAAGGGCAACGTATCGCCTTACGGGGAGCAAACGGATCAGGAAAATCTTCCATTATTAATTATTTGTTGGGACAATTTAACGGAGAAGCAACTGGGAAAATTCTCCGTCCGCAAAATGTTGCTATCAGTTATGTTCGGCAAAATTATGAGGACAATCGGGGGACGTTGACAGAATTTGCAGAGGAACATCATTTGTCCTATCAAGAATTATTAAACAATTTGCGTAAATTAGGTGTTGAGCGAACCGTTTTTCAAAATCGAATTGAGCAAATGAGTATGGGTCAGCGGAAAAGAGTTGAGCTGGCAAAATCTTTGGCAACACCCGCAGAACTATTTATTTGGGATGAGCCGTTGAATTATTTGGATGTCTTCAATCAAGAACAGTTGGAGCAGATTATTCAAGAAATTCAACCAACGATGCTAATCGTAGAGCATGATGAAACGTTTTTACAAAATGTGGCAACACAGATCGTTACGTTGCAGCCAGAATAAGAAAAACGCCAAAACAGCCCGCAAGAACGGTTGTTTTGGCGTTTTTTTATTTTTGATTAATTTTCAACATTACGAACGTAGTCGTCGAAGTATTTGATCAAATCAGCTTTTACTTTTTGATAATCTTCTTCGCTGTATTCTTTGGCTTCGACTTTTCCGTTAAAAAAAGGGAGATTTAATTCTTCCTTCAAACGTGCAACAACTTCATCTTGATTCATTCAGAGTTCCTTCTTTCTTTCGTCTTAAAAAAGCTGAAAGGCAGCGGTCAAGGCTTCATACTCATCCCGCATTTTTGCCAAACGTTTCTCAAGGGAAGGCAGGTCATCATCCGCATGGAACAACACCTGCTTTAGTTCAAAATAAAAATCATCGAAAGCATTGATGAAGTTTTCCACTTCGGTTGTTTGCAACTGGGGATTTTGATCACAGCGGACATAGGTTTTTTCCGCAATGGCATAGGCCTCGGCAGTCGTCAAAATAGCCAGATTTTCGTTGTAGCGGCGGCTTAGCACCAAGTCGTACACCGATTGGCATTTATTCAACAGATTAGAAAAATCCTTAAGCAATAATTCTACAGGGGTTTTCGTAAACATAAGATTCCTCCATTAGTTTTCAAATAAAACACAAACGGTTTCCGGTGCGTAGACATCTTTTTGAAGCAGAGTTAATTTACCAGATTCGCTGTCGCGACGGTAAAGAGTCAAATTGTCGCTGTTTTGATTCGCTGCTACGAGATAGTGATCGCTTGGATCTAAGGCAAAATCCCGTGGAAAGTCGCCTTCTGTAGAAATGTGTTGAACAAAGGCAAGCTGTTGTCCGTTGTCTGCCGTTTGAAAAACAGCGATGGAATTATGTCCTCGGTTTGATGCATAAACGAAGCGACCGTCATTGGAAACACGAATGGCAGCCCCACCATTAAATTCATGAAAATCTTCCGGCAAGGTAGAAATTTTTTGTAACGCTGCAAAGCTGCCATCTTCTTTGTTGTAACGCAGTACTGTAATCGTACTGTCCAATTCACCAAAAAGATAAGCAATTTCTTTGTTTGGATGAAACGCCAAATGACGGGGACCAGTTTTGTCTTCTGCAACATAAACGGCAACTTCTGAAAGTTTGCCTTCGATGGAAACATCGTAGGTGTACACACGATCTGTACCAAGATCGCAAACAGCCAGCCGCCCATCTGGTGTTAGGTCAGTATAATGGACATGGGGTTTGTCTTGATTTTCGTGGCTGCCGGTCGGTTCGTCATGGTACAAAGCATCTGATGCTGCCAAAGAGCCGTCTGCCAGAATGCGGTAGACATTGACTTCCCCTTTGTGATAGTTGGCGCCATAGACTAATTTACGTGGTTCGTCAACGGAGACGTAACAAAGGGGAGCACCTTCTTCGGTAATGGCATTTAAAAAGGTAAAATTCTCATTGTAAGCCGCACAACCGCCTTGGCCTTCCACGGAAGTTACCGAGTAAGTATTGCTGTCTTTGCTGCGGGCAAGATAGGTTGGGCTATTTTCTGATGCAACAAGTTCTAATTGTTCCAGTGTTTCTTTTTCGGTGTCTAGTACGATTGAGTAGATGCCTTTGCTTTCTCGGCGAGTATACGTACCAAGCAATATTTTTTTTAACATAAGCTACCTCCTAAGAAATGAATACTCTTTTATTTTACCATATAAAGGATTGTCAGCGTTCACCAAATGATCGACTGTGTTATAATATTTTTGAATGGACGAAAGGAGATCGAAGCTATGACAAAAGGAAAAATCGTTGCGATTGGCAAAGAAGCCATCGATGAAAATGAAAAAATTTTGCTTTTCTTCGGAGACGGCGCGACGGAGGGCTTGAAACGTTATTCGGTGATTCAGGAGATTTCAGATCCGAAAACCATCGAAATCAAGCAAGGAGACCAAATTACTTTTGGAGATAAATCCTATGTGGTGACTTTTACCGGAAATACTGTCAATCAAAATCTGCACTCATTGCAACACGTGACCTTTGTTTTTGACGAAGTACCGGAAACCAATGTGATCGCCAACGGGGTCTATTTAGCACCAGATGCGTTACCGAAAATTGCAGTCGGGATGACAGTTACTTATCCATAGGAGGTCGTGATGGAACGAAAAGACAAACACAAACTTTCCTGGTTTTGGAAATGGTTTTTGAATAATCAATTTGTGACAGCATTGCTGATTATTCTGCTGATCCTGTTGATTCTCAATGCTTTTACAAAGGTTTCGTATCTGTTTACACCAGTGGTTCAATTTATTGGTGTTGTGAGTCTGCCCATTGTCATGGCGGGAATTTTGTATTACTTGATGAATCCGGCAGTTGATTTTTTAGAGAAAAAAGGGTTAAAACGTGTTTATAGTATCACTTTGCTGTTTTTACTGTTGATTGGCTTGCTTGTTTGGGGAATTGTGGTCATTGTACCAAAAATCCGTGAGCAATCGTTAAGCTTTGCCGAAAATTTTCCCGGGTATCTGACAGTGGTGGATGATAAGGTACAGGAAATATTGAATGATCCGATTTTTTCACAGATTCAAGATCAAGTCGAAGAATACGGCGATAAAGTAATGAGTTGGTTGACTGCTTTTATTCAGGATTTTTCAAAATCAACGATTGAAAATATCGGTCATTTTGTCGGTGCAGTGGCAACAGTGGTGGTGGCGATTTTAACGATGCCGTTTATCCTCTTTTATTTATTGAAAGACGGACGTAACCTTGCACCTTATTTTGTGAAATTTTTGCCGACTCGCTTGCGAAAACCAACTTTGAAAGTTTTAAAAGAGGTTAATGAACAAGTTTCTTCCTACATTCGTGGGCAGTTGACGGTTGCGTTGGCCGTAGGAATTATGTTTATCATTGGTTTTTCAATCATTGGATTGGAGTATGCCGTTACTTTGGGAATCATCGCAGGATTTTTAAATTTGATTCCTTACTTAGGCTCATTTTTGGCAATGGTTCCAGTGGTTTTTCTGGCAATCGTAGTGGGACCTTTCATGCTGGTAAAGGTTTTGATTGTTTTTGTCATCGAGCAGACAATTGAAGGACGGTTGATTTCGCCGTTGGTTTTAGGCAGTCAGTTGTCGATCCATCCGGTAACAATTCTGTTGGTTCTGCTGACTTCTGGAAAACTTTTTGGTGTTATCGGCGTTATCTTCGGGATTCCTGTCTATGCAGCCGCCAAAGTGGTGATTACCCACTTATTTGAATGGTATCGCAGCATTTCCGGTTTGTATGAAAAAGAACCAGAACCAGAGGAAATCAAAAAAGAATAAGTTTCTGCAAACGAAAAAATCCGACCAATAGCAA
>NZ_MAEK01000026.1:0-116904 GCF_009933265.1 Enterococcus sp. JM9B | reverse complement strand
TTGCTATTGGTCGGATTTTTTTTGCCTTATTTTTTGTCGCCTTGATTCATTTAATTAAGCAGCGAGCTGCCCTAATGCTCGCATTCCGCCAATCACATGGACAGCAGTAAACCCTTTGCTGGTTAGGTAATTCGCAATGATTTCGGAACGACGACCAGAATAACTGATGATGTAATAGGTTTTTGTCATATCTAAGGTATTCAAGCTACCAGGGATGCTGGTGGCAGGAATCGATTGAGCGGTTGCTAAGTGGCGAAGGTTAAAATCTTGAGTATCACGAATATCGAGGATCGCGAGATCTTTTTCTGCACGCAAGGAATTGAAATCTTGCATCGAAATAGAGGTCATTTTTTTACCAACTTTCATTTTGTAAGATGGTAGAATTTTAGGACATTTCCATAGAATTTTCAACCTTTCTGATTAATTGTAAGAAAATAATGAGCAAGATTTTCAGAAAGTAGTTGCAGGCAGAGATTCATTGGTTTTTTTGTCAGAGAAAATAAGAGCAAAAATGAGAAAAAACGCTATAAAAAATCAAAGCATGTCGAATTGACGATAAAGTTTCTCCAAATCAGCGATCTCTTGCGTGATTTTTTTACCAATTGTCGTGTCTTTGACGGTGGTCCGTTTTTTTGCCACAGCAACTAAACGAAGGACGGATAAAATGTCGGTTCCGTTGGTCACAGCATCCGCCACGGAAGTAAAAGGCTGGTGGGCAGCTAGTTGCATACCGTAGCTGTTAGCTAACAAGGTGTAACCGGCGATGCCGGTTTTTTTCTGGTAACCTTTTGCATAGCCACCATCAATTACGATTAATTTGCCGTTAGCTTTGATTGGATTTTCCCCATTTTTTTCTTGAACGGGGGTATGTCCGTTGATGATATGTCCACTTTCCGGCAAACCAAACAGTGTGAGAATTTCACGGCATGTCTGTTCTTCCTTTCGCAGACGATAGTAGGCGTTCTTTTTCTCATAGTGGGTATGGGAATCTTTTAAATAATAGCGCTCAAAGGTCGTCATGGCTTCTTTTCCGAACAAAGAAGAGCATTCTCCCATCCAGAGATACCACAATAGATCGGTGGCTAGATCGGTTTGTTTTTCTGGTTCGTGATAGCTTTTGCGAATTTGCTGTTCATAATAATCCAGCAGGTCTTTACCGGCATAATTGATTCCTTCTATCCGCAGTGATTTTAAATCGCCGTTTTCATGAAGAGGAATACACCCGTGAAACAATAAATTATTATTGAAGCAAAGATACATACCACCTTTTTCCATTAAGAAATCGGTATGTCGAGTTAATTTTTCAGACTGCTGAAATGAAGCAAGCAGTCGTTGAATCAACTGATTTTCTTCCTCTGTCAAAGCAGTAGGATCAGTAGGATCAATCGTTGGGGCGTAAAAATCAGTCAAGGGGTAGCTGCCGCTGTCTAAATGAATCCGTTGTGTCGGAAAATGAATCCGCTCCAAGACATTTCGCTGCTGCAATAAGAAGCAAGGTCGCCGCTGGATTAGTTGTCCTTCTAATTTGAATTGCAAAATTGCTGCTGCTTGCTGCACCTGATTAAGAAGTTTTCTTTCCTCTTTGTGATGGCAGGGAACGTCATCGAATTTAGGATCAAAAGCCGGAGAAACGGTGTAACGTTTGCTATAGTGCAGTAAAGGGCGCAAATTGATGCCGTAACTGTCTTCTAATAAGGCGAGATTATTGTAACGGGCGCAGATGCGAATCACGTTCATCATTGCAACAGGAGAGCCGGCAACCGCCGCAAGCCAAATCAAATCGTGGTTGCCCCATTGGATGTCGACGGAGGGAAGTTGCATCAATCGCTCGA
Source organism: Enterococcus sp. JM9B (assembly GCF_009933265.1). Taxonomy (NCBI): domain Bacteria; kingdom Bacillati; phylum Bacillota; class Bacilli; order Lactobacillales; family Enterococcaceae; genus Enterococcus; species Enterococcus sp. JM9B. The sequence continues at coordinate 115,072 of NZ_MAEK01000026.1, read as the reverse complement.
TGATTGCATCAGGTTTAGGTCCTCGATCAAAAATATCTCCGACCACATGCAAATGATCCACCACCAAACGTTGAATTGTATACGAAAGAGCCACGATCAACGCCTCGGCTTGTTCAAGAGCAATTAATTTTGTAATGATTCCTTCGAAATAATCGATTTTATCTTTTTGCGCTTCGACTTCGCTTAATAATTCTTCTAAAATGTAAGCAAATTGAGGTGGCAATGTTTTGCGGACTTTTGAACGGGTATATTTTCGTCCGGCATAATTGGTTACCCGCAGCAAAGCCAGTAATTGTTGGCGAAACCAGACGGGGCGTTTTTCAGGAGACAGCTGTAACTGTTTCATTTTTTCTTCCGGGTAATAGATCAGTGTACATAAGTCCAGCAATTGTTTCTCGGAAAACGTGGGGAAACATTCTCGAACTTTTTCTTTCACACTTCCTGAACCATTGCGTAAAACATGATCGAATGCTGCAAATTCACCGTGGATATCACTGACAAAGTGTTCGGTGCCTTTTGGCAGGCGATGAATCGCTTCTAAATTGATCAATTCCGTCAAAACGGCTTCTTTCGTTGCAAATTTTTCTTTCAATAGGTGCAAGTATTTTTCTTCCACGATTTTCGCTCCTTTTTACATGGTCACTTTCCAATATAGCAAAAAATAAATTAAAAGTATAGGTGTAAATAATGATATTTCACGCTGCTTATTCGTGTTATAGGATAAATGGTCTACATGGTGTTTTCTGAGAAAAAATAAGTAGCGAAGAGGAAATCGCTGTAGAAATCAAAAAATAGATTACAAAGCGACCTCTTTTTTTGCAGGAAAAAACGAATAATTTGCGGTAATCTGCTTTTTTTCAAGGGATATCAGTTGCGCCATTTCTGGTTTGTCAGTAAAATGTTGATGGGACAGAAGGGAGCAATAGGCATGGTAGAATTTACTGTAGGTAGACAGTCACGTATCAAGACGATTGCAATTCGTGTAAAAAACCGTGATAAAATGATTGAGTTTTATCGTGATATGATTGGCTTTTCTTTGAAACGAGAAGAAAACGAACTAGCGATTTTTGGGACGATTGATCAACCAAATGAATTGTTGTGGTTGGAGGAAAGCCCACGAGCAGAAGACTTTTTAGGAGAAATCAAAAAATTACAGCGCCTGCGTTTAGTCGTATCGGATACCGAAGCAGCGGAAATTTTGAAACGCTTGAATGATCGGGAGTACGCGCTTGAATATGCAACCTATGAACAAGCTTGGGGAATTTTGGTGGCAGATCCGGAAGGCAACCCGCTGGAAATTTATTATGAAGCAACTGAAGCAGCACCGGAAGAATTAGCAACGCAAGCGACAGGCACCTTTGCCGGTTTGACAGAGCCCGCTCATTTTGGAAAAGTTCATCTTCATGCCAGCAATTTAAACGAAGAAGTCCTCTTTTTTGACGAATATTTGAAGTTAGCTGATTTTGCCGCGGCAGATGGAACGTCAGAAGCGAGCTTCGAGGTGGAATTAACAGAAGCCCATGGTGGAACGATTGATCTGGAAACCCACAAAGTATTAGGGTTGGATTTTTTCAAGGTGAGCGTAACAAATCAAGAATTAGAAGCGTTGGAAAATCGCTTGGAAGCGAAGAAACAATCGTTTTATTACGATAAGAAAAAAGGTATCTTAACTATTTATGATGCTATTGGTCTTGAATGGTGGTTTGTGGCAGATGCCGCAAACTAAACAGGAAATAGAAAAAAACAGGTTGACTCGTGAGAGCCAACCTGTTTTTTTTATTTAGTCGGCTTAATACCAGCCGTTTGCTAACCAGAAGGATTGAGCAGCTTCCCAAGAGCCATAACGTTCAGCTACATAGTTGTCTGCGACTTTTTCTTGGTTTGCAGCAGAGTAGTCACCATTTAAGTAAGAAGAGTCTAATTGGTAACGACCGTAGTATCTGCCATTTTGTGCAGTATAAGAACCACTAGATTCTTTTTGCGCGATCCATTCTTTTGCAGAAGAAGTTGTTGCGGTCGATGTCGTCTCTGTTGTGTCTGCTTGTTCGGTACTTTGTGTTGCTTCCGCTTGGTAAGCAGGTTCAGTTGCTTCTTGTGCTGTTTCAGTTGTTTCAGCAACTTCTGCAGGTGCAGTTGTAACTGTTCCCTCAGTATCGATTGTTAATTGTTGACCAACATAAATCAAATTGCGATCAGCGATTTCGTTGTCAGCAACTAGAGTGTCGATTAAGCTGTCATCTCCAACGAATGCTTGAGAGATAGAAAAAAGCGTATCACCACTTTGCACGGTATATACTTCAGCCGCATCTGCATTTGAACCAAAAGAAAAGCCTAGACCTGCAGCAAGCAAGCCGCCAAAAAGTACTGTTTTTCCTAATTTCATAAAAAATTCCTCCATCTGTGCTTAGGCCGAGTTCACTAAGCGGATTGTGTGTTTCTCAGGTACAAGAGCTACTTTAACACGCATTTATATTTCATTGGTAAAAACAAGATGACGTTTCATCACAAATGGATAAAGATTGTTACATAAAAGGAAGTTTTTTTACAACGTGTAATAAAGAACAAACAACGTCATGGAAAAAACGAAACAAGGAAAAAAGCGTTATAATGAAAGAAAACCAATTTCGGAGGTACACTATGTATCCAGCAACACAAAAAATCATCCAGAAAAAAATGCAACAAGGTGTTTATCCCGGGGTCATCTATGAATTGATTCATGGGAAAAATAAAGAGATGGGAATTTACGGCGCTGCCGCCATCCTTCCGGAGTTTCAGGGAATGGAAGAATCTCTGCTGTTTGATGTTGCCTCTTTGACTAAAGTTGTATGTACAACCACGGTGGTTCTCAAATTATGGGAACAAGGTGAACTCATGATTGATCAATCACTGCATACCTATTTGCCAGAATTTTTGAATCGGGAAATTACGTTGCGTCATTTATTGACCCATACGGCGGATATCCAGACCTGGATTCCAAATCGGGATCAGCTGAATAAAGAGGCGCTGCGACAAGCGTATCTAAAAATGGAAAATGGCGAAAATATTGGGAAAGTCGTTAATTATACGGATGCCGGTACGATTTTGCTAGGATTCATGTTGGAAAAATTGTTTCAAAAACCGGTGATAGAAATCTTTCAAGAAGAAGTTTTAACACCGCTTAAAATGACTGCAAGTTGCTTTTTGCCTTCAGATAAGAAAAAAATCATTCCCACCCAGCAGCAAGCAGACGGCACTGTTTTGCGGGGAATCACCCATGATCCGAAAGCGCGAATATTAGCAGAACATGCCGGAAATGCCGGATTATTTACGAATTTGGCGGATTTGGAAAAATTTGTGCAGATGTATCTTGATTGGGGAATGATAGCGGGACAGTCTTTTTTGCGAAAAAAAACAATTATTCAGCTGCTAAAAGATCAAACTCCTGATGGAAAAGGCGGACGCTCATTCGGTTGGGATCTAAAAATAGCATCCAAACAATCTGCTTTGTTTCATACCGGTTATACCGGCACTTTTTTGTTAATTGATCCTCAAAGGCAGGAGGCGTGTATCTTTTTGAGCAATCGCATTCACCCCAATGATGATCGGGCGGGCTATATCAAACACCGAGACGAAATTCTGGCGGTCTATCAAAAAGAACGTTTCCTTGAATGAAAAAATGATATAATGGCTAAGGAAAGTGCGGTCATTCTGTCTAATTTTGTAAATCAAAGCAAGAGAAAGATGACCGTAATGAAAAATCGTATGAAATCTAAAAATTTTATACCAAAAAAATGAATGAGGAGAGTTAAGATGGAACCACTATTTATGAAACCTGTCTTCCAAGAAAAAATTTGGGGCGGCAGCCGTCTGCGTTCTGTTTTCGGTTTTGACATTCCTAACGATAAAATTGGCGAAGATTGGGCAATCAGTGCCCATCCCCATGGAGTCAGCGTAATTGAAAACGGTAAATTTAAAGGAAAAAAATTGGATGAATTGTGGCAAACCAATAAAGAGTTATTTGGCAATCCTAGTGAACCAGTTTTCCCATTACTGATTAAAATTTTAGATGCAGAAGATGACTTATCAGTACAAGTCCATCCTGATGATGCCTACGGAAAAATCCACGAAGGCGAATTAGGAAAAACGGAATGCTGGTACATTATCGATGCGGAGCCCGGCGCAGAAATTGTGTATGGTCACCATGCCAAAACACGGGAAGAATTAGCAGAAATGATTCATGATGGACGTTGGGATGATTTATTAAAACGGGTCCCTGTGAAAAAAGGGGATTTCTATTATGTACCGAGTGGAACGATCCATGCAATTGGGAAAGGCATTATGATTTTAGAAACTCAACAAAGTTCAGATACGACTTATCGGGTATATGACTACGATCGCAAAGACGATCAGGGCAATACGCGGGAACTGCATATTCAACAATCTATTGATGTGACAACAGTTCCAGCACGCAAGCCTGAATTATCAATCACCGAAGTCAAACAAGGAAAATCGTCGGTAGTCACTTATCTGAAAACAGATTTCTTCAACGTATATGAATGGCAAGTAGTTGGTCAACTTAAATTAGAGGCACAAGCCCCTTATACGTTGATGACAGTTATTGACGGCTATGGACATTTGATTATTGATGGAAAATCGTATGAATTGAAAAAAGGCACTAGTTGTCTTTTACCAACAGGAATCGATCAATGGCAACTAGAGGGCGAACTAACGATCATCGCTTCTGAACCAGGGAAATAAACAAAATGCTCAGAGCCCGAAATAAACGAGCTCTGAGCATTTTTTTAGATTTTTTTCAGGTTCAACACGGTTTCTCTCCGGATCAATTTGTGAGGAACGATTACTCGGATACCGGAAGAAACTTGTTGATTGATTTGTTCCATCAGTTTTTGAGTCGCCATCTTTCCCAATTGCGTGACATCCACATCGATACTGGTGAGGTAAGGATGAGTTAATGTAGAAAAGATCGAGTTATTAAAGCTGACAAGAGAAAGATCGTCCGGAACGTGATACCCGAAAAGATTTGCCAGTTGCATGACCCGCACAGCGAACAAATCATCAATGACTACTAGTGCAGTTGCTTTGGTTTCCTTTAATACGGTTTCAAACGCTACATAATCTTCCGGTTCTTCAAAAGTGACTGCTGGAAAGGTTGGCAATTGTGCAATCATCAAGGCTTTTTGGTAACCAAAATAGCGTTCAAAATAAAGATTTTCCCGAACGGTATTGGTGATGAATAAAATACGTTCATGCCCGTTTTCAATCAAATGCTCGGTGGCTTGTTTTCCTAACAGTTGATTGTCGTTATCGACAAAAACGATTTTTTCCTCGTTTTTGTAGGCTTGTCCAATCAAGGTGAAGGGGATACTGTTTTTAAATAAATAATCAATCACCGGATCATGATTGTCTGAATAGGTAAGGATGAAGCCATCCACTTGTTTTTGTTGGTGCATCCGTTTAACGTTTTCTAAAAGGGTGTCAAAATCAGGTGCCGAAGCAACCGCCACCGACATTTGAAACCGGCTGGCTTCTTCGTTGACTGCTTCGATCGTTTCCAAATAAAAGGGATTACCTAAACGTTCTTTGGAATCCAATGGTGGCAAGATAACGCCAATCGCACTGGAAATTTGTTTCCCAAGATTGCGGGCAGTCATGTTTGGTACGTACCCCAGTTCTTTCATCACTTTGCGGACTTTTTTCTTAGTCTCCTCAGAAATGCTGGAATGGTCATTGATCACGCGGGAAACAGTCGAGGTAGCGACTCCCGCTTTTTTGGCTACGTCTTTAACCGTGATACTCATGGATCGACACTTCCTCATGCTAAAGATAAAATTTTCTTGTTCATCATATCAAAGTTCTGTTGAAGATTCTACGGACAAATGAAGAAAACGGAGGAAATCTCCGCTTTCTTTTTATTCAGGAATCGCTACAGTAAGTTCAGCTGTTAAGGTAACTGGTTCATCGTAGAGAGATAAGGCGATCGGTTCGCCGGAAACCAGTGACAAGCGAACGGTCTCTTTGTTCACATTAATGGCGATCAGTCGTCCGCGATAGTTGATGTGAAAGGCATAGCTGTCCCAAGTCTTAGGCAAGAATGGTGCGAAACGCAAGGTTTCATGATCGGTTTTCATTTGTGCAAATCCTTGCACGATTGCTAACCAGCTGCCGGTCATTGAAGTAATATGCAGTCCATCCTCCGTATCGTTATTGTAATTGTCTAAATCTAAACGAGCTGTCCGTTCGTACATTTCCAACGCTTTTTCCTCCATTCCCAGCTCCGCCGCTAAAATGGCGTGAACGCTGGCAGAAAGGGAAGATTCATGAACAGTCATTGGTTCGTAGAAATTAAAGTTATTGCGCTTTTGTTCTTCTGTAAACTGATCTTGGAAGAAATAAATTCCTTGCAGCACATCTGCCTGTTTGATAAAACAAGAACGCAAGATGCGATCCCATGACCAGTTTTGATTCAATGGTAATTGAGCAGGGTCAAGATCAGAAACTGGCATTAGGTCTTTATCTAGGAAAGTATCGTGTTGGACGAAGATTCCTAATTCCTTATTTTCTGGGAAGTACATGTTGTCGATAATATCTTGCCATTTTTCTTGTTCAGCTTCAGAAATCGACACCGTCGCACTTTCTTTGAAACGACGATAATTTTCTAAGGTATAGCTGAGAACCCATGTTGCAATCGTGTTGGTGTACCAGTTATTGTTGATGTTGTTTTCATATTCATTTGGTCCGGTCACGCCATGAATCATATATTTTTTATTGCGTTTAGAGTAATGGACCCGATCAGCCCAGAAGCGGGCGATTTCTGTCAATACTTCTAAGCCTTCTGTTTTTAAATACGTTGTGTCACCTGTGTAGTTCGTGTAATTATAAATGGCATAAGCAATCGCACCGTTTCGATGAATTTCTTCAAAGGTGATTTCCCATTCGTTGTGGCACTCGACACCGGTAAAGGTGACCATGGGATAAAGCGCTCCTTTTAATCCCTGTTGTTGCGCATTGTGATGGGCTTCCGGTAATTGATTGTGACGGTATTTCAAAAGATTCAACGAAACTTCCGGTTTTGCCAAAGCTAAATACAAAGGAACAGCATAGGCTTCTGTGTCCCAATAGGTTGCACCGCCGTATTTTTCACCAGTAAATCCTTTTGGTCCAATGTTCAAACGTTCATCTTCGCCGTAATACGTGGAGAAGAGTTGGAATAAATTAAAACGGATGCCTTGCTGCGCTGCAGGATTGCCCTCGATTGTTACATCGGCCAATGCCCAACGTTTTTTCCACGCATCAATTTGTTCGGCTTTTAATTCTTCGTAGGATTCCGAATAGGTTGAAAATAACTCCGCAGCCATTGCTGTTTGTTGTTCTGGAACATCACGGCTGGTCAGTAAAATGACTTTTTTATCTAAAGTGATTGTTTCGCCGGCAGCGGCGTGGAAATTAAAACGATCCGTGATGCCGAGAGTTTCCGTTGTTGTTTCTTCACTTAAAAGAGAATGTTTCATTGCAGCAGTCACAGTAAAGCGTTCAATGCCAAAGTTATTTGGGATTGTTCGGATGGTCAAATGACTCATATCCTCCGTCGTTCCGCTATCAAGGGCTTCCCAAAACAGTTCGTCATAGTTGCTGTCTTCGTTACGAACATTGCTGTCAAGCTGAGAAAGAACGGTGATGTCAGCTTCCCCGGCAAGCACTTCTGCTGTTAACCGTATCAAAGCTAATTCTTTTTTAACGATGCTTAAAAAGCGTTCAAAGCTGAATTTGATGGTTGCACCGTCAACATCTACGGTAAAGGATCGTGACAAAATACCTGTCTGCATGTCCAATTCCAAATAAAAATCACGATGGGGCAGTTGATTTAAATCGATTTTTTGATCGTTGACGAAAAGATCCATCTTAATAAAATTAACTGCGTTGATGACTTTGCCGAAATATTCCGGATACCCGTTTTTCCACCAACCGACGCGGGTTTTATCAGGATACCAAACACCGGCAAGATAGGTGCCAAGGTGATGGTCACCACTGTAGCTTTCTTCAAAATTTCCCCGCATGCCCATGTACCCATTACCGATACTGGTCAAAGATTCTTGCAAGCGGCGGTGATCTTTACTTAAAGTGGTGGTTGCGATTTTCCAAGGATCAATAGCAAAAAGGCGTTGGATTTGTTTCATTTATTTTCCCTCCAATAGACTTCGTTCTTCCACCTAATAGTAAACGCAATCGATTGCATTAGTCAAGAAGAATCGTTGCAAAATAGAATTTTTTTTGGAAAAAGGAGAAATGTCACGAGTCTTTTGTTGATGGTAGCCGAAACAAATGGAAAAAGAGTGAAAAGGAAAAACAATTTATTTGTGGTTTACAAACGCAACCTTTCTGACTATAATGAAAAACATAACGAAACCGATTGCGTTAATAAAAGCCTTTTTGTTCTGCTTGTTGCTGAATAATGATAGTGCCGATGGCTGACGTGAAAACTTGCTACATAAAAAAGGAGATAGAAAGATGAAAAAATTATTGAGCTTTGAATTTTGGCAGAAATTTGGGAAAGCCCTGATGGTTGTAATTGCAGTAATGCCGGCTGCTGGATTAATGATCAGTATTGGAAAAACGATTCCGATGATCAATCCGGATCTGGGATTTTTGATTACAACAGGTGGCGTTATTGAAAATATCGGTTGGGCAGTTATTGGTAATTTGCATGTTCTGTTTGCACTGGCAATCGGTGGAAGCTGGGCGAAGGAACGGGCAGGCGGTGCGTTTGCTGCCGGGCTATCATTTATTTTGATTAACCGAATCACCGGTTCGATCTTTGGCGTAACCAGTGCAATGCTTGCCGATGAAAAAGCATTTACCCACACATTATTGGGAACAAAAATTATGGTAGACGGATTTTTCACCAGCGTTTTAGAAGCGCCAGCTTTGAACATGGGCGTATTTGTCGGGATTATTGCGGGATTTGTTGGAGCCACTGCCTACAATAAATATTATAATTTCCGCAAATTACCGGAAGCGTTGTCCTTTTTTAATGGCAAACGATTTGTTCCCTTTGTCGTTATTTTTCGTTCGGTGCTTGTTTCATTAGTTTTAGCACTTGTTTGGCCGGTCATTCAAGCCGGAATTAATAATTTCGGTTTGTGGATTGCGCAATCACAAGAATCTGCACCAGTTTTAGCGCCGTTTTTATATGGTACATTGGAACGCTTGCTGTTGCCATTTGGTTTGCATCACATGTTAACAATTCCTATCAACTATACAGAATTGGGAGGCGCCTACACGATTCTTTCTGGTGCGCAAGCAGGAACGCAGGTCTTTGGACAAGATCCTCTTTGGCTAGCATGGGCAACGGATTTGGTGAATTTGAAAGATGCCGGTGACCTTAGTCAATACCAACACGTTTTAGGCAATTGGACACCTGCCCGTTTTAAAGTTGGACAAATGATTGGGGCATCTGGTATTTTGATGGGCTTGGCGGCAGCAATGTATCGCAATGTTGATCCTGATAAAAAAGATCGGTACAAATCAATGTATTTTTCAGCAGCACTGGCTGTCTTTTTAACTGGTGTGACAGAACCGTTGGAATTTATGTTTATGTTTGCAGCAGTACCACTTTATGCCGTGTACGCTGTCATTCAAGGTGCAGCCTTTGCGATGGCAGATATTGTTAATTTGCGGGTGCATTCTTTCGGGAATATTGAATTGTTGACACGAACCCCGATGGCACTTAAAGCGGGACTGGGAATGGATTTGGTGAACTTTGTCTGGGTTACTCTCGTATTTGGCGTGTTGATGTACTTTTTGGCTAATTTTTTGATTAAGAAATTTAATTTTGCTACACCGGGAAGAAACGGCAATTATGAAACAGATGCACCGGAAACAACTCCCACAACTGATAGAAAAACAGGAACTCTTGATCCCAACGATCAAATTGTAAAAATTATTAATTTGTTAGGCGGCCGGGAAAATATTACAGACGTTGATGCCTGCATGACGCGTTTACGGGTCAGTGTCAAGGATCGAGAAAAAGTTGGCGGCGAAGCAGAATGGAAAAACGCTGGAGCGATGGGCGTATTGGTAAAAGACAATGGGGTGCAAGCCGTTTATGGACCAAAAGCAGATATTTTAAAATCGGATATTCAAGACACTTTAGAATCCGGAGTTGAAATTCCAAAAGCTGTTTTTTCAGAGACAGGGGTAGAAACAGCAACGGATGACTACAAAGGAATCACAGAAACATTTGTGAGCGTTGCAACAGGAAATGTATTCCCAATCACGGCAGTTAATGACCCTGTTTTTTCACAAAAAATGATGGGAGACGGTTTTGGGGTGGAGCCTGAAAATGGCAAGATCGTTGCCCCCGTCAACGGCAGCATCACAAGTATTTTTCCAACAAAGCATGCATTGGGAATTTTGACAGAAAGTGGACTCGAAGTTTTAGTGCATATGGGGATCGACACGGTGGATTTAAAAGGAGCACCTTTTGAACTTAAAGTCAGTGAGGGCCAAACCGTTGCAGCAGGTGATTTACTGGCAGAGGTGGCTCTAGATAAAATCACGCAAGCCGGCAAACAAACGACTATGATCGTTGCTTTTACAAATAGTGCTGTGATTAAATCTCTTCAATTGACTGAACAGGGGCCACAAACAGCCGGCAAACAAATCGGTACCGTGGAACTCTAGCCAATAGCAGCAATCAATGCTAAGCTAAACAAAGAAGCAAGACAGAAAGGTTGTTTGGTGAAATGGCGAAATTTTTAACGTTAAATACCCATAGTTGGATGGAGGAAGATCCAGAAGAAAAATTGGAACAACTTGCAGAACAAATTCTTGCAGAACAGTATGATGGAATTTGTCTTCAGGAGGTCAATCAACGAATCGATGCAAAGGAAGCTGTTCTTGACGGGGCTTATTGCCCGACGAACAGTGAAGTGATGATTCGGGAGGATAATTTTGCCCTGCGTTTAGTGGAACTGTTACAGATTCAGGATCAAGAGTATTATTGGACTTGGGCTTATAGTCACATTGGCTATGATATTTACCAAGAAGGTTCTGCGATTTTGTCCAAAGAACCAATCATTGCCAACGATTTTTTCGTTTCTCAAAGTCGAGCAGAAACGGACTATCACACAAGAAAACTGGTGACGGGACTGACTGAAATCGAAGGGAAGATGGTGCGATTAGTCAGTTGTCATTATTCTTGGTGGCAAGAAGGCTTTGCCAAGGAATGGCGAGAAACAGAAAAGGCTCTGACAGGAAAAGAGTTGTTGGTTATTATGGGTGATTTCAATAATCCGGCAGACAGCGAAGGCTATCACTTGGTGACTGAAAGCACATTAACCTTGCAAGACGCCTTCCAGACTGCGCAGCAACGAAAGGGAAACCACACGATCGAAAAAGAAATCGATGGATGGCAAAACAATACTGAAGCGTTGCGAATTGATTTTATTTTTCTTTCTGCTTCCTTTGAAGTTTTAACGTATCAAACCGTATTTGACGGCAAACAAACACCTGTTGTCAGTGACCATTATGGCGTAGCGGTAACAACCGTGTGAAAAAAGGTTCTTGCAAAATTTGCAAGAACCTTTTTTTAATACCATGCCGGTTTATCTCCGTCTGTATTGGGTTTATTGATTCCAAGAGATTCTCTTTGATGAGATTCAGGGTGCAAAATCAACTGACGAATGAAATCCGCCACGCTTTCACGAGATACTTCTGTTCCCTTGAAAGGGTCCCCTTTTTGAGTTAGTTCATAGGAAACCTCCGTCTTATTTGTTAACCATGCTGGACGAAGAATCGTGTAGTCCAACCCGGAGTTTTCAATTAGTTCGGCTGCTTTACTATAGGTTTCCAAATAGCCGCCATCCAGCATTTGATGATTCCAAATACCAAAATTTCCTGGTACTTCATCATAAATTCCTAAGGTTGAAACCCAAATCAATCGCTTTACACCGGTTTCTTTCATGGCTTCTACAATAGTTTTTGCTTGGTTTTCAATGGTTTTGCCGGCAAGATTTGCATACACGATCGTTGCACCGTCAATAGCTTCTTTTACTTGTTCTAAATTTTCAGCATCGCCTTCAATCAGCCGACCATTTTGTGGGGCTGTAAGGCGTGCTGCGTTTCGTAAAAATAAGCGTTGAGTCACTGGATCCTTCACCAATTTTTTTGTGACTAGCTGTGCAATTTTTCCGTGGGCGCCTAAAATAGCTATCTCCATTATCTATCGCTCCTTTTTTTCACTTACTTCTCTTTCGTTATAGAAGGAAGTGCAAGGAATTTCAAGAAAGGACACTTACAAAAAAGAACGTTTACGACAAACAGACTAATTTGTCGTAAACGTTCGCGATTAAGCAATTTCTGATAAAGTTGGTAATTTTACGTCTTTGCCGTATTTATTTTCTAAGGCTGTTTTAAGCAAGCGATAAGCCAATTGTTCATTGCGGGCTAAAATTGGTCCGTGAAAATAGGAGCCATAAACATTTTTGTAGATGACACCTTCGGATTGATCTTCGCCATTGTTGCCGTGACCTTCGACAACTTTCCCCAATGGGCGTTCCCCTTTTCCTAAAAAGGTACGACCGTTATGGTTTTCAAATCCATAATAGGTTTCATCGTATTCTTCATTATGAATCACGATATCACCGATATAGCGATTGTTGTCCTGGCTAAGGGTGTAATGGTCCAATGCTCCGATACCCTCGATTTTTTCTCCGTGGGCGCCCATGTAATAATGCCCCAGCAATTGATAGCCGCCGCAAATTGCTAACATCACTCGATTGTCTTCAATATATTTGGTTAAGTCAGCTTTTTTTTCTTGAATATCTTGAGAAACGATCAGCTGTTCAAAATCTTGACCACCGCCGAAAAACACCAAATCATATTTTTCCGGATCAAAGGGTTGATGAATGCTGACAACCTCAGTCGTCATGGTGATTCCTAATTTTTTTGCCAAATATTGCAGCATCAGCAGATTACCATTGTCGCCATAGGTATTCAACAAGTTGCCATAAAGATGCGCCAAGGTTAGTTCATATTTACCCACGATCCATGCCCCCTTTGATATAACCTTTTTCTGCTAATTTCTTTCGTAATTGCAGTACAGCCGTATATGTTGCCAAAATATAGACATGCTCTGTCGGCAAAGCTTTGATATCGGTGATTACTTCCTCCAAGTCTTTTGTTTCCGTCAATTTTTCTTCTGGGATACCGGCAACTTTCAAACGCAGTGCCATATCTTTATGACGTTCGCCGCCAGCGATAACTTTTGGAATAGCCATCTCAGCAAAGGCTTCGTGATTGCCATCCCAAATCCAGCTGACATCAATTCCATCTGCATAGTTGGCATTTAAAAGACACACAAGAGAGAAAGGATAAGGGGATAATCCGATCATGTCGATGACTTGATTTAGACCCACGGGATTTTTTACCAAAACCAAAGTACATTGTTTTCCATCAATCTCAATGATTTCCTGTCTACCAAAAACTTTTTCATCATAACCTAGTCCGGCTTTGATTTTTTCCGGAGCAACGTGATAGTATTCTGCCACAGCGCTGGCTGCTAATGCATTGTAGACATTATACATGCCACCGACTTCAATCGTGTAGGGGTGGTCGTCAATGACAAAATTAGCGGAAGTGTTGTTCATCGAGACCATCTTTGTCAATTTGTAATCAAGTTCTGGACGATGAAATCCGCAATTTGGACAGTAATATTTCCCAAGGTTGGCGTAGGTGATCATTTGATAGTGTAAAATATGATGGCACTTGGGACATAAAACACCGTCGGTATTGTAGTGAGCCATTTGCTCTTCATCCGGCAGATGATCAAATCCGTAATACTTGCGCGGATTGACCGTTTCTAAGGAATTAAAAATCGGTGAATCGCCATTGCAAAGAATCGTTGCTTCCGGTGATTTTGCCGCACCTTCGACAATCAAACGGTAAGTGGTATAAATTTCACCATACCGATCCATTTGATCCCGAAAAATATTTGTAAAAACAAAAAGCTTGGGTTTGATATACTCTGTGACTTTGCTTAAACTAGCTTCATCAATCTCCAGCACCGCAAAGTTTTTTTGTCCTTTTTTTGGTTTTGCTGATAAAAAGGTGGACACGATTCCTTGTACCATATTGGCGCCAGTTGGATTTGTCAGTACTTCGTCAAATTCCTGACGAAGAATATTGACAGTTAAGGCTGTCGTTAAGGTTTTACCATTTGTACCGGTAACCACGACCACTTCATAATCTTCAGAAAAATGGTGTAAAATATTTGGATCGATCTTTAGGGCAAGTTTGCCAGGATAACTGGACCCGCCTTTAAAAAAGGTTTTTAAAACCCATTGAGATGTCTTGCCGACGGTGACCGCCAGATGACTGCGTAAACTCATAGATGATTTGCCTCCAATTGAGTAAGTAACGTTGGATAATGAAAATAATCAACTTATCATACCATAGGATTGAAAAAATGTGGAAACAGCTTTTCAATTCCTTAAAAAAGTTTAGAGAAATTTTGCTGAAACCCATAAGTCAACCGATGATAATCTGTTCTGTAGGGTATTCGTAGCTCAAGTCCCGGGTTTCTTTTGGCACGAAAAGCAGGAGGGTGTAAAGCATACCGATTCGTCCAATAAACATTAAAATTGCGATAATGATTTTACCGGTGGCAGAAAGATCGGCAGTAATGCCCAAAGACAATCCGGTGGTTCCAAAAGCGGAGGTCACCTCGACGATGATTGCAATCAAGGGCTGATCTTCAATTGCGGAAAGAAAAAGCACGCTGAAAAAACACATCCCGAGAGAAAGCATAAAGACCACCACGGATTTTCGCACATCTGCCTCACTGATTCGTCGACCGAAAATGTTGATATGATCTTCACTTTTCAGAAAAGAATAAAGATATAAACCGATGATTGCAACCGTCGTCGTTCGAATTCCTCCTCCTACTGAACTGGGACTACAGCCAATAAACATCAAAAGAGAAAAAATAATCAAGGTGGTTACTTGAAATTGGTTCAGATCGTGAATCTGCAAGCCAGCATTACGGGTGGTCATGGAGTAGAAAAAACTGTTGATCCATTTGCCGCTAAGAGACATGTCCGCAAACAGATGATTGTTTTCCAAAAGATAGATCAAAAGCGCTCCACCAAGAAATAAAATGACAAATGCCAGTACCGCGATTTTTGTAAACAAGGAGAAGCGAAAAGGCAGCATTCCTTTGCGTTTCTTTCTTCGATACTGCAACCATTCGCGAAAATCCATCAGGACAGGAAACCCGATTCCACCGAGGAAAATCAAAATCATAATCATCGTTAGAAAAAAATAATCTTTTGCGAAAGGGCGAATTGATTCACCGGTCACATCAAAGCCGGAGTTGGTCACTGCGGAAATCGCTTGATAAAAGCCGTAAAAAATCGCATCTCGCCAATGGGTATAATATCCCCTAACATAAAAGTAAATGGAAAATAAAGTTCCAAAAATTCCTTGCGCTGCTAACAAAATAATAAAGGTGATGCGAATCAAACGCACAATTCCGCTGAGTCGCGGCTGATTCATATCAGTCATGATCAACTGCCGCTGTTTCAAAGAAATCCTACGTTTGGATACAATGAAAAAGAAGGTGGAAATCATCATGATCCCTAAGCCACCTACTTGAAACAAAATTTCCAAAAGCAAGATGCCGCGATCGTTAAAGACGCTGTTGATATTAAATGTCGTTAACCCCGTCACACTGACAGTGCTGATCGCCATAAAGAGCATATCAATGAAGGAAGCTTCTGCTCCCGGTTGGCGAAAGACCGGCAAATAAAATAAAATCAAGGATAACACCGTCATAATCAAATAATACGAGACGATAATCTGGATGGAAGATACATTATTTGCAAGAAAAAAACGGCCCTTACGAAGAGAAAGCCGAAAAAAGCGTCGGATGTCCATGAAATTCTCCTAACTTAAAATTCGATACCTTCAGTATAGCAAATTTAATGAAAATACGGTATTTTTCCTTCGGTTAGCAAAAACCATACTTTTTTCAATAATTATCAATAATCTTAAAAAAAACCTTATCTTTTGAACACAATTTATTCATACTTTCCAGCTATTCTATAGACATACCAACAAACAACCCAAAACACTTTTCATTTTTAACTCCTTCCCCGTTCTTGAAAAAGGACGGGGCCCTTTTTTTCACGTCATATCTTTTGATAATGGCGTGTTTTTTTGTATCCTTTTTTTGGGAGACGACTATAATAAGAGGAAAAAGAAAAGAAAGAGGGAAACGATGGAGAGTGTCTTAGTAGTTTTAAGAGGGAATTCTGGTAGCGGAAAAACAACGATTGCTAAATCTCTTCAAGAAAAATTAGGAGCTAGAACCATGTTGATTTCGCAAGATGTTATACGCCGAGAAATTTTGAAAGTTCGCGACACAGAAAATAATCCATCTGTTGAATTGATCCGGCAAATGGCTGAATATGGAAAAACAGTTAGCCCAGTTGTCATTATTGAAGGAATTTTAGTCAATAGGCGTTACCAATCCATGCTGTTTTCCTTGATTGAATCTTTTCAAGGGAATGCATTGGTTTATTATTTTGATTTGAGTTTTTCTGAAACGGTAAAACGTCATAAAACAAAACCAAATAAAGAGGAATTTGGCGAGGAACAGCTACAAAAATGGTGGAATGAAAAAGATTTTCTAGGAGTGACTAATGAGGTTTTACTCACTGACCATCAAAAGAAAGAGAACATCATCAAACAGATTTTAGGTGATTTAGCTGTTTATACAAAAATAAATGATTGATCTTTAGTATAAAAAATTCCCTTTATTTACAACTAGTTAAGAATGGAGGATGTCTATGATTGAAATAAAAGTAAATGTGGTAATAACTCCTAAGCAAATTGCTGCCGTCTATCAAGAGGCTGAATTTGATAAATCGATTGAAAATGAAATGCGGCTTAAAAAAATGCTGACGGAGACACCGTTGACAATCAGTGCATGGGAAAAGGAACAGCTGATTGGCTTTGTCCGATGTTTGACTGACTTTGAATATTTTTGTTACATCAGTGATTTGGTGATTCTTCCTGAATACCAAGGGAAAAAAATCGGCAGCCGATTGTTAGCGGAGGTACAGGAGTATTTGGGAAATCGAGTATTGCTGACTTTGCGATCAGAAGAAACAGCACAAGGATTTTATCAAAAAATTGGGTATGAAAAAACGGATGCGATGTTTCGAATCCATCGGGAGAGATAACATGTTGATTATTGAGAAAAATAAAACCATTTCTATTGAAGAAATGAGTGCAGTTTTTAAAAATTCCGGTATCCGACGTCCGATTCACGACAAGCAACGGTTGAAACGAATGCGAGATAATGCCACTATCTTGTATACAGCTTGGCAAGATGGACAAATTGTAGGACTTTTAAGAGGCGTCTCCGATGGTTCATATTGCTGCTTTATTTCTGATTTGGCCGTGGATAAAAGCTATCAGCGACAAGGTATCGGAAAAAAGTTAATGACAGCATTAAAGCAAGACTTGGGTCCAAAGATTTCTCTTGTTTTACTGGCGGCACCTGAGGCGATGGCGTATTATCCTAAACTCGGTTTTGAGCAGGTGACTGCTGCCTTCAAAGTACCGCGAAAGTATTAGAAAAAGCTAACTAATAAAAAGAATGGAGGGAAAGTAATGGAGCTGGCAGCTTATGAAGCAACATTGCCGGAAAAATGGCGGGACAGTTATTTCAGCTTAAAGGAAAGCCTTCTCACCAATCTTCCAGAAGGTTTTGAATTGATAATGCAATACGGAATGCCAACGTTTGTCGTTCCCCTCAGTACATTTCCACAAGGGTATTTGGGACGTAAGAATGAGCCGTTGCCTTTTCTTTCTTTGGCGGCGCAAAAAAATCATTTGGCCCTTTATCACATGGGGTTGATGGGTAACAAAGAACTGCTGACCTGGTTTCAAACCAAGTATGCAGAAGCTGTACCAACAAAGCTAAACATGGGCAAAAGTTGTATTCGCTTTACAAATACGAAACATATTCCTTATAAGCTGATAGGAGAATTGGCGCAAAAAATAACCGTAACAGAGTGGATCGAAGCCTACATGAGGTATCAGAAAAAATAAAAAGAACGCTGACCTTGAGAGAATTTTAGGTCAGCCTTTTTCTAATCAAACAATTTATCCGATTCAAAGGTGTGGGTTAACTCATTCCAGAACATCTGATATTCAAAGTTTTTTCCCTCCAGAACCAGTTGAAGCCGTTTTTTAATATCTGATTTGATTTCTAAATTAGGAATCTCAGCTATATCAAACCACTGACACGCACCTTCTGCTCCATTTGGAATCAATTCACCGGTAAAATCCGTACATAAGTAGTCTAAAAAAATAAATTGCTCCCGCTTGATTTCATTGATAAATCCAGAAACGCCCTTCAAGGTGATACTTTTTGCCACAAGCCCGGTTTCTTCCTTCAATTCACAGATGGCAGAATCGGTAAAGGTTTCAGGAAATTCAACTTTCCCTCCCGGTGGAACAAAACCAGAAAAATCACCTTTGTTTCGTTCAATCAACAAAACCTGCTGCTCTTTTTTTACAACCACTGTATTCCAAAATCTAAAATGAATTCCTTCAGTCAAACGAAGCCCTCCTTTTTTTGATATTATAACCGAACCTATCCATCCACGAAAGAAGTTGCAACGTTCTTTTTTATTTTCAAATTTTATTTTTCGGTGTCTTTTGTTATGATAGGAAAGACTAAAAATAAAAGAGGTTATTTCAAAAATGGTAAAAAAATACGCAAAAACATTTCAGATAAATTATCCTGATAGTGATGCTTTCCAACAAATTAAACTTTCCCGATTGTTTGATCTTTGCACCATTGTTTCTTATGAACATAGTAATGTGATTGGAATCGATACGGCATATCTTGATCGCATGGGAGTAAATTGGATCATCAATGAAGCTGAATGCAGCTTCGAAAAATTTCCAAAATACAATGATACGATTACGATTGAAGTCTACGCAACCACCTACAATAAATTTTTTATCTACCGTAAATTTGAGATTTTTAACGAGACAAAGGAAATTATTGGAACAGTTTTTATGTCGCTATCCTTATTAAATCTGGAGAAGCGCAAGATTCATACGATTTCCGAAGAAGTCGGGGAAGCTTTTGGAGCAGAATTTTCAAAAAGAATCCATCGTTTTGAACGAACAGACGGAACGCAATTACCGGAAGCACCAACCTATCAGATACTCCCAAAATACAGTCATCTAGACTATAATCAGCATGTATACAATGTCTTTTACTATGATTGGATGTTAGACAGCTTACCGTTAGAAATACTACGGGAAAATCAAATTAAAAAATTGACGATGCGCTTTGAAGAAGAAATCGCTAAAGATGAACCCATTGCGGTGTATCACGCCATCACAGAGGACAACCAGCTGACAACTATCACTGCAATAAAAGCCCAAGACAAAGAAAAAGCAATCGCCACGATTGTTTGGGAGACAAAGGACAAGCAATGAGTTCTCGCTGAAAAAAAGCGGCAGAAGCAAAAGGAAGGAGGTTTTATCATGAAACTAGCGATTCTAGGATATTCCGGCAGTGGAAAGTCAACGTTGGCGCGGTTTATTTCTGAAAAAAGAAATCTTCCTCTCCTTCATCTTGACGCGGTCAATTTTGTTCAGGATTGGCAAGAGCGAGACAAAGAAGAAGCAAGAACAATTGTGAGGGATTTTTTAACAAAGGAAGACTGGCTCATTGAAGGCAATTACAATAACTTTTTGCAACAGGAGCGTTTAAAACAAGCGGATCAGATTTATATTTTGACCTTTTCAAGATGGACCTCCTTACGAAGAATTCTTGCCCGGGGCATTAACTATCGAGGGAAAGTTCGTCCAGATATGGCAGCCGGCTGCATCGAAAAAGTAGATGCTGCTTTTTTATGGTGGGTGTTGTATGAAGGAAGAACAGCAGAAAAACGCAACCACTTTACAGCAATCAAGAACCAGTATCCGACAAAAACAATCCTTATAAAAAACCAACGGCAATTAGATAAAATCTATCAGCAATTTCAATCAAAGTGAATGCTGTCTTGCCCTTTCTCCCATCTACCTTGAATTTAGGACTGTAAAAAACTTCGATTTTCCGCTATAATACCAAAGGAAAGCGGAGGGCGGAATATGGCACAATTATTTTTTAAATACGGTACAATGAACAGTGGAAAGACAATTGAAATTTTGAAGGTTGCTCATAATTACGAAGAACAAGACAAACCCGTGGTAATCATGACTAGCGGTGTCGATACACGTTCTGGAATCGGCAATGTATCCAGTCGCATTGGCTTGGAGCGAGAAGCGATTCCGATTTTTGAGGAAACCGATATTTTTCAAGTTATTTGCGATTTACCCTTCAAACCTTATTGTATTTTGATTGATGAAGCGCAATTTTTAATGAAAAAGCACGTGCTGGATCTTACAAAGGTAGTAGATGATCTGAATATTCCAGTCATGGCCTTTGGGTTAAAAAATGACTTCCGTAATGAGCTGTTTGAAGGCTCAAAATATTTGCTGCTGTATGCCGATAAAATTGAAGAAATGAAAACAATCTGTTGGTTTTGTCATAAAAAAGCCACAATGAATCTGCACTATATTGATGGAAAACCAATCTATGAAGGAGACCAAGTTCAAATTGGGGGCAATGAGGCCTATTACCCAGTTTGTCGTCACCATTATTTCCATCCTGAAATCAAATAAGAAGGAGAACAGGCATGTACGATCAATTGCAGGCGATTGAAGATCGCTACGAAGAATTAGGCGAACTATTGAGCGACCCAGCGGTAATTTCCGATACCAAGCGCTTCATGGAGCTTTCAAAAGAAGAAGCAAATACCCGTGAAACCGTGGAAGTTTATCGTCGCTACAAAGAAGTAGTCCAAGGAATCAAGGATACAGAAGAACTGCTAGGGGAAAGCTTGGACGCGGATATGGCTGAAATGGCGAAAGAAGAATTATCCGATCTAAAAAAAGAAAAAGAAGTTATCGAAGACCGCATCAAAATTTTATTGTTGCCAAAAGATCCCAATGATGACAAAAATATTATCATGGAAATCCGTGGTGCAGCAGGCGGCGATGAAGCAGCACTTTTTGCTGGTGATTTATTTACTATGTATCAAAAATATGCAGAAAGCCAAGGCTGGAAAGTTGAAGTCATGGATGCCAACATCACAGGAATCGGCGGGTACAAAGAAGTAATCATGATGATTTCCGGCAGCAACGTGTATTCAAAATTAAAATACGAAAGCGGTGCGCATCGGGTCCAACGGGTTCCTTCAACAGAATCGCAAGGACGTATTCACACCTCTACTGCAACCGTGGTCGTTATGCCGGAAGCAGAAGAAGTAGACGCGGAACTTGACGACAAAGATATCCGGATCGATATTTACCACGCATCCGGTGCTGGTGGACAGCACGTCAACAAAACGGCATCAGCGGTTCGACTGACCCATATTCCTACCGGTATCGTAGTTGCGATGCAGGACGAACGTTCACAATTAAAAAATCGGGAAAAAGCCATGAAAGTATTGCGGGCACGGGTATATGATCAAATTTCCCACGAAGCACAAAGCGAATACGATGCAACTCGTAAATCAGCTGTTGGAACTGGAGATCGCTCGGAACGGATTCGTACCTATAATTTTCCGCAAAATCGGGTGACCGATCATCGAATTGGCTTGACTATCCAAAAATTGGATCAAATTCTTGCAGGTAAATTAGATGAAATCGTTGATGCGTTGATTCTTTACGATCAAACCTCAAAATTGGAAGAAATTCAAAATGGTTAAAAAAACGTATCGAGAAGTCCTGAACCGGGCTTCTTCTTTTTTAGAATCTCAGGGAAAAGAAGGCTACGCCATTCAATTTTTGTTTTTGGAACGAAAAAAATGGACGAAAATGGACTGGTTACTGGCAATGAATCAAACAATTTCTACAGAAGAGGAAGAGCTGATCCAGCAAGATTTAACGGCATTGCTGGCAAATCATCCTCCGCATTATTTGTTGGGCTATGCGGATTTTTACGGACATCGCTTCAAAGTGACACCAGCAACACTGATTCCTCGACCAGAAACAGAAGAGCTGGTGGCGGAATGTTTGAAGGAAAGCGGGAAAGAAAAACAACTTGTTGTTGATGTAGGAACTGGAACAGGAGCCATTGCAATCAGTTTAAAGTTGGCTTGTCCTGACTGGCAAATGATTGCAGTTGATCTTTCTCCTGAAGCACTTACTGTGGCGAAAGAAAATGCGACAAATTTAGGTGCTGTGATCGATTTTCGTTTAGGGGATACCTTGGCACCTGTCGAAGAAAAAATAGATATTTTAATTTCCAATCCTCCATATATCAGTACCGAAGAATGGGGACTGATGGATGAAAGTGTTCGGACTTTCGAACCGAAAATGGCTTTGTTCGCCGAGGAAAACGGTTTGGCTCTCTACCAAAAAATTGCCGCAGAAGGAAAGAAAAAACTTCATCCAGAAGGCAAGATTTTTTTAGAAATCGGTTTTCAACAAGGACCCGCAGTTAAAAAGATTTTTGAGAAAGCTTTTTCAGAAAAGAAAGTGAAAATTCTTCAAGATATGTCTGGGAAAGATCGGATGATTTTTGTCTCCTAAAGGCCAACATGTGGAAAAAAATTTTTTTAAAATGTTTCACATTAAAAAAACAGGTTAAGACTGGTAGTTACACAAGTTTAAAAGTTGTCAACAGGGTTATGCACACTTGACAAATTAGTTATCCACAAAATGTGAATAACTAATTGAGGAATGTTGAAAACTTAATCATTTTATTGAGAAAGGCTGTGAATAAACTGTGGAAACAAAATGCTATGAGTGGACGGATATTGCGGAAGCGGCACAAAAAATTAAAGATGGAGAACTAATTGCTTTTCCAACTGAAACGGTGTATGGACTGGGGGCTAACGCTCTTTTGCCAGAAGCTGTCCAGCAGGTTTTCAAAGTTAAAGGACGCCCTAGCGACAATCCACTGATCGTTCACGTGAAAGATTTTCAGCAAGTGCTTCCATTTGTGGATAAAATACATCCTTTAGCAGAAAAAATCGTTGAAATGTATTGGCCAGGTCCGTTAACGTTGATTTTCTCCATCAAAAAAGGACAGTTACCAACTGTTGTGACGGGAGGGTTATCCACAGCGGCATTTCGTATGCCTGCAAATAAAAAAACACTTTCATTGATTGAGCAGGCGGGTGTACCAATCGTTGGCCCGAGCGCAAATACGTCAGGAAAACCTAGCCCCACTACTAGTGAACATGTTTTCCATGATCTGAAAGGGAAAATTGCAGGAATTTTAGAAGACGGAGCGACTGCCATTGGGGTTGAATCAACGGTACTTGATTTAAGTGATCCAACAACTTCACCGGTGATTTTGCGTCCGGGTGCGATCACGAAAGAAGAATTAGAAGCCAAGTTGCAGACAACGATTTTATTAGATAAGCATTTGGTTAAAGAATCGGAGACCCCGAAAGCACCGGGAATGAAATACAAACATTATTCACCGGATACATCAGTCATGATGGTAAAATCCGCAGACTGGCAAGTCGTTTTAGATTGGGTGAAGGATAAACAAATTCGTGCAGGAGTGATCGCTGGACCGCAAATTTCAGAAAAAATGCGTTTTGAAGCTGCCGCAGTTTTTATGTTTCCGAAAGACACAGTTGAGGCCGCCGCAAAAGGTTTATTTGCCGGATTGCGGGCGTTGGATGAACCTCGCTTGGGATTAGATGTAATTTTTGTTGAAGTTTTTCCAGAAACCGGCTTGGGTGCTGCATACATGAATCGTTTAAAAAAAGCCGCTGCACAAACCTATTTTTCAGCAGCGACCAAATAAAAAAGTTCGAAAAACTGTCTCAAACTGGACAGTTTTTCGAACTTTTTTGTTACGCATCGTGATCGTGCTGTTGATTCTCTAAAATTTGTTCAATGCTTTCTCGTTCGCCCGCTAAAAAGTGGGGCAGATACAAAGGAATCTCTTCAAAAAACCTGCTTTGGTTTTCATAAGCGGAAGGATCAAGACTTCCTTCCTCCGTAGCAATTTCAATCAGCATTCGATTTGGTTCCCGGAAATAAAGGGAGGTAAAAAATTCGCGATGTTTGATACCAGAATTTAGAAAATTTCGTTGATTTAATTGTTCGTCCAATTCCCGCAGCCGTTTTTCATCTTTGACTCCGAAGGCAACGTGATGGATGCCGCCGATACCAAGTTCTGCTAATGGGCTATGGATATCGTGGATCAAATGAACTTCTTGATAGAAAGTCGTCTCTTGATTATCCAAAATGGTGACTTCTGTATTTGTGTCAAAAAAAGTCGTTTGCTTTTGTTGGTGCCAACCTAAAAGATTCGTTAATTCTTTTTCTGTGGCGGCTGGGTATTGCCCACGCAGTTGGATTGCATCAATTCCCAAAATCGCATGTTCCACTGGTACGTCGGTATCTGCAAAGGGATAGAAATCATCGGCTTTTTCAAATTCTCTGAGTGGTGTGAGGGAAATTTGTGTGTCATCCGGGGCTTCAAAACGCAAGAGTGGGCGACCATTGAACGTTTCGATACCGTAATGGCAAATGCCGGCAGCTTCCAATCGCGCCTCCCAGAAAGTCAGGGATTCTTCGGAGGGGACCTTCATAACTACCCGTTCGATATTATTGGTTCCAAATTTATGATCTTCCCCTTCACGGACTTCAAAAAAAGTCAGTTCTGTACCAATCCGTTCTTGGTTATCGGAAAAAAAGAGATGATACATGGTGTGATCATCTTGATTGATCGTTTTCATTAGTAATTTTAAGCCAAGTATATTATGATAAAAATCAAACGTCGGTTGAATAAATCGATTTAAAATGGAGATATGATGGATGCGTGCATTCATTTAAAAAATCCTTTCTCTTAGGAGGTTATTATGGAAAAATTTTTTCAACAAGGGCAAGATGACACGCTAGTCGTTGCCTTTCATGGAACCGGCGGCAATGAATACCAACTGCTGTCGACAATCGCGGCTTTATTTCCGGATGCCAGTGTACTGAGCTATTTGGGAACTGAAAAAACGGGTCAGGAACGTCGATTCTTTGCACAATTAGTCGATGGAAAATTGGATCGGGTTGATTTTGAAAAACGAGTGACAGAATTTCTTGAAGAAGAATGGCCAACCGTAACCAAAAAAGAACGAATCATTTTCATCGGTTATTCTAATGGTGCTAATTTTGTTTTAGGCTTGTTGGAAAAGCAGCCTGAACTTGCTGATACGGTTATTTTACTTCATCCAAGTAATTTCGTCTATCAATTCGAAACGACAGCAGCTTCGACACAGCTTTTGTTGACAAGTGGTGCGCAAGATTCTATCAGCTTACCGGGAGAAGCGTTGGCATTGTCACAACAATTGGAAAAATCTTTTTCCAATGTCCATTTTCTATTGTTGGACGGTGACCATCAAGTCAGTGAAGATGAAATCAATCGTTTGAAAACCTATCTAAAGAAATAACATAAGGGAAAAGACTGTAGACAAAGCTGTGGGTTGGCTTAGGTCTACAGTCTTTTTAAGTTTGGGCGATGGGAAATGAATGAAGGAGAGGGTCTTGATTATTTTTGGAGTAGTGCACGTTTTTTGATCCTAACTTGTCTTAGCTACAGATAAAAATTAATTGTCTATTTCCATTGAATCGTTATCGTATAGTGTCATATAAATAAAATTAATACTACTATTCAAAAAATCAAAAAAATATTTTAAAGAAAGCGATTTCGTGTTATGGTGGAATAAAAGGGCAATGAAACATTGCACCTGGTTTAGGATTACCTTCTGGTACATCAACTAAATACCTATACTATACTTTAGCGTCGGAAGTGATAAGTTTTGGTTAGAATATAACTTATAAAATATCGGAAGGAGGATTGAAATGATAGTAGAAATAGCTATGGTCCTCAGTTATATTTTGGGTGTGGGAAAACTCATTCTAGGTATCTCTCTTTTTATCTTTATGATTAAAGTTTTAAATAGTTTAAAAGAAATAAAAGAAGAGTTAAAAAAACAAGCTAATGACACGAGTAATCATAAATAAAATTACTTTTTTAATTAGAAGATGGATGATTTTATGAGCAACGAAGCATATCAAGTAATCTTGCTTCGTTGCTTTTTGATTTTTTCACAATAATTCTCTATAGGTATAAATCAGTCGGGTTTATCCGGTTGATAAATGTTAAATAAATTCTTTAACCGGTTCACATAGTCCATTTTTACGTTGATTACTTGCAACATGAACACCAGCTCTCCTTCTATCACGTAGAAAATCAACTCTCTTTTTTGGAAAATGCTCATTCTCAATGTTTTATTAGGACTATTTTTTTGTCTGATGCGTTCGTCAAAACGGATACTTGAATGAGGAAAAGTTTTTAAAACCTGCCTGTCATCAAAAATATCTTTGATTTTTGTGAAATCAAACGGATTAATTAGTAAGATGGACATTAAATGATAAAATAGAAGATATACAGTGTATTACTATTCTGATCGGAGGGAGAGGGCTATGGGGAACATAGTAAAAAAAATTGCTGCACTTTTTAGGAACATACGCTTTTTAGGTGGAGATTCATTTAATCGGAACGCAAATTCTGAATTGTATTTACGAGAACAAAATCTCAAACGTATTGAAAGGGAACGGGAACGAAAGGAAAACAAAAAAGAATAACTAGATCAAGGTTTCATTTTCCTAAAACTTATTTTTTGTTGATTTATGCAACAGGGTAAATAGTTTGTATCCCAGACGTATCATTCCATAAACGATGCTGATAATAAAAATAAATTTGAAAAAATTAAACATAAAAACTATGTTAAAAGCATATCTCATCCATAGAATCCAAAGGACTAGTGCTAGGATTATTTTTCCTTTTGGGTTTCATTTTCTGATAAGCACCCATTGCAAAAAGTCTTCATCTACTTGTTTCGTTTCATGAAATTCCTTTTTCAATTTTTTAAACATAGGCTGATTTCCTCTTTTTAGTGTATGTTACCATAGTTTTCTTGAATAGATAGAGTTGTTACACATAATACACGGATTGTATAGTTCATAAAAATAAAGCGCTTTAAAAAACATTGACTTTCTTTCGCAAACTCGGTATATTTTAAGTAATAAGAATATGTGGATAGTGATTGTTTCAATACAAGCTAAACCTAATTGCCTTAAAAACGAATTTTTTCGTCTTTTTTTGAGGATAATTAGGCTTTTTTTATGGGAAGGAGTTTGAAAAGTGCGGATTGAAAAGATTCTAAATAACAATGTCATTGTTTCAAGGGATAATGAGAACAACGAGATCATCGCAATGGGCAGAGGCTTGGCATTTAATAAACGCGCCGGAGATTTGATTCCAGCAGAAAAAATCGACAAAGTCTTTCGTTTGACAAATACCTCAACAGCACAGAAATTTCAGGAATTGCTAAACGATATTCCTATTGAGTATCTAGCGTTGGCAGATGAAATTATTGAATACGCAAAATCTTCTCTTGAGATCTCCTTGAATGAATCAGTCTATGTGTCGCTGACGGATCACTTGTACACAGCAATCGAACGCAGCAAAAACAACATTTCAGTCCCAAATATTTTGCTTTGGGATATTAAACGGTTGTTTCCTAAAGAATTCCAAGTTGGGAAAAAGGCAACGGAAAAAATCAGTGAATATTATCAAGTGCAGCTCTCAGAAGATGAAGCTGGGTTTATCGCCTTGCATTTGGTGAATGGTCAGACAGAAGAAGGTCAGGAAGACATGTACGCCTTCACCAAGACTTTACAGGATATTATAAATATTGTTCGCTATTATTTTAAGATTGATTTTGATGAAGAGTCGGTTTATTTTTATCGATTTACTACTCATTTACGCTTCTTTTTATCCCGAGTTACCAGCCAAACAATCCACGATGGCGAGGTAGAAGAGGAATTGTTGCAGATCGTTACAAAAAAATACAGTAATGCGTTGCGTTGTGTCGAAAAAATCGATCAATTTCTTGCAGATAAATATTCCTACACAATGTCTAGTGACGAAAAAATGTATTTAACGATTCATATTGCCCGTTTGGTGCAAAAAAGTCGTTGAGAATAAAAAATTTAAGGAGGATTGTTGAACAAAAATGCAGAACCCATCTGCCTATGAAGCTTCAGGAAAAGCTTCGTTTTGGATAGTGACATTCAGTTGGCTAAACCTTCAATCAAAACAAAATTGGAGGAAGAATCATGGGAAAATATCAAGAATTAGCAAAGAAAATTGTAGCAAATGTCGGTGGAAAAGAAAATATCAATGGTTTGACACATTGTATCACTCGCTTACGCTTCAAGTTAAAAGATGAAAGCAAAGCAAACGATGAAATTCTGAAAAACATGGATGGGGTAGTGACCGTAATGAAAAGTGGCGGTCAGTATCAAGTGGTCATTGGTAATCATGTACCGGCAGTTTTTGAGGATGTCGTGGAAGTGACGGGTGTCATGAGTGAAGACGGGGGAGAAAAAACAAACCAAGGAATTTTCAATACGTTGATCGATGTCATCAGTTCGGTGTTTCAACCGTTTTTAGGCGCATTAGCTGCCAGTGGGATGATTAAAGGGATCAATGCGCTATTGGTAGCAACAGGGGTTTTAGCGACCACCAGCGGTACTTATCAGATGTTGAATGGTGTTGGGGATGCGTTGTTTTACTTCATGCCAGTAGCGGTGGCTGTTGCGGCGGCGAAAAAATTCAACGTCAATCAATATGTGGGATTAGCGATTGGTGCAGCTTTAGTTTATCCGAGTTTGCAATTGGATGCTTTTTCGGCGGCTGGAGAACCGATCATGACCTTGTTTAATGGCAGTTTGTTTGCTAGTCCCGTCTACACAACATTTTTAGGGATTCCTTTGGTAGCAACAAACTACACCAGTTCAGTGGTTCCAGCGATTTTTGTCGTATGGGTGGCGAGCAAGGTTCAAAAGGTTGCGAAAAAGACGTTGCCTGAATTGCTTCAAGCATTCTTTGTTCCTTTTTTCGTATTGCTGATTTCCGTTCCACTAGGGTTCTTAGTAATTGGACCAGTGATTAGCTTGCTGACCAATCTGTTAGCGGGTGGATTTGATGCTTTGATGAATTTCTCACCGATTTTATTTGGTCTGATTCTAGGAACGCTATGGCAAGTTTTGGTTATCTTCGGGCTTCATTGGAGTGTCATTCCAATTGCGATGATTCAACTGTCTTCCTTAGGGTTTGCGACAGCTTTAATTGGTACTTTTGGGGCAAGTTTTGCTCAAACTGCGGCAGTCTTTGCAATGTATTTCAAATTGAAAAACCCGAAAGAAAAGGCCTTGGTTATTCCAGCAGTTATTTCCGGACTTTGTGGTGTAACAGAGCCGGCGATTTATGGATTATCCTTACCTAAGAAAAAACCATTTATTTTCTCAATGATTGGTGGAGGGATCAGTGGCGCTTTCTTAGCTGCAATGGGAGCACGGCAATTCACAATGGGCGGATTAGGCGTTTTTGGGATTCCTAGTTTTGTCAACACAGAGACAGGTGATATGAGTGGAATGGTCTACTCATTAATTGCTGTTGCCATTGCTTCGGTTGTCGGTTTTGTCTTGACTTTCTTCTTCTGGAAAGACGATGCAGTGGAAGCAGAAGTTTCGGTTAAAAATACGGCAACAACAGTTAAAGAAACGATTAGCGCACCTCTGCAAGGAGAAATCGCTCCTTTATCGGTCGCAAAAGATGAAGCCTTTGCTCAAGGGGCTTTAGGAAAAGGAATCTTGATTTATCCAAAAACCGGCGAAGTCGTGGCACCATTTGACGGTACAGTGATGACATTGTTTCCAACGAAACATGCCATTGGGCTAGTTTCTGACGGCGGATTGGAATTGTTGATCCATATTGGTTTGGATACTGTTCAACTGAATGGAAAGTTTTTTGAAGCGCATGTGCAGCAAGGCGACCATGTGAAAAAAGGACAGGCGTTGATTACCTTTGATTTGGAAGCCATCAAACAAGCCGGCTACAGTGTGGAAACTCCGGTTATCGTAACGAACGCAGAGGATTATTTGGATATTTTAGAAAGTCAGAATTCCTTCGTCAGTAATGGAGATGAATTGATTACGGCTTTGATTTAACGGATTTCTAAACGGTCTCTCAAGAAAAAATCTTTTGAGACCGTTTGTTTTATTGTCAATTGGGCAAAAAAGAATCATGAATCAAAGAGTCCAACGGTTTTTCCTGCATAACGGTAGAAGAGATTGGTCGTTTGTCGATGGCTTGACCGATTTGAACCAAATGCTGAAGATTTTGCTGATAATTTTCGGCAAAAATACAACTGTACAGCACATCTAACAAGTAACAAATGGAAGTGTTGATGGTAAAATTACCTATTTTAGAATAAAGACGTTCCCGAGTGGTTAAATGCAAAGCTGTATCACTGATTTTTGTCAGGGAATTATTTCCGATACTCGTTAAAGCAATGATCGGAACGTGGTTTTTCTTTAGTAAATTAGCGATTTGCAAGGTCATTTGGTTTTCACCGGTATAAGAGATCAAAATAGCGCACGTGTCGCTGGAACAATTGTAGGCTTCATAGGCAGCTTCACCAAAAGTAGTGACGATCGAAACTTCTTTTTTGATGCGTTTCATTTTTAACGCGAAATCCTGTGAGATCAGTGTATTGGCGTTGCTGGCAAAAATTTTTATGGTGGTAGCTTTTAATAAAAATTGTTTGGCCTGCTGCAGTTCATCGTGAGTCAATAAACTCAGGGTGTCATCAATCGTCGTTTTTTCTAAGACTGCTAGTTTATTGGCAATCGTTAAAAGCCCATCTGTTGCGGAAAAAGGCAAGTTTGCATCTACTTTTGTAAAATGCTGCTGCAAATAATTTTGTTCCGTCAAGTAGACATCCCGCAACTCAATCCAACCGGCAAAACCTAATTTTTTTGCGATTCGAATTAGGGTAGAAGGATGAACGAAGGTTGCTTGTGCAATTTCTTTGATGGTCTTATCGGCCAAATTTTCGGAATGGTTCAAAATATAGGTAATCACTGCCGATTCTGCGGTAGAAAAATCCGTTTGCTTTATCTTTTCACTGACTAGCATCTCTTCACTCCTTTTTACAAATAATAATTAATTTATGTAAATCTATCATAGCGTATTTTAAAGTGCTAGCAAAATTTTTTTGTAATTTGTAAATCGTATTTACATAATTTTACGAAAAGAAACGAAAATATGTAAATTGGTTTTGATAAAAGCGGTTTAATCTTGTTTTAAGAATTTACAAACGAGATAATAAAAATGTAAATAATTCAACGGAGGCGATGGAATGACTGGAATCAAAATTGCAACGATTGGCGGCGGTAGCAGCTATACCCCGGAATTAATGGAAGGCTTTATTAAGCGATATGAAGAACTACCGATTCGTGAAATTTGGCTGGTGGATGTTGAAGCAGGACGAGAAAAATTAGCAATCGTCGGTGAAATGGCGCAACGTATGTGGGATGCTTCTCCTTATGATGTCACTATTTACTGCACGTTGAATCGAGAAGAAGCATTAAAAGATGCGGATTTTGTTACGACACAATTTCGGGTGGGGCAGTTGGATGCCCGAGTAAAAGACGAACGTATTCCGGCTTATTACGGCATAATCGGTCAAGAAACAAACGGTGCTGGGGGAATGTTCAAAGCTTTTCGTACAATTCCGGTGATTTTAGAAATCGTCGAAGACATGAAACGTCTTTGTCCGAATGCCTGGTTGATTAATTTTGCCAATCCTAGCGGGATGGTCACAGAAGCAGTTGTGCGCTACGGAAAATGGGAGCGAGTGATCGGGTTGTGTAACGTGCCGGTGATGGCAATGATGACGGAACCGGAAATGTTAAAGCAGCCAAAAGAAGAGTTGATTTATAAGTTTGCTGGATTGAATCATTTCCATTGGCATAAAGTGGCGGATAAAAAAGGCAATGATTTAACAAAACAATTAATCGATCAGCTTTATGCAGAAGACAATGGACTGCCAAAAAATATTTTTGATATTCCATTTTTTAAAGAACAATTGCTGCAGATGGAAATGATTCCTTGTGGGTACCATCGTTATTATTATCGAGAAGAAGAAATGCTGGCTCATGCTTTAGAGGAATATCAAACGATCGGTACTCGGGCGCAACAGGTGAAAGAGACCGAAGCAGAACTTTTTGAACTTTATAAAGATCCAAATTTAGATCATAAACCAGAGCAACTGCAAAAACGCGGAGGCGCCTATTATTCAGATGCAGCTTGTGAAACCATCGCATCTATTTATGGAAACAAAGAGACCCAAATTGTCGTGTCAACAAAAAATGATGGCGCAATTCCTGATTTACCGGCAGATTGTGTAGTTGAAGTGACGGCTTATGTAGGAGGACAAGGTGCGAGAAACGTTGCCTTTGGTTCTTTGCCGCCAGCAGAACGAGGTTGGTTGCAGTTAATGAAGAATATGGAACTGGTGACGATTGAAGCCGCAGTGACGGGAGACTATGGGACGGCATTGCAAGCATTCACAATCAATCCATTGGTTCGTTCGGGAGAAACGGCAAAACGAGTGATGGATGAACTATTTATTGCGCATAAAGCACATTTGCCGCAATTTGCGGAAGCAATCGAAAAATTGGAAGCTGACGGCATTACGGTTCAAGACAAAATCGCACGGCAGCTAGATGAAGAACCCGTGGTGGCAAATAATAAAACGAAGTAAAAACAAGGAGGATTTTGAGGTATGAGTTTTAGAAAAGATTTCTTATGGGGCGGCGCAACAGCGGCCAATCAGTGTGAAGGTGGATACGCGGAAGATGGGCGCGGATTAGCAAACGTGGATGTTGTTCCAATTGGAAAAGATCGTTTTCCAGTAATTACTGGCGAAAAGAAGATGTTTGATTTTGATGATGAACATTTTTATCCTGCAAAAGTAGCCATCGATATGTACCATCAGTATAAAGAAGATATCGCATTGTTTGCGGAAATGGGCTTTAAAACCTATCGTCTCTCGATTGCTTGGAGTCGGATTTTTCCCAAAGGTGATGAAAAAGAACCTAACGAAGCCGGGCTGAAATTTTACGAAGATGTTTTCAAGGAATGCCAAAAATACGGAATTGAACCTTTAGTGACCATCACTCATTTTGATTGTCCGATGCATTTGATTGAAACCTACGGGGCGTGGCGTTCACGGGAATTGGTTGGATTTTATGAAAACTTGTGTCGAGTAATTTTTAATCGTTACAAAGGATTAGTCAAATATTGGTTGACTTTTAATGAAATCAATATGATTCTTCATGCACCTTTTATGGGCGCAGGGTTATACTTTGAAGAAGGCGACAACAAAGAACAAGTGAAGTACCAAGCGGCCCATCACGAATTATTAGCCAGTGCAATCGCAACAAAAATCGCCCATGAAGTGGACCCGGAAAATAAAGTGGGCTGTATGCTGGCAGCAGGTGCCAACTATCCTTATACAAGCAAACCGGAAGATGTTTGGGCTTCTCGGAAAGCAGATCGGGAAAATTATTTCTTCATTGATGTGCAATCACGGGGAGAATATCCAGCCTATGCCTTAAAAGAAATGGAACGAAACGGTATCACGATTGCAATGGAAGAGGGGGATTTGGAGCTGTTAAAAGCTCATACGGTTGATTTTATTTCTTTCTCTTATTATTCTTCGCGAGTAGCAACGACCGATCCAAAATTATTGGAGCAAACAGCAGGGAATATTTTTGCTTCGGTCAAAAATCCGTATCTTGAAGCAAGTGAATGGGGTTGGCAAATCGATCCACTAGGCTTGCGGATCACCATGAATGATTTGTACGATCGTTACCAAAAACCATTGTTCATTGTAGAAAACGGTCTGGGGGCAATCGATACGCCGGATGAAAACGGGTATGTAGAGGATGATTACCGCATTGAGTACTTGGCTGCCCATATCCAAGCGATGAAAGATGCAGTGGAACAAGATGGCGTTGATCTTTTAGGTTACACAACTTGGGGATGTATCGATTTAGTTTCTGCAGGTACCGGGGAAATGAAGAAACGTTACGGTTTTATTTATGTAGATCGGGACAATGAAGGAAATGGTACGTTGAAACGAAGCAAGAAAAAATCCTTTGATTGGTACAAGCAAGTGATTGAATCAAATGGTGAAAACCTCGAAAATAAGTAAAATGATGGAGCAGTTTAGCGGCTGCTCCTTTTTTAGTGCAAGTTTTCTGACAAAAATAGTAAAATAGAGTAAGGTTAAAGAGTAACGATTGAACGAGGAGGACACAATTTTATGAGTTTAAAAGATACGTACAAATTAGCAAACGGTGTGGAAATTCCCGTTGTCGGTTTTGGGACATGGCAAACGCCTTCTGGTGAAGTAGCAGAAGAATCCGTTTTAGCCGCTTTGAAAGCTGGGTATCGTCACATTGATACAGCGGCAGCATATGGTAATGAAGAATCCGTGGGCAAAGGTATCAAGGCCAGCGGAGTTCCTAGAGAAGAACTATTTATTACAACAAAATTATGGAACAAACATCATTCTTATGCATTGGCAAAACAAGCGATTGAAGATTCTCTAACAAAATTAGGGGTGGACTACTTAGATTTATATTTGATCCACTGGCCTAATCCAATTGATTTTCGCGAAAATTGGGAACAAGCCAATGCAGAGGCATGGCGGGCAATGGAAGAAGCTGTGGAAGCGGGTAAAATCCGTGCCATCGGTGTTTCTAATTTCCGTCCTCACCATTTGGATGCGTTGTTGAAAACCGCAAAAATCAAACCAGTAGTTAACCAAATTTTCTTGAACCCAAGCGATTTACAACCGGAAGTAGTGGCTTACAATGATGCCCACGATATTTTGAGTGAAGCATACAGTCCACTGGGAACTGGGAAAATTTTTGATGTTCCTGAATTGAAAGAAGTTGCAGATAAATACAATAAGACAGTTGCACAAGTTGTCTTGCGTTGGAGTTTGCAACACGGTTTCTTACCACTGCCAAAATCAGTTCATGATGAACGAATCAAAGAAAACACCGAATTGTTTGATTTTGAATTAACGGCAGAAGATGTAAAATTAATCGATGGTCTGCATGGCGTCGCTGGATTGGCAAAAAATCCAGATGAAGCGACATTTTAAACACGGAGAAATAGAGGGTTTAAAATAATATTTTGTCAAATTAGACGAATGGTATTACAAAATGTCCGTGAAAATGAATGGATAATACAAAAAGTTAAAAACCCGTTTTAAATGGTTATAAACCATTTGAAACGGGTTTTATCTATAGATTTAGGTCTAAAACTTCTTTAAAATAATATAGACGACACTTATTAGGTTCAGGACAATCAATCCTATTTGTAGAATGATTATCTGGTTACCTAAAAAAGAAAAAAATACATTGAATAAAGTTTCCCTACATTTTATCAGCGCTATTTACAAGGATTTTTGAATCGAGTTTTTGATGAACAATTAATGGAGTAAAGTTAATAGTTAGGATTATTAAATAACCTGTAGAGGAACAGTCTAATGTGAACAATTTTGTATCATTTTAGCCTTTTTTTACTTGTGTAAATCTGAATTCTTAATACAAAAAAATTCATCAATTAAAGGCTACATATATTTTGACAAACGCACAATAAATGAATATAATCTAGCAAAGTAAGCGTTTTCTTCGGAGAGGAAGATTAAAATGTCCGTAGGATTTTACCTAGTAAGTGCCAAAGAAATCCCAGAAATGTTTTCTAATCAAGCTGCTGAATTTTTATCAAAAAAAGATTTATATTCTTTAGGTTACTCAAAAAAAGAGATAAAGGAAATTTCAAGTTATGCACCTTTCGTTGTTAGTAGTTTAAATAGTAATGAAAAATTATTTGCACTTGACTTTAATCCCGATAATGAACCGAGTATAGAAATAATAAGAGACATGACTCCTGAAACTATAAGTCAATATGCAATAGGTAAATACTATTATGAGATTAAAGTAAATAAATGGGATGGATTTTATGAATCACTAGCGCAATATTTAAAAGAGATATCAGAACCTTATGAACTTTGGGAAATCTGGGAAGGAACAATTGATAAAAAAAATATAAAGTATTATGAGCTACAAGAAATTTCTGAAGAAGAACTGAGAAAGATTTTTCGAAATGATGTTTTTTTAGATCCGGTGGTTGCAAAACGAAAATGAAGAAAAACTGGATAGTGTCAATTATATTAGTTACAATATTTTTTGCTACAACTATTTTAATTATCCTAATTTACAATGCAAAATTTGTTTCAAGTCACAAAATACTACTTAGTTTTATTGAATTTTACGATAATGATTTTCCACAAAGTAGAGAGTTAGATTCAACATTAAAAGTGGGTATTGTTGATGGAGGTATTGCTACCTCAACCGATGAGCTAAGTAATATTACACTTATACAGAAGAAGTTTGTATTCAATTCTACTCTCGTAGACTCTGAGCATGCAACCGCAATAGCAGGTATAATAGCTGCAACTAAAAACAAAAAAGGCATTAAAGGTATTGTTTCGAATGTTGAAATAATAAATACTGTAGTAACAGAAAATGGAAAAGCAACACAGGATAATATTTCAAAAGGAATTATGTACTGTGCTACTAATGGAGCAAATGTTATTAATGTTAGTATCGAAGTGGATGTTTTCGAATCAATATTATTAGAAGCCATCAGGTATGCTGCTGAACGAGATATTATTGTGAACTTTGCAAATGGTAACGGGGGATGGAGGGTAAATTTAAAAAAAATAGAAAAGCCAATGATTGATAATCTTAATTTCATTGGGAGCTTAGATCGAAACGGAAAGATATCAAAACTCAACATGAGGTATAGGAGGGCAGATGCGTACGAACTCGGAGAAGATATCTTATCTATTGGTATTAATGATACTTATACTTTGTTTAGTGGCACATCATTTGCATGTGCAGTGGCAACTGGGAAAATCAACCGGGGTAGAGTTGCATAGAAAATCTAGTACATGGAGATTCCATCATTATCATCCTGCTGTTAGAATTGTTAGTGGGAAATATAAATATAGATTAAATCATTCATTTTTTGGAACTGGTGTGTATGGATAAAAAAATTAATTGCCTTTGTTAAATTTTATAGAAAAAATCAAAGAATGAGAACTAACTATCTAAAAAACTAACCCACTGTACATTTTTAATTTTTCTATGATGAGGTGTTCATAAAATGTGAACTGAAAAGATTCTAAAAAAGCGATGTCTCCCTGAGTTATGATGATGTGAAAGCGAAAATGGTATATAAGTTATTTCAAATACTGATTGATCATGATAACGGTTGTCAAAATGAACGGGAAAAGTATGAGTTGCTTTTGACCCTTTCTGTTTTAGATGAACCCTACTGGTCAAAATATTTAGAAACTCATTATCATGCGTAGAAATATTTCGATTTAAACGAAGCGACATTTTAAAAACGAAAGATACTAAAGAAAACGTCGGAGAAAAATTCCGGCGTTTTCTTTATACTTTTTTTATCTTTTTTAGCCAGTTTCTTTATGCTTCTTCGATAAACTACAAAAAAAGGAGTGAAGAAATCTATGCAGGAATTGGTATTGAAAACAACCAATATTACTAAGAAATATCAAGGAATCAAAGCATTGGATAATGTGTCCATTGCAATCAAACGCGGTGCAATCTACGGCTTGATCGGCGAAAATGGCGCCGGGAAATCCACTTTTATGCGGGCAATCATGGACCTGATTGCGATTGATGAAGGGGAAATCGAATTGTTTGGACGAACCGACAAGCAAGGGTTGCAACAGGCACGCCGTCAAATGGGACAATCAATTGAATCGCCCGCCCTGTATCCAGAATTGACCGCTATGGAAAATTTGCAAGTACAGGCAGCAAATGGCGGGGTCGGAGTAAGTCAGATTTCTGACTTACTGACGCTACTGCATCTTCAAAATACTGGTAAAAAGAAAGTGAAAAATTTTTCTTTAGGGATGCGGCAACGTTTGGCAATTGCAATGGCATTGATTACAAATCCAGAATTTTTGATTTTAGATGAACCGACAAATGGGCTGGACCCATCCGGAATCGTTGAGATTCGAGAAATCATTCAGCAGTTAGTGACTGAAAAAGGTATTACCGTCCTACTTTCCAGCCATCTGTTGAATGAGTTGGCAGAAATTGCCACAGATTATGGAATTTTACACAAAGGACGACTGATCAAAGAATTGACAAAGGAAGAATTACAGCAAGAAAGTCGGCAGTACATCGAGTTGGAAACGCCAGTTGTTCAAAAGGCGCTGGTGGTTTTGGATGCACAAAAAATCACTGCATATAAAGTGGTGGATCAAAAGACAATCCATATTTATCAACAAAATGATCGGGTAGCACAGCTCAATCGACTTCTGGTGTTGGCTGATATACCGGTCACGCGCATCGGGGTGACCCGTCAAAATCTGGAAACTTATTTCTTGGAACTTACGGAGGGAAACGAACATGACAAACTTACTTCGAGCCGATAAATTAAAACTATTGAAAAGTCGAAAATTATGGTTGGTTCTTGGACTTTTTGTGTTTATTCCGATATTTCAAGTAATCAATAGTTGGGTGGAAACCCGATATGGTGTCGTGTTGGAACCAGTAAAGGATTTAGTAACGAATGGTGCATCCGGTGTGCTTGGCGTAGCAAAAAATAGTGAGATTGTTTTGTTTATTCTTGCCGCGTTGGTTAGTTTTTTTGTTAATGAAGAATTTCAGCAGGGAACAATCCGTAATGCGTTATCGATTGGTCGCAACCGCAGTCATTTTTATTTTGCAAAGGGTGTGACGTTGGCTGGTGTGACGTTGATTGCTTGTGTCGTATTGACGGTTTTAGAGGTGATCTGTTTTACAATTTTCTTTGGTTTTGGTTCGATGGAAGGAATCGATAACTATTTTCTTTATGGCATCAATGTCTTTTTAACGATTTATTTGCTGATACTGGCAAATGTCGCAGTTTTTGTCATGATTTCTTTTATTACGAAGAACATCGGCATTTCCTTGATTTGGAATTGGCTGTATATTTTGGGAATCATTTTTTTGCCTTCTTTGTTGCAACGAAGTCCGGCTACTCAATTTTTACTGGATTGGATCACTGGAACCTTTCTATTTTATTCCAGCTTTACACAACCGGCAGAAATTGCTCGGTTTCCATGGTTGATTTTCGTTAGTTTGTTCACGATTGTGGTATCATCAGGAATAGGGATTTTCTTTTTTAAACGATCAGATATCAAGTAGGTGAGCAGATGACCAAGATTTTATTGGTGGAAGATGATGCAGAAATTCAAACGATACTCAAAGAATTGCTGGCTGATTATGAAGTGATCAGTGCCTATTCTGGAACGGAGGGTCAATTACGTTTTCAGCAGGAAAATTTTGATTTGGTTTTACTGGATTTGATGTTGCCGGGATTAAATGGGGAAGAGGTGTTGGCATGGATTCGTCAGCAGTCCTCTTTGCCAGTCATTGTAATTTCCGCAAAAAATGACTTAACAGAAAAAGTTGCCCTGCTGAAAGCTGGAGCCGATGATTATTTGGTCAAACCGTTTGATTTATACGAACTATTGGCACGAATCCAAATTCAGTTACGGCATGCGACGAAGGAAACGAAGGGGCAGATGTTACATTATCAAGAGCTTTCTATTAATTTGGAGACGAGGGAAGTCCGAGTAAAAGAGGTTGTTTTGCATTTGACTGCTAGAGAATATGCAATTTTACTGCTCTTTTTACAGTTTCCCAAAAAGGTATTCAGCCGCAGCAACATTTATGAAACTGTCTGGCAGGAACCTTTTCTTGCCGGCGAAAAAACCATCAATGTGCATATCAGCAATCTACGAGGAAAGCTGCATCAAGCTGGCGCAGAATATATCAAAACGGTTTGGGGCGTAGGCTTTAAATTTGATTAAGGAGTCAGTGAGATGTGGGGAATAGCAAGTATCATTGGAATCTTTTTACTGCTAGGCGGGAGCTATCTTTACAGTCTTAAACGAGAACTGCGACGTTTGCGGCAAAAAATCAAGAAGCTGCCGGAACATGCTTCCCATGGCGGTCGAGTGGCGGTTGATTTTCACGAAAAAGAATTGGTGCAGCTTGTCGAGTCTATCAATCAATTAGTGTCTTATTATGAAGAACAAAGTATTCACAGCAAACAATTGGAAAATAATTTGCAACAAGCAATCACGGGTTTGTCTCATGATTTGCGAACCCCTTTGACAGCCATCAGTGGTTACACACAACTGATGGAAAAAGAAATTGATCCGCAAAAACGGCAGCACTATTTGCAAAATATTCGCAAATCGGTCGACCGATTGATTGAAATGAATGAACATTTTTATGAATTAGCAAGAATCGAATTGGACCAACAGCCAATCCAACAAGTCCGGTTTTCCAGCTATCAGCTATTGGAAGAATTATTTATTAGTTATTATGAACAATTTGTGGAAGGTCAGTTGGTGGTACAGTTTCCAGAGGATGTGCCGGAAACGTGGATTTTAGGTGATCCGCTACTGTACACGCGTGTTGTACAAAATATCATTCAAAACAGTCTGCGGTATGCGAAAAAACAAATTGTTATTTCGGTAACGGTGGAGGAGCAGGTTCTTTTACGAATTGAAAATGATTTGAAGGATTCTTCGCTGGATGTTCAACGAGTGTTTGATCGCTTTTATACAGGAAACGCCAGTCGAACCAATGCCGCCAGTGGGTTAGGTTTAACGATTGCCAAAACCATGACAGAAAAAATGGGCGGAAAAATGACCGCTGAAATGAAGGATAATTTATTTTGTTTACATTTATCCTTTCCAAAAATCAGATAAAAAGCAGTAAAATCCGTTCAACAATGAGAACGAGTTTTACTGCTTTTTGCTTTGAGATCAGTCTAAAATATCATCACTTGTAGGAATTTCGCCGGCTTCTAATTTGAAATCAGGAGCAGGATGAAGTTTTTCTGGGACATCCGTTCGCCAGCCAGTTGCTTGCTGCGGTTCAGGGGCATCAACTTCTCGAAGAATTTCTTCTGGAAGTTCTTGTTGGATTCGGTAGCCTTCTGCTTGAGCTGCATCTAATAAAGACAATAAATGTTCCCATG
Organism: Enterococcus sp. JM9B; assembly: GCF_009933265.1. NCBI lineage: Bacteria > Bacillati > Bacillota > Bacilli > Lactobacillales > Enterococcaceae > Enterococcus > Enterococcus sp. JM9B. Next base: position 73,908 of record NZ_MAEK01000026.1, on the reverse strand, counting down.
ATTCTTGAGTTAAGACCGTGACATCCAAGCCTTGGTCATTTGTAAGTGAAACAACGGAATCCAATTGCCCACCGACTGCCGCCAAAATTTCCTCTGCTGTCAAAGTACTATTTTCTAATTGAATCTTCTGTACCATTAAAATCCCTTCTTTCTAAAGCTCTTTCTTTTAGTGTACGGGAAAAGCCGTGACGATAAAAGGAAAATGATTGGCTGAAATGAAAAGCCGGTGAATGGAAGGCAACTAATTGCCGAAAAAAATGTTTCTCGGTAGAATAGGCATAGAAAGCGAGGGATCAGGATGACAACATATAAAAATGTCTTTATTGGTTTTGGAAAAGGAGGAAAAACGTTAGCTAAAACACTGGCGAAGTATGGAGAAGAAGTGCTGATGATCGAAGAATCCAAGCAAATGTATGGGGGGACTTGTATCAATATCGGGTGCATTCCATCGAAATCGTTGATCGTTAATGGCAATCGCAAAGTTCCGTTTGAAGAAGCAGTTACCAAACGGGGAGATTTGACGGAACGTTTACGAAATAAAAACTTTCATATGATTGCTGACGAAAAAACAGCTGAAGTTTGGACGGGAAAAGCCCGTTTTACAGCCAATCATGATTTGGAAGTGACCATGACAAATGGCGAAATTCGCAAGTTAACGGGAGAACGGATTTTTATCAATACCGGCTCGACTCCAATTTTGCCGGAAGTTCCCGGAATCACGAAAAGCAGTCGGGTTGTGACTTCAAAAGAGATCATGGAGCTGCCGGTTTTACCTAAACGCTTAACAATCATTGGTGCCGGCTATATTGGTTTAGAATTTGCCGCCATGTTTGCGGATTATGGTGCAACAGTTACCGTCATCGACAACCACGAAACCTTTATTCCTCGAGAAGATTCGGACATTGCGAAGATGATTTTTCATGATTTGACAGAAAAAGGGATTCGCTTTGAATTAGGTGCCAAACTTTTAGAAGTCACCGACACAGCAGAAGGCGTTCAGGTGAGGTATGAAAAAGATGGACAGCATACTTTAGAGGGTGACTTAATCCTTGCAGCAACCGGACGTCACCCCAATACTGCTGATTTGGGACTGGAAAATACCCAAATTGCAGTAAAAAAAAGCGGAATCGTTGTGGATGATTATTTGAGAACGACGGTGGAGAATGTTTGGGCAATCGGTGATGTTAAAGGTGGACTGCAATTCACTTATATTTCCCTTGATGATTACCGAATCATTGCGGATCAAATAGTTCATACCGGAGATCGCAAAGTCAGTGACCGCAAAAATGTTCCTTATACGGTTTTCTTAACCCCACCGTTGTCTACGGTCGGTTTGACGGAAGCTCAAGCAAAAGAACAAGGGTACGTTTATAAAGTGTATCAATTATTGAGTGCTGGTGTTCCGAAAGCCCAAGTGTTGGAAGATCCACGGGGAATTTTTAAAATTCTTGTCGATACAACCACCAATCTGATTCTAGGAGCTTCAATTTATGCCGAAGAATCTCACGAAGTCATCAATCTGATTACTCTAGCAATGAATGCCAAATTACCGTATACTATTTTACGAGATCAAATCTACACCCATCCCACAATGGCAGAAGCATTGAATGATGTTTTAAACTAGCAAAAAAACCGCAGATTCGCGGTTTTTTTTATCTTTTACCAATGAAATCCTTGCTTCTTCAAAAATTCGCTGGTTTCCAAACGACGTGGCTCTGAAAAAAATGCCAGCATTTTTTTTGACCATGAGGTTTGTTGCTGATTGGTTGTCCGTTTCGCGTAGTAAGCGGCAGTTTGTTCGTCATAGGCTTGCAGATGTTCAAAGTTTACTGGTTGGTAGCGATCCACACTGAGAATTTCAGCGGCAGGCAATCTTTTTTTTGGCTGATTTCGCATTTTGGGGTAACCAATAGAAAGACCAAAAAGCGGCACAGTGTGTTTTGGTAAATCCAGCAATTCTGCCAGTTGAAACAAATCGTTTCGGATGCCGCCAATGTAGCAGATGCCTAACCCGTTGCCTTCTGCAAATACCGCCATGTTTTGTGCGGCGATGGTTGTATCGACGATTGCTACGGTCAAGGCTTCCATGGTTTCCAGATTAGAAATAGCCGTTGCTCGTTGATGGTGTGCCAATAATTGTGCGTGACGATTCAAATCGGCAACAAAAACATAAAAGACACCTGCGCCAGTTACATAACCGGGACAGTTGGCAATTGCTTCGATGGTTGCTAGTTTTTGCGGGTCACGTACTTCAATTATTGAATAGGCTTGAACAAAATTAGAGCTTGATCCGCTTTGAGCAGCGGCAATCAGTTTTTCTTTTAGAGAATCGGGTACCTTTTTTTCTTCAAAAGAACGCACCGAAGTATGTCCCATAAATGATGTATACAAATCCATTGCTATTCGCCTCGTTTTTATACTAGTTATTTTGTAGGAATCAAGTTCTTTTTCCTTGTTTATCTTAGCTGAAAATGGGCAGAATGCCAATCATCCGGTTTTATAAGAATTTTTTGTTTCCTTCTTTTGTATTTAGGATTACACTTGTTTTGTCAATGAAATTTAGAGAGGAAGATTCCATGAAAAAATTCAAGAGTGCCTGCACGACGATTTTAGTCGGTAAAAATGCAAGTATTGATGGCTCCACGATGATTGCCCGCAATGAAGACGGTTCTGTTGCGCTGGGTCCTAAAAAATTTGTCGTAATTACGCCAGACCAACAACCAAGAACCTATCAATCAAAAATCAGCAAAGTAACGATTCAGTTGCCGGATAATCCTTTGCGTTATACTTCAACACCAGACGCAGATGAAGAGAAAATCGGCATCTGGGGAGAATCAGGAATCAATAGCAAAAATGTTGCAATGTCTGCTACGGAAACCATTACGACAAATTCCCGAGTTTTAGGGATTGATCCCTATGTTACCGACGGAATCGGAGAAGAAGACTTGCTGACAATTGTCTTGCCTTATATCAACAGTGCTAAGGAAGGCGTGCTGCGTTTGGGAGCATTGCTGGAAGAATTTGGTACGTACGAACCAAACGGCATTGCTTTTTCTGATAAGGAAGAAATTTGGTGGTTGGAAACGATTGGTGGACATCATTGGGCAGCGATTCGAATTCCAGATGATGCTTACGTGATTGCTCCAAATCGCATGAATATCGATCACTATGATTTTGATTCAGCCGATGTTCTTTACGCAAAAGATTTGCCAGATTTGATCGAAAAACATCACCTAAATCCTGATTTTGAAGGAGTTAATTTACGGCATATCTTTGGGAGTGCGACCATTAAAGACAACCATTACAATAATCCAAGGGCATGGTATGGACAAAAATATTTTGATCCCGCAGCAGAAATTGAACCAACCGATCAGGATCTGCCATTTATTTGCTACCCTAAACAAAAAATCACGATTGAAGATGTAAAGTGGGTTTTGAGTTCTCATTATCAAGATACGCCTTATGATCCTTATGGTACGGGAACGGAAGCAGAGAAGAAACGATTTCGTCCAATCGGTATCAACCGGAATCATGAATTGCATATTTTGCAAATTCGTAAGGATGTACCGGAGGCGCTTGCCGGAATTCACTGGCTGGCCTTTGGACCGAATACGTTCAATTCCGTCGTTCCTTTTTACAGCAATGTTGAAAAGACACCTGCTTGTTACCGAAATACCACGGACACCTGTGATTTGACAAATATGTACTGGTTGAGTTGTACTGCCGCCTTGCTGGGAGATGCCAACTATGATTTATACAGTGACATTGCCGATTCTTTTGAACAAGAAACAGTAGCTGCTTTTCGTTATCGTCAGCTTTCAGCCGATCAAGAAGCAATGAAACAAGAGAAACTTACGGATTATTTGGCGAAGGTCAACGACGAGCTGGCACAAATTTCTCTTGAAAAAACAACGGCCATGATTGGCAAGATGATTGCCAAAGGTGCCAATCAAATGAAATTACGCTTTAATTTAGGAGATTAAGTTTAACGTGAGAACATCGAGGAATCGGTGTTCTTTTTTTACTTAAAAATTCTTTGGTAATGAGGTAAGATAGCATTGATAGATACACTCAAAATTTTTTCAAAAAGCCTGTAATAGCAACATGATACGATATGTATCATGCAATTTATGAGGATGGTAGGAATTATAGCTTTTCTTTCACACCGTTTTCCTAAATAATTATTTTGGAGGGGATACTGTGAACATCGGGGATAAAATCAAGGAACAAAGACTAAAGAAAGGATGGACACAAGAACAGCTTGGACAATTGTTAAATGTCTCCAGACCTACGATTTCCAGTTGGGAAGTTGGACGAAACTATCCCGATTTAGAGACAATAATTGCTATTAGCGACTTATTCGGTATCTCCCTAGATCATTTATTACGGGAGGACAAAGAAATGGCAAAAGATACAACCAAAAAAATAAAAAACGGAAGAATCTACAAATATGTGTTGATTGGTCTTGCGGTTATTCTCATACCCTATTCTGCCTTTCATCTAAAATTAAGGTATGACGAACATACTTACAGAACAAATTTAGACCAGCGTCATTGGGTGCAGTTATCAGATACAGATAGTCCTGATTCTGATGGGAACGCCTACGAATTAATCGAAAATACTATTCACTACTGGACATATGTCTTGCCGACAGGCTGGGTTGGTTTTCCATTGGATGAACAAAAACTTTCTATAGTAACAAATAAAGAAGATTTTTTTATTACCATTGATCATGATGGCAAAATCGGTGTAAGCATTTCTCCCGAGAATGATGCCAACTTCAATAAACAGGTTTACGTTAATACGAATAAACAAGGAGAATTGATTGAACCTAAAGCAAGCTGGTCAACAAAATACAAAGAAAATATTCTTGAGTATCTGAAGAAATATCAGGACATCCACGCAGAGTTAATCACTCGTTCCATTGAAAAGTTGGATGAGGTTGCTGGGTAGTAGATTTAGAGGGTTCTTCAATGTTTGGATTTTTTAAATTTTTCAAAAGTTATAAAAAAAGGACGAGATTTAACTTTCAGTTAATAAAACTTCTCTATGCTATACCTGTAAACAAAAGAGGAGGATTTAATATGAAAGAGATCAAATCCATATACTTTATAGAAGAAACCGAAAAAATCGAGGGTAGTTACATTGAAGTACGCAAACTATTCGTAGCGGAAAATCAAGAGAATGCCTTTAATGAATATGAACGTTTGGTTCAAGAAAAACCTGAAAAATCAAAAGGATTGATTCTCAGCGAATATTTGATCAAGGCAGAAAGCAGTTTGTTGCAAAAGCTGTTACGGATGTGGAAGCAATTGCCTGCCGATTTTTATCGAAAAATCAATATTTTAAATTACTCCCCAATTGCTGAATATTGTGGATAATAAACCTGTTTTATCACAAATCATTAATTTATAACGAATTATTGATTAAAAAATACGAATAATACCAGTGGTTGAAGTTTCAGTCATGGCTTTCGGCGGTTGTTCCAAGTAGAATGAATCCAGGAAACTTTTATTGAGGGGGCATTCTTTTGAAAATCGTAATCGCTGGTGTGGGTGCAATGGGCAGTCGCTTTGCTGTCATGTTGAAACAAGCAGGGAATGAGGTACTGTTGGTGGATGGCTGGGCAGAACATGTGCAGCAGATCAAGCAACATGGATTAAAAGCAAATTATAATGGTGAAGAAATCAGAGTGGACTTACCAATCGTGGAACAGAAAAATATCGATCAGGCCTTTTCAGCTGATTTGATTCTTGTTTTTACGAAAGCAATGCAGTTGGCAGAAATGATGCAGGCAATTCAACCAATGATTCAGGAAAAAACCAACGTACTTTGTCTTCTGAATGGAATCGGACACGAAGACACGTTGGCGAATTATCTTCCGAGAGAGCAGATTTTTATCGGCAATACGATTTGGACGGCAGGGTTGATTGGCCCGGGAGAAGTTCAGCTTTTTGGCGAAGGATCGGTTACACTGCAAAATTTAGCAGTCGGACAAGCGGCAGCTGCAAAAGAGTTGGCAGACGTTTTATCTGCTGCAAAACTAAACGCTGCTTATTCTGAGAATATCCGCCATGCTATTTATCAAAAAGCCTGTGTCAACGGCACAATGAACGGCTTGTGTACCTTGTTGGATGTCAATATGTACGAATTGGGACAGACGACGGGTGCTAAAGAGATGGTCACAGCCATCGTAACGGAATTTTCAAACGTAGCAGCAGCTGAAAATATTCAACTAGATATTTCAGAAACCGTTGCTTACGTGGAAAAATGTTACGATCCAGAAACTATCGGCTTGCATTATCCTTCAATGCATCAAGATTTAATCAAAAATCGACGAGCAACAGAAATTGATTATATCAACGGGGCAATTGCCAAAAAAGGAAAAAAATACGGCATTCCTACACCCTACTGTAATTTTTTAACCCAACTGATTCATAGCAAAGAAGAACTTTTAGGGGTAAAATAGGAAAAAAGACAGAAGGGAAGGACGAACATGCAGACAGAAACACTGCAATCTGCAGATGGCCGCCACTTTCTACACGTTGCTTTATGGCTGCCGCAGGAAAAACCAAAGGCGGTGGTTCAAATTATTCACGGAATGGTGGAGCATATTATTCGATATGAAGAATTTGCTTTATTTCTTGTTGAACAGGGAATCGCAGTTGTAGGACACGATCATTTAGGGCATGGCTTTTCATCAACTCCCGAAGAATTTGGTCATTTTGGTGATCAAAAGGGCGCAGAATATTTGGTAGCTGACACTGCGGCAGTGTATCAAACCTATCGTAATCGGTTTCCAGAGATACCGTATTTTATTTTGGGGCACAGTATGGGTTCTTTAGTTTTACGAAATTTTTTGCAGCAATATCCGACAGCAGAACTTAGCGGTGCAATCCTTATGGGAACCAATCATTCATCACAAATAAAAATGCAGGCGGCGTTGTTGCTCAGCAAAGTGCTGATGGTACTTCAAGGCAAACAACATCCGTCTCAATTTTTGGATCGACTTGCATTTGGCGGCTTCAATCGTCGGTTTCGGCCGGCACGAACCCCAAAGGATTGGTTGAGTCGAGATACTGAAATGGTGGACCGTTATTTAGCCGATGAAAAAACTCAATTTATTTTTACCACGCAAGCCTATCACGATTTGTTTCGTTTGACAAAAAATGCCGGTGATCCAAAAAAAATTCGGCAAGGGGTACCGGATTTTCCTGTGTTGTTGATTTCCGGGAAAGAAGATCCCGTGGGAAATTTTGGCAAAGGTATGATTGCTTTGCAACGGCTACTAGAAAAATGTTGGCAACAACCGATTCAATTACATTTGCTTCCGGATGGGAGACATGAACTATTGAATGAAACCAATCGTCAGGAAATTTACCAAGAACTAGCGGAGTGGTTCGCAAAATACGGCGCATAAAAAGCACAACAGCCAAACACTGGAAAATAATTTCCGGCAGTTTGGCTGTTGTGCTTCCTGTTTATGAGTACTGTTTTTTATTCGCTGACGGTCTCTTTAGTGACGCCTTTGTAAACTGTTGTGCGGCGAACATAATAGAAAAGTAAGCTGGCAACATAGCCGACAAGGGTTGGTACGACCCAGCCTAAGCTAAGTGAAGCAAATGGAACGTAATGATGATAGAATTCCAATACCTTTGCAACGACATATTGTTGGCTGACCAATGCTGGTGAACTTGCCAACATATCTAAAACAGCCGGTACTGCGGCAAACAACATAGTTACTTGATACACCACGGGACTTGTTTGGAAAAATTTTGCAGTTAATGAAAGTAAGATTAGTGCCAATGACAATGGATATAAAAGCATCAAGACTGGCAATGACCATTGGATGATATTATCTAATCCAGCATTTGCCACAACAAAAGAAATTACGGTGGTTAAACGCAGCCAAAACATGTAGCTGACTTTTGGAAATAGTTTATTGAAATCTTGGGCAAATGAAACAACCAAGCCCATTGCGGTAGTAAATACACCTAAAGTAACTAACACTCCTAAAAAGACTGTTCCGAAATTACCAAGGTAGTGAGTGACGATTTGAGAAAGTGCGGTACCACCATTATCGGATAATGACAGTTGATTCAAACTCATTGCTCCTAGGAGAACCAAACCAAAATAGATGACAACTTCAAGCAGGACGCTAAGTGTTCCGGCTTTAGCAGTTAATTCTGTTACTTGCTTGTTTTTAAAACCAAGATCTCGAACTGCATGGACGAAGGTAACACTCAGTGCTAACAAAGCGACGGCATCGACTGTATTGTAACCTTCCAAAACACCGTTTGTTAAAGAATTCGTTTTGTAAGCTGCATCAGCGGCTTGATCCAAAGCACCCATTGGGTTGACTAATGCAATCACAAAAACTACTGCTAATAGGACTAAGAAGATTGTGTTTAAATATTTTCCGACATATTTTACCAAGCGACTTGGATGCACCGTTAGGAAATAAGCAAGTCCGAAGAAAGCGGCAGAGAATAAAAGCATTCCGACGGTTGTATATTTTTCAGGTAAGAAAGGTTTTGCTGCCATTTCAAACGCTGTGGCAGCCGTTCTTGGTGTTCCAAAGAACGGACCGATTGTTAAATGAACGAGAACTAAGAATAAAGCAGCATACCATTTTCCTACCGGCTTGGCTAAATCATAAAGACCATCACTTTTTGTGACAACAACCGCTAAGATTGCCAGAAGTGGGAAGAGTGCGCCAGAGATAGCAAAGCCGACGCCTGCGCTCAACCAATGTTCACCCGCCATTTGACCAAGATGGACTGGAAAGATCAAATTTCCTGAACCAAAAAACATCCCAAAGATTAATGAGCTGACCACCAGCAGTTGTTTCCATGAATAGTGCTTCTTTGTTTTTTCCATAAATAATTCCTCCGATAAATATAAATAATAGTTAAATCAGTGCCTTGCGGATAAATTCGAATGTCACTAATGTCCGTTTCCATGAAAACCACCACCTTTAAAAAATAAAAAAGCCCTTTTCCCAGTATTGGGAAAAGGGCTCTAATTGCTAGAACGGTACCACCTTTTTGATAGCTAAAAAAACTATCGCTCATTTCACGGACGCTTAAAAGTTATCCGCTAGCCTGATAATGGTGGCAGCCACAATGCTCTACATTTTCGACATTGGCTCAGAAATGATGTTCGTCTACTCGATCTATTGTCATTTTTCACTGTCATGACTCACTAAAAATAAATCCCTGAATAGCTACTGTTTTCCTCGTTGCTTTATGATATGAATTTGTTGAAGTAATAATAATCCCCGTTTTGAAAAAAAGCAAGAGTTTTTTTAGAAATATTTTTATTTTGGCAACGTATAATGAAAAATTAAGCAAAATAACGAAACCGGTTGCGTTTTTAATTTTTTTAATTTCTTAAAAATAAAATCCTATTATTATCCACTAAACTATCTCTTTTAAATAAAAATAGTCATATTTGTTACCGCTAACAATAATTAAGGGGTTGACTATAAGTGTAATCGGTTGCATAATAATAGTATCGAATGCAAGGAGGAAAGAAAATGGATAAAAAGATGTGGAAAAAACTTGGAATGGTTACATTTGCTACTGCTATGGGATTTGCTTTGTCAGCGTGTGGGAACGCGTCAGATAGTGCAGGTGGTGGTTCTGAGTCAGATGGGGACAAAACAGAAATCGATATTTTCCAATTTAAAGTAGAATTTAAGGATCAATTTGAAGAACTGGCAAAAAAATATGAAGAAAAAAATCCTGACGTTAAAATCAATATTGAAACAGTCGGCGGCGGAAGTGATTACGGTGCAGCGCTGAAATCAAAATTCTCATCAGGAAATGAACCGGATATCTTTAACATCGGTGGTCCGGAAGATGTCAACATGTGGATCGACAGTTTGACAGACTTAAGCGATACTGAGTCAGCAAAACAAGCATTGGATGGAACGTTAACCGGTGCAACGAAAGATGGAAAAGTTCTAGGGTTACCGTATAACATTGAAGGCTATGGCGTGTTGTACAACAAAGAAATTTTTGAAAAAGCTGGAATTGACGCATCAAAAATTGCCACTTTAGATGATTTGGAAGCAGCAGCGAAAACATTGGATGAAAAGAAATCGGAATTAGGGATTGATGCACCGTTTGCTTTAGCAGCAAAAGAACAATGGATTACAGGGTTGCATTCTTCCAATGCCTTTCTAAATGCAGAATTTGATAATGACGTAATGAAGGCATATGAATCAAAAACGGTTGAGTTCAAATATGGCGATCAATTCAAGAAATACATTGATATCAGCAATGAATATTCTGTACAACCAACTAATAGCCTAGATTATTCACAACAAATCGAACAGTTGTTTTCAAATGGGAAAGTTGCGATGACCCAACAAGGAAACTGGGTATATCCAACAATCGAAGGAATCAACCCAGATTTGGCAAATGAAAATATTGGTCTTTTACCGATTCCGATTGATGGTGTGACAGAAGGAACGATTCCAGTTGGCGTACCAATGTATTGGGGTGTAAATCCTAAAGGCTCAAAAGAAGAAGTTCAAGCATCTAAAGATTTCTTAGATTATCTTTACACTTCTGATGAAGGAAAACAAATCGTGCTGGAAGATTTCAAATTTGTGCCTGCCTATAAAGGATACGACACAGATAAAATCTCCGATCCATTATCAAAAGATGTTTACACGTATTATACGGATGGCAAGACGACTGGATGGGTCTTCATGGGCTACCCAGCTGCATGGGGTGAACAAACTGTCGGTGCACAAATCCAAAAATATGTAGCTGGCGAAGCTTCATGGGATGAAGTTGTAAAAACAGCACAAGATAAGTGGGCGGAAGAAAGAAAGTAAACATTCGTTATGCACGAGAGAAAGCTCTGGCTGCCTCTCGTGTTTTAATTAAGGGGGACAACACCATGAAGTATCAAAAGAAACACTGGTTTTATATTTTTTCTGCACCGGTACTTATTGCATTGACGTTAGTTGTTATTGTGCCATTCATTTATGGAATCTATTATTCGTTTACTGATTGGGATGCAGTTGCAAAAGGAAACTTTGTTGGAATTGAAAATTATGTCAATGTCTTCAAAGACAGCGGATTTTGGAGCGCCATTTGGTTTACGGTCAAGTTCTCTGCGGTTTCCATTATTCTGATCAACGTAATTGGTTTAAGCTTAGCAATTCTTGTTACCAGCAAGTTTAAAGGTTCCAATCTTTTGCGTACGATTTTCTTTATGCCAAATTTGATTGGCGGACTTATTCTTGGGTTCATTTGGCAGTTTATTTTCATCAATGCCTTTTCAGCGATTGGGGATACTTTAGGAAACGCCGGACTTAAAACCTGGTTATCAACGACTCAAACTGGTTTTTGGGCGATGGTTATCGTGATGTGCTGGCAAATGTCAGGGTACATTATGGTTATTTATATTTCTTATTTACAAGGAGTCGACGAATCATTACTAGAAGCTGCCGATTTGGATGGCGCAACTGCTTGGCAAAAATTCTGGAATGTAAAATTCCCACTAATCATGCCCGGCTTTACTGTAAGCTTGTTTATGACATTATCCAACTGTTTCAAGCTGTACGATCAAAACTTGTCTTTGACAAACGGCGGACCTTACAGTTCTACACAGATGGTTGCGATGAATATTTATAATACAGCCTTTTTAGAAAATAAAATGGGCTATGCACAATCAAAAGCAGTTATTTTCTTCCTATTTGTTGCTATTATTTCCTTGACGCAGGTTTATTTAACCAAGAGAAAAGAGGTCGAAGCATAATGAAAAAACAAAAAGTAGCCAGTCAATTAGGTCGAAGCCTGCTTGGGTTGGTTTTAGGGTTAGTATGGTTGATTCCCTTTTATTTGATGCTGACGAATTCTTTTAAAACAAAACAAGAAATTTTTACAAATCCATTGGGAACCCCTGATAGTTTTACCTTTGAAAATTATCCGGAGTCATTTCGTCAATTGGATTTCTTGAAAACATTGTTTAATTCTCTATTCATTACCATTATCAGTGTTGTTGTCATCATCATTTTCTCCGCAATGTGTGCCTATGCCTTGGAACGTACAAAAACCAAATTTAGCGGCATTTTGTTTATGTTATTTGTTGCAGCAATGCTGGTTCCTTTCCAATCAGTTATGATCCCGTTAGTGTCAATTTTTGGAAAAGCGCAAATGTTGAATCAAGTGGGAATTATTTTCATGTACTTAGGTTTTGGGGCAAGCATGTCGATCTTTTTGTATCATGGTGCGTTAAAAGCAATTCCAAAAGCCTTGGATGAAGCGGCGATCATTGATGGGGCGACTCGATTTCAAGTATTCTGGAAAGTTATTTTTCCAATGCTTAAACCAACAACAGTTACAGTAGCTGTTTTAAATACGATGTGGATTTGGAATGACTATTTGTTACCATCACTCGTTATTAATTCACCATCCACACAAACGATTCCATTAAAAATGTTCTTTTTCTTTGGACAGTACACGAAACAATGGCATCTTGCGTTAGCCGGATTAGTAATTGCTGTATTACCAGTAATCATTTTCTACTTTATTATGCAAAAACAAATTATCAAAGGTGTTGCTGAAGGAGCAGTGAAATAGGATAAATTAGTAAGATAATTAGAAGATCAAGGAGTTTTTTTATGACAACCATTGCAGATGTTGCAAAAGCAGCCAATGTTTCTAAGATGACGGTTTCTCGTGTAATCAATCATCCAGAGAAGGTTACAGATGAATTAAAAAAATTGGTATATCGTGCGATGGGTGAACTTGATTACCAACCGAACATTATGGCAAAAGCACTCGCAAATAAACGAACACAAATCATAAAGTTATTTATTTTGGAAGAAATTGATTCGACAGAACCATATTATATGAATCTGTTGATGGGAATCGCTAGAGCGGTTGGGAACTGCCACTATTCCTTACAATTAGTGACAAAAGGAGAGTTTGATACGAATAACTGTGATGGCGTGATTATTACAGGATTTCGTAAGAACGATTTGGAATTGATAAAATCTATTGATAAACCAGTCGTGTTATTTGGCGAAAATGATCAAAATTTTGATTTTGTCGATTGCGATAATTGGTACGGCACGAGAACCACCACGAAGTATGCGATTGAAACTGGCTATGAACAGATTGTTTATATTGGTATGGATGTTGATGAATCCTTCGAACACGCTCGAGAAAAGGGCTATCTGGAGGAAATGAAGCAACATCAAAAAACGGCAACGGTTTATCATTTTAATAATCATTCCACCCTTTCCCAACAATTTATTGAAAAAAATTGGCAAGAGTTTCTAAAAAATACTTGTTTTATTTGCAGTACGGATCGCTTAGCAATCGGTATTGAGCGGGGAATTCAAAAATGTGGCGGATCAATACCCGATGATTTTGGAATCATCGGGTTTGATGGCGTTTTTCTCGATCAGATAAGCTTTCCCAAAATGACAACGGCAAAACAGCCGTTGGTCACCATGGGCGAAGCGTGCGGGGAAATGCTAATTAAAAAAATTGAAGCGGGTGGAAGAAGTCAAGGATATCGCCGTTTTTTGCCAGAACTCGTCGTGAGAGAATCAACGAAAAAAGCAAAGGAGTCAACAACATGATTACATCTGCAATCTATCATCGTCCAGAAAGCGAATTTGCGTATTTGTATAAAGACAAAACCATGCATGTAAGACTGCGAACAGCCAGAGGAGATGTGAAACAAGCCAATCTTTTACATGGCGATCCCTACACACTAAATGAAGAGAAATGGTACCAACAAAAATTACCGATGACCAAATATTTATCGACAGATTTATATGATTATTGGGTCGTTGATACGGAAGAAAAATATAATCGCATGTCCTATGCTTTTGAAGTTGTTGGACTGGATGGCATTCGAGCGTTGTTCGGTGACCACGGGATTTATCCTTTTGAAGAAAATTATTTGGCGATGCCCAATAATTATTTTCGGATGCCGTATTTTCACGATGCCGATCGTTTCCAAGCGCCGGAATGGGTAAAAAAGACGGTATGGTATCAAATTTTTCCCGAACGGTTTGCTAATGGGGATCCCACCAATGACCCCGAAGGAACATTAGCATGGGGATCGAAAGCACCGGATCGGCAGGATTTTTTTGGTGGGGATTTACAAGGTGTGATTGATCACTTGGATCATTTAGTGGAGCTGGGAATCAACGGTATTTATTTTTGTCCGATTTTTGAAGCTTACTCTAATCATAAATACGATACAATTAACTATTTGAATATTGATCCGGCCTTTGGTGATAAGGAAACCTTCAAAAAATTAGTGGACGAATGTCATCGCCGGGGAATCAAAGTAATGCTGGATGCAGTATTTAATCATATTGGGGATACCTCTCCACAATGGCAGGATGTAATTAAAAATGGCAAGGATTCTCCTTATGCCGATTGGTTTCATATCCATGAATTTCCGGTTTCTTATCAAGAGAGTGCTGACTTTGAGCAAGCCTCTAACATTACCTATGATGTGTTTGCCTTTGCCCCTCACATGCCAAAATTAAATACGGCAAATCCTGAGGTCAAAGCCTATCTGTTAGAAATTGCAAAGTACTGGATCGAAGAATTTGATATCGATGCGTGGCGTTTGGATGTTGCCAATGAGGTGGATCATCAGTTTTGGAAGGAATTTCGCAAAGTTTGTGATGAAACAAAAAAAGATTTCTATATTTTAGGCGAAATTTGGCATTCTTCACAAAGTTGGTTGCAAGGCGATGAATTCCATGCGGTTATGAACTATGCGTATACCGATGCAATTATGGAATTTTTCGTTAAAGATAAAATTCCTATGACGAAAATGGTCTCAGAAATCAATAGTCAGTTGATGATGTATCGTCAACAAACCAATGAAATTCAATTTAATGTGCTGGATTCTCATGATACACCACGTTTACTGACAGAAGCCGAGGGAAATAAAGATTTAATGAAGCAGGTTCTGGCATTTACCTTCATGCAGCCGGGCGTACCTTGCATTTATTACGGCGATGAATTTGCAATGACCGGTGAAATGGACCCAGATTGTCGGAAATGTATGGACTGGACGTCAGGAGATCAGGATATGTTTGCCTTCTTCAAAGAACTGATTGCCTTTCGTAAAAACAATCAAGCTATTTTCTCAGAAGGAAAAATGGTTTGGCAGCAGGTGGAAGAAGAGCGTGGAGTGATTGAATTGCAGCGGCAAATCAACGAACAAACGGTGAGAGGGCACTTTAATGCCGGCAAAGAGCTGCAAGAGATTCCATTACCAAAAGAAATTCTCCTGTCTCATTTGACGAGTGTTCAGGGAACACACTTAGTAATTTCACCAAATGGATTTGTGATCACGAAATAGACTGAAACGTTAAAAAAGCGAGGGAATAACATGAAAAAAAATTGGTGGCAAGAAGTGGTGGTTTATCAAATTTATCCTCGAAGTTTTATGGATGCTAACGGAGATGGTATCGGGGATTTGCGAGGAATCATTTCTAAATTGGACTACCTTGAAAAATTAGGTATTGGTGCGATTTGGTTGTCTCCTGTTTATCAATCACCCAATGATGACAATGGATATGATATTTCCGATTATCAAGCAATAATGACAGAATTTGGCACTATGGCAGATTTGGATGAATTGATTGCTGAGGCAAAAAAACGTGGGATTCAATTAATTATGGATTTAGTAGTCAATCATACGTCAGATGAACACCACTGGTTTATTGAAGCGAAAAAAGGTCAAGATAACCCTTACCGGGAATATTATGTGTGGGCAGATCCAGTCAATGGGAAGGAACCGAATGACTTGCGTTCCACTTTTTCTGGTTCAGCATGGGCTTTTGACGAAGAGAGCGGACAGTATTACCTTCATCTTTTCAGCAAAAAACAACCAGATTTGAATTGGCAAAATCCAGCAGTTCGTCAGGAAGTCTACGACATGATGAATTTTTGGATCGACAAAGGCATCGGCGGTTTCCGAATGGACGTAATCGATTTGATTGGTAAACTTCCTGAAAAGGAAATTACCGGCAATGGTCCACAACTGCATGAGTTTTTACAGGAAATGAACCAAAAAACTTTTGGCGGAAAAAATTTATTGACCGTTGGGGAGACGTGGGGAGCGACACCTGAAATTGCCAAAGAATATTCTGATCCTCGACGAAAAGAATTGTCGATGGTTTTCCAATTTGAACATATTGGACTAGATGAAATTCCCGGAAAAGAAAAATGGGATTATCGTCCATTGCAGGTTGCTGAATTAAAGGCAGTATTTGCAAAATGGCAAAATGAGCTTGGGGATGAAGGCTGGAATTCCTTGTTTTGGAATAACCATGATTTGCCACGAATTATTTCTCGCTGGGGAGATGAAAATGATCGGGTAAAAAGCGGAAAACTGCTGGCGATTTTGCTGCATTCATTAAAGGGAACACCGTATATTTACCAAGGGGAAGAAATCGGGATGCTTAATCGCCAGGTGACGGATATTTCACAAGTGGCGGATATTGAAAGTATCAATATGTATCATGAGCGTCTGGCACAAGGAATCAAGAAAGAAGAAATATTGGCGGCTATCAATCGGAAGGGCCGAGACAATGCTCGGACGCCAATGCAATGGAATGCTGGAAAAAATGCTGGATTTACTACAGGTACGCCTTGGTTAGCAGTCAATGAAAACTATCCGAAAATCAATGTTGAAGCAGCCTTGGCAGATGAAAATTCCTTGTTTTACACTTATCAAAAGCTGATTCAATTACGAAAAGAAAACCCAATTGTTGTTTGGGGTACTTTTGAATTGATCGAAACAGCGCCAGAAGTAATCGCTTATTATCGACAATTGGGAGAAGAAAAATGGTTGGTAGTCAATAACTTTTCCCGCCACTTAAATCCATTGCAATTGCCAGCTACGACAGTGTTAGAAACAGTGATTCACAATGAAACGGAAAAAATTACGGATGTAGAAAACTTAGTATTGCATCCTTGGCAATCATTTATAGTGAAGGTGAAGTAATGGAACAACAATGGTGGAAAAACGCAATTGGGTATCAAATCTATCCGCGCAGCTTTAAAGATTCGAATGGGGATGGGATTGGTGATTTGCAAGGAATTATCGAAAAATTGCCCTATTTGAAAGACTTGGGGATCGACTTTATTTGGCTTAATCCAATCTATCAATCACCCAATGTGGACAACGGGTACGATATTTCAGATTATCAGGCAATTCAAGAAGAATATGGCTCAATGGCAGATTTCGAAGAGTTATTGTCAAAAGCACATGAAATGGGCCTTAAGGTGATTTTGGATTTAGTTGTTAATCATACGAGTGACCAACATCCATGGTTTTTAGAAGCAAAAAAAAGCAAAGACAATCCATACCGGGATTATTACCATTGGCAAGATGCCAGCGAACAAAAGTTGCCAAATAATTGGCAAAGTTTTTTTGGAGGTTCGACATGGACGTATGATGAAGTAACAAACCAAGCCTTTTTTCACGTTTTTGCTCCGCAGCAACCAGATTTGAATTGGAAAAATCCAAAGGTACGGGAAGAAATTTATCGAATGATTCAATGGTGGTTGGATTTGGGGATTGATGGTTTCCGTCTAGATGCTATCAGTCATATTCAAAAAGCAGCTTGGCAGACCAAAATCAAAGATAATCCTTGGGCACCATTTATGAATGTTGCCGGTATCGATGCGTATATGCAGGATTTAAAGAAGATTTTTGGTGAATACCCGATTATGACCGTAGGAGAAGCGAGTGGTGTAACCAGTAAAAAAGCGGTTGGTTGGACGAATGCCGATGGTTATTTAGATATGATCTTTGAATTGGAACACAATGTTCGAGAAGGAGAACCCGGCAAGGAGCGAATCAATTTATTAGGTTTTAAAAAAGTTTTGGCCCGTTGGCAAAAACATTTGGAAAACGATGGCTGGAATGCACTTTATATTGAGAATCATGACAATCCACGATTCAATACGATTCTTGGCAATGAAACGGCCAAATCCGCAAAGGCCTTGGCAGTGATGTATTTGTTGTTAAAAGGAACACCATTTATTTATCAAGGACAAGAAATCGGGATGACCAATTTTCCTTTTACCAGTATTGAACAAGTGGATGCCAAAGATATGCATCGGTACTATCAAAGTTTATTGGCAGAAGGTCTTTCTGAATCAAAAGCGTTAGCTATAACCACACGTTGGGCACGGGACAATTCTCGAACACCAATGCAATGGGATGAGAGCGAGAATGCTGGTTTCACCACTGGAACACCGTGGTTGGCTGTCAATCCTAATGCTGCAACTATCAATGTTGAAGCGGAGGGAAGGACAGACTCTGTTTTGGCTTTCTACAAACAATTGATTGCCTATCGTAAAGCAGAACCCATTTTCACAGAAGGGAACTTTGATTTATTGTTGGCAAACGATCCCGATATTTTTGCCTATCAACGACAATTTCAAGGGAAGACCATCGTTGTTTTAGTGAATGCCAGTGAAAAAACGCGGAGAATTGAATTACCTAAACGTTTGCTCGCTTTTCAATGGGAATTAACCCTCGCTAACGGAAATCCGACGAAATTAGCGCAACGAATGACCTTAGCACCTTATGATGCATTCGTATTTGAAACAAAACAAACAGAATAGCTTGATAAAACATCACGGAAAAAACGCCGTGATGTTTTTTAATCCTTGATATATCAATGTTTCCCTCTCTGACTGTTTTTAATTTTGCAAAAATTATCAACGAATTTTAATAAAATAACTCTTATTATTGTTTTTTGCGGATGCTTGCGTTATCCTTTAAAACGGTCAAAATGAAAGGAGTTTTTTTTATATGTTGAACAAAATAGGGAGAATTGGTATCGCAACAATTTTGTTGGGAGGGTTATTTGTTGTGCCCACAGCAGAAAATTTTGCTGCTCAAACGACGATGGCTAGAGAACCAATTTATGTAACGGATACGGAAATATTTTTTGCAGATACTGGAGAAAATATCCATTCGAATATTGTCAAGGTCACTCCCGGTCAAGTGTTGTCTTTAGGAGCATTGGTTCACTTTTATGGGGGCAGTTTGGCTGATCCTTCTGGAATTCAAGTATCCATCAATGAGGCTCCAGCGGGTGTTTCGATAATCAATGAGACAATGCTGCAGCTAGATCCGGATAATCCTAAAATGGGAACGGCATTTTTTGATTTAGTGATTCCTGAAGAGATAGCTCTCACTCGTTTTACCATCAGTTTTTCTGTAAAAGGGGCGGGAATCGGTAGTTATGCACCAGAAACGATCACCTTTGAAGTAATTACCGGCGGAGATTCAAGTTCCAGCGATTCCAGCACAGAACCAAGCAGTAGCAGTAGCGATTCCAGCACAGAACCAAGCAGTAGCAGTAGCGATTCCAGCACAGAACCAAGCAGTAGCAGTAGCGATTCCAGCACAGAACCAAGCAGTAGCAGTAGTGATTCCAGTACAGAACCAAGCAGTAGCAGTAGCAATTCCAGTACAGAACCAAGCAGTAGCAGTAGCGATTCCAGCACGGAGCCGAGCAGTAGCAGTAGTGATTCCAGTACAGAGCCAAGCAGTAGCAGTAGCGATTCTAGCACAGAGCCAAGCAGTAGCAGTAGCAATTCAAGTACAGAAGAATCTTCTAGCGGTGAGAAACCAGCGACTTCTACTTCGATGGTTCCATTGATGTTTAATCAAAGGAGCGATTCACAAAAACCAACAACAACTTTCGCTCAAAATAAAAAACGGCTTCCTAAAACAAATGATCAAGCAACATCTTTGTGGATGGTGGGAGCGGGGATGATTTTGTTAGGACTTGGTGGAGTTGTTTTACGAAGAAAATAAAGAATCTGAACGATAAGGATTAGGTGACTTTCGTTTTTCATCAAAAAATATGGTAGGATAGAAAAAAACAGAAAGATTCTAAAAATGATGAAAAAAACGATTATTTTTCTTTTCTGTCTGCTTTTCTTGACGGGATGCGGAGAAAACCAAGCATTTGACCGCGGTTTTTCTAAAGGAATCACAGCAACCACCAAAGGGCAATACGAGCAGGCATTGGCTTATTTTTCTTTAGCGGAAAGTTTAAACCCTGGAGATAAAGAGCTTTCTCAGTACCAAGAACAGGTGGAACAGCTACAACACAGTACCGAGGAGATTGCTAAAGGCAAATTATCTGCTGCAAAAAAAATCGCTGATCAGGTAGTCAGGAATGAAAAAAGTTCCCGAATTATCAAACAAAAAGGAAGCGAATTGCTTGCAGAAGTTGCGGATCTTGAAAAACAAGTGGATCAGGTCAATGACCAAATCAATCAATTACAGGAATTGCTTACTAGTGGAAAAAGAAACGAAGCTACTGAGCAGCTTGTAAAAATCCAAAAACTTGATCTGACTCCCGCCTATCTTGCAGATGAACAAACTCGTGTGCAGCAATTGACGATACAATTGGTGGAACAACAAGCAGAAAAATCAGAGGCAGTAAATGATAAACCGGCTGTGACAACGGTTAAAATCCCCCAAGAGCTGCAACAAATTTGGTATGATGCACCAGCTGATGATGCACAGCGGCAACCGATTATGGAAATCACAGAGACGACAGTTCATTTTTATTATAATGATCGGTTTTATGCGATTCGTTCTTTTCAACAAAGAATGGATGAATATATCTTAAATTGGGATATGAATCTTTTTGCGGAACGTTACGGTCCCCAAGCGTTAGGGAATGACCCATTGCCCTTCCAATTCTTTTTGACAAAAGATACCCATACGGCAATTTTACAAATGGGTGAAACAACGATGTACGGAGAAATAAAATAAAGCGTTCGACCTCAAAAATCAGCATAAAAGCTGATGATTGTGGTCGAGCGTTTTTTATCGGTAGAAAGATTGAAACGCATTCGTCAGCTCCAGCGAAGCCTTCGATAAAATGGTTTCTTCGGGCAAGACAGCGGTACCTTCTGCCCGCACGATAGCGACTTGGTCAAACCCCATAATTTCTTGAAACATACTTTTAAGATAGTTGGGGGCAAAATCCAACGTACGATAGATAGTATTCTCTGTGTAGAGGGAACCACTGGCAAAAAGCAGCAGCATTCTGTAATTGTTCTTCATCAAGCCAACGGAAACTTTTCCGTTTTCATCTGGTGCATCAAGATAGCGGAAAGTTTCTCGAGCAATCAGGATATTATCAAGATAATCTTTTAATGCAGAAGTGATATTGAAATTATGCAGTGGGGATACGATCACGATACGTTGATGATTCTTGAATTGTGCCAATAGATTCTGTGACGTTTGGGCAACCACTTTTTCTTGATCAGCTAAAGGAAGTCCTTCAGCCTGTTTTGTCCAAATCGTCTGCAATTCTCCTGGAGTGATTCGGGGAATTTGGGTTTCATAGAGATTTAACACCGTAGCTGTTTCGTGGGGAAATTCTTCAGCAAATTTTTTTAAAAACAATGTTTGTAGTTTTAGTGAAAAATGTGCTGGATTTAAGTAGTCGGGATGGGCGTTAATAAGTAAAGTTTTCATGTTTGAGTTCCTCATTTCCTTTTGATATACTCACTTTACTATCTAAAGGTGCCAAAATAAGTCACCATTGAAATGGAGAAATAAAATGAATAAATCGGAGCGATTAAACCAAGAGATGATTTTTCTCAGTGGAAAGACTACTTTTCAGGTGAAGGATCTAATGGCGGAATTTCATGTCTCGAAGCGGACAGCACTACGGGACATCGCCGAGTTGGAGCTTTTGGGGTTGCCTTTTTATGTAGAAAACGGACGCTATGGCGGGTATCGTTTAATCAATCAAAAATTGTTGGTGCCGGTGTATTTCAGTAATGAAGAAATTCAGGCGATTTTTTTTGCATTGAAAGCTTTATCCTTATTATCCAGTACGCCGTTTGAAAAGTCTTATGAACATATTCGTCAAAAACTACTAGCCACTATTCCTGAAACGCAACAGCAGCAAGTTTCTCAACTTTTAGAGGTCATTGATTACCTTAGCGTACCACCAGTAAAAGAACTAAAACATCTTCCGCTGATTTTGCAAGCGATTTTGGATGAAAAAGTGATTACGGCAACGAATCAGCAACAGGATGACCAAGTGGTTCAACTACAAATTTTGGAACTGTTTTATCGTAGAGGTATTTGGTTTTGCAGCGGCTATGATATGGAAAGAAAAAAATGGGGAACCTATCGCTGTGATTATTTGAGTGAGGTTTCTGTGAATGAAAAAATCACTAAAACCTATTCTAAGAAGGAGTTAAAGCAGTTTCAGGTGGACTATGAAAATACCTATCACACGATTCCTTTTCGGTGCCGATTGACAGAATTTGGGAAAGAACTATTTTTAAAGAATCATTATCCTAATATGCAATTGGAAGAGAAAGATGGAAAGGTCTATATTATCGGCGGCTACAATCAAGAAGAATTGGCGTATATGACCCATTATTTCATTTCCTTTGGTCGCAATGTGTTGGTGGAGTATCCGGAGGAATTGAAGGAAAGTGTGTTGTCCGAAGTTCATTTGCTCCTCGCAGATTATCAAGAGGAAAAGAATTTCTCTTAGTTGCTAGCGTTATGCTGTTGGGTTTGCTACAATGGACGAGGACTATTTATATATAAGAAGAAAGAAGGATTTGCATGATTTCAGCAAGTGATTTAAGAGCAGGTATGACATTTGTCCAAGATGGCAAATTGATCAAAGTATTGGATGCCAGCCATCATAAACCTGGTAAAGGAAATACCGTTATGCGTATGAAATTAAAAGATGTACGTTCAGGCGCAACGTATGATACAACATTTCGTCCAGAAGAAAAATTTGAAAAAGCACACATTGATACAAATGCAGTGCAATATCTTTATACCATGGATGACACCGCATTTTTCATGGATCTAGAAAGCTATGAACAATATGAAATTCCAGTAGAAACTGTGGCTGACGAAATGAAATACATTTTAGAAAACATGGAAGTGAAAATTCAATTCTTCGGCAGTGAAGTGATTGGGGTTCAATTGCCATCTTCCGTCATCTTGAAGGTCGTAGAAACACAACCATCAATCAAAGGTGCAACCGTAACAGGTTCTGGCAAACCAGCAACGATGGAAACCGGCTTGGTAGTGAACGTTCCTGACTTCGTTGAAGAAGGCGAAGATTTGGAAATCAATACAACAGAAGGCACATACATCAAACGTGCATCAAAATAAGAAAAAAGTCAGATCAATCGATCTGGCTTTTTTCTTTCGGTTGCTCATTTTTTGACAGCTGATTAAGAGAAGCCGAGGTTCGTAAATAAGCTTCTTTTTTTTGCCGAGTAAGTTTTTTGAAAGCAGCTTCGGCTTTTGTCGCTTCACTGCGGGTAGCGAAATGCTCGGCATGGATCATCTGAACGGGACGGCGACTTTGAGGGTGGGTATACTTTGCGCCTGTTCCGCTGTTGTGTTCTGCTAAACGTCGTGGCAAATCCGTAGTATAGCCACCATAAAAACTGCCGTCCTGACACAAGAGAACATAAAAATAATGATTATTTGCCATAAAGCATCTGCCTGATTTCTGTTGTATAGTGGTTGTCGTCATCGTAAACGATCAATGAAGGGTTGATCTTGAAGCCATCTGTTTTGCCGTCTTTGATTCCCTCTACCAATAAAACATTGGCATCTTTTTCTTTTTTAGGGTGAACAAAGCGGATACGTTTTGGTGCGATCCGATATTTTTTCATCAGTTCTAAAATATCTAAAAACCGATCTGGACGATGGACCAACGCAAAATGACCGTTCATTTTCAAAAGTTTGCTGGAAACAGCAATTACTTCTTCCAAGCTAGTCGCGATTTCGTGGCGGGCTAAAGCCAGATGGGGATTAGGATTTTTTTCGTTTGTTGGCAGATCACGAAAATAAGGCGGATTGCAAACCAAGAGATCAACCGAATCGTGTTTGATTTTTGTGAAACTGTCCTTTAAATCCAATGTATACATGGTCATTTGTTCCTCTAAATGATTCAGTTGGATACTACGGCGAGCCATATCTGCCAAGCGATCCTGCAACTCAATCTGATAAATGTGGGCTTGTGTTTTGCGGCTAAGGAATAGACCGACTGCACCGTTTCCTGCGCACAGGTCGACGATGGTTCCTCTCTTAGGAATACGAGGGAAATTTGCCAATAAAACTGCATCCAAGGAAAAGGAGAAGACCTCTGGGCTTTGGATGATTTGAATGTCGTCGGCATAGAGTTGATCAATTCGTTCGCCGGAATTTAACATAAAAAGACACCTGCTTTAAAAAAAGTTATAGAAGTATTATACTACGTTTATATTTTTCAGCAAACAAACAAAAAGACTTGTCAACCAGAAATTTTTTTTGCATACTTAAGAATGTATCAGAAAGGAAGAGACGATGTTTTTTAGATTTATGCGGGGAGTTGTCCGAGTAGTCTTATTTATTCTAAACGGTAATGCCCATTATCAAAACAAACAAGCTTTACCCAAAAATGAAAATTATATTTTAGTTGCCCCACATCGAACGTGGTGGGACCCTTTGTATTTAGCTGTGGCTGCCAGTCCGAAGAAATTTAGTTTCATGGCAAAAGAAGAGCTGTTTAAAAATCCCGTGCTGCGTTTTATTTTAAAGCACGCCAATGCTTTTCCCGTTAAAAGAGACAAGCCAGGTCCAAGCGCGATAAAAACGCCGGTGAAATTACTGAAGGACACCGATTTAAGTCTAGTCATGTTTCCTAGTGGAACAAGACATTCGACGGAGTTAAAAGGTGGTATGGCGTTGATTGCCCGGATGGCAAAGGTTCGTATCGTTCCCAGTGTCTATCAAGGTCCCTTGACCTTTGGCGATCTGCTGAAACGTAAACCTGTGACGATTCGGTTTGGGGAACCCATCGACATCAGCGACATTAAGAAAATGGACAAAGAAGGTTTGGCAGAGGTCGAACGCCGGATTCAACAGGCATTTAATCAACTGGATCAGGAAGTCGATCCTAATTTTGTCTACCCAATCGAGAAGAAAGACTAAGAGAAAGACAGTTTGCGGACTGTTTTTCTCTTTTTTCATTTTCAGAAATGCAGAAAGTGTTATAATGGTTAGAAAGATATTTTTTCGAAGGGCTGTGAAAACGTGCGCTTTTTACATACGGCAGACTGGCACATCGGCAAAAAATTGAATGGCTACGATTTATTTGCCGATCAAAAATACATCTTAAATCAACTTTTGGCACTTGCGAAAAAAGAAGCAGTGGATGCCATCGTGATTGCTGGAGATTTGTACGATCGATCCGTACCGTCAGTAGAAGCGGTGGAAATTTTCAATCAGACGATTATTGAGATGAATTTAGATAATCAGTTTCCCATTTTGGCGATTTCTGGAAACCATGACAGTAGTATTCGTTTGGAAGCGGGGAGTCCGTGGTTTGCTAAGACGAATTTTTATTTGCATACGCGATTGTCTCAAGCTTTTCAGCCAATCGAAATGCAGAATGTCCAATTTTTTTTATTGCCTTACTTCGAGCCTTTTGAGGCACGGTTGTATTTTGATGAAGACCTTCCTACTATTAAAGCTGCCATGCAGCGGGTAGTGGTTGAAATGAAAAAAGCCTTTGATCCAACGAAAAAACAAGTATTGGTCAGTCATTTCTTTGTTGCGGGTAGTAGCCGGACAGACTCGGAGACACAAATTGAAGTCGGAGGGTTAGACGGTGTGCCGGCAGATTTATTGGCGGATTTTGACTATGTTGCATTGGGTCATTTGCACAATAAGGATGCATTGCATTCGGAAAATTGCCAATACAGCGGTGCACCCCTGAAATTTTCGGTTTCGGAAGCTGCACAAAAAAAAGGTGTCTTTTTAGTTGATACCGAAAAAAATACTCGAGAATTTTATCCGTTGACGCCTTTACATGATCTGCAGGAGATTACGGCTTCTTTCAAGGAATTGGTGACACCTGAATATTATCAAACACAAGATCGAGAGTTGTTTTTACATATCCAACTAACGGATCAAGCAATCATTCCCAACATGATGAATCAACTGCGGAGCATTTATCCTCGGATTTTAAGTGTGGAACGCAGAGAAGGAATTGCCGAAAAACGACCAACAACAAAATTCAAAAAACGCCTTCAGTCACCACAACAATTAATCGATGGTTTTTTTCAGGAAATGACGGAGACAAAATTGTCGGAAATCCAAGAAGCGTGGCTGGCAAAAGGTCTACAAGCAGTAACCAGAGAAATGAGTGAGGATACATGCAGCCAAGAAAATTAACGATGAAAAATTTTGGTCCCTTTATCAATGAGACGTTAGATTTTGGCGACTTTCAAGAAACGGGGTTATTTCTGGTCAGCGGCAAAACCGGTGCCGGCAAGACCACGATTTTTGACGGGATGACTTACGCACTATTTGGGGAAACCTCCGGCAGTTTGCGTTCCGGAAAAGAAATGCGGTCGATGTTTGCCTCGCCGAAAGAAGAAACCTGTGTCACTTTTTCCTTTGAACACCAAGGGCGAAGATATGAAATCGAACGCCGACCAGAGCAAACCTTGCTGAAAAAGCGGGGAGACGGCACAAAGGATCAAGCGGCAAAAGTGACATTGACGGTTTTTGAAAAAGAACAAGCCACCCGCCAATTTTCGAAAAAAAATGAAGTCGACCAATATATCAAAGAATTGCTGCATTTAGATGCCAAGCAATTTTTCCAAATCATTATGCTGCCGCAAGGGGAATTTCGTAATTTTCTGATTGCCTCCAGCAATGATAAAGAGCGGGTTTTGCGAAATTTATTCGGTACGGAACTGTATCAGCAATTGAATGAATGGCTGAAGGAGCAAAGCAAAAAGCAACAACAAAAAATCCAACAACAATTGGCACACGCAGAGACCTTGAAAACCCGGTTTATTTGGCGGAAAGAAGCACCGGTCTCCTTATCCTTGCCGGAAACCTTGACTCAGTGGACTGCTGCATTGCAAGAAGATACACAGCAACTTCAGGAGCTGGAAAAACAACTGGAAACGGCACAAAAAGCACAAAAAGAAGCCGAACAGAAATTTTATCAAGCCAAAGAGCAGCAAGCGTTCTTTGAAGAAATTGCTGAACTGCAACAAAAGCAAGCCAATGGGGAAAAGAAACTGCCCCGGATTTCAGCAAAAAAAATTTTGTTGGACCGACTGATTTGGAGCAAAGAACAACAGGGTCTTTTGGAGCAACAAGCTAGAAATCAACGAAATTATGCACAAGAAACGGCAAGACTGGCTGCTGTAAAAAATGCACAGCGAACACTGGAAGCTGCAAAAAAAAGTTGGCAGGAATGTCGGGAAGAAGTCCAACAAAAGCAAGAGGCATTGCAGCAAAAACAAACCGTCTTGCAGGAAAAAAAATATCTGCTGCCGCTAGTTGCAGAAAGAGAAACTTTGTTGGCACAGCAAACTGCTTTACAGGTAGCCAATAGTAAATTTGTTGCCGAAGAACAACAGCTAGTCAGGGAGCAACAGCAAACTACTCATAAAATAAATGACGCACAAGCGTTGTTGGCGCAAAAAGAAGCTTGGCAGGAGCAAGAAGTACGATTGCTAAAGGCCCAACAGTTGGCAGAAAATAGTCAGAAAAGTCAACAGGCAGTTTCTGTCTTTACAGAAGAAATCTTACAGCAGCAAACCGCATGGACTGTCAAGAATACAGAAAAAGAAAAACTGGCAGAAAATTTAGAAGAGAAAAAGCAACAGGTAGCGATTCTAAAAAGTCAAAACGCTAAAATGCAAATTGCTCGGTTAAGTCTGGATTTACTGGAAGGAGAGCCTTGTCCTGTCTGTGGGGCGACGAGCCATCCACAAGTAGCACAGCATCAAGTATATTCGTTACAAGAAATCAAAGATAACCAACGGAAATTAGAAACAACAGAAGAAGAACTGGGGACAAGCCGGGAAAAACTGGCGACGATTCAACAGCAACAGGCCCAATACGAGCAAGCAGTGCAGGAGCTGGAGCAAAAACTGCAAACAGCAAAAAAAGAACAGCAAGAAACGACACAGAATTTTTGGTTGTTTTTTGATGAACCTTCGTCAGAAAAAACACCGGAGGACTATCTTGCCGCAGTGTTGGCAGTTCATCACCAACAAGCTGCAGACTTTAAAGAAGCGCAACAACGGCTGGATGCTGCTTTCTTAGCCCAAGAAAAAGTAGCGACACAATTGCAAGCCTTAAAAGACAACCAGCAACAGCTTTTGCAGCAAGATCAGCAAATTAGTGGAAAACTGGAAACGTTGACTGGACAGACTGGAAAAGTAACGAAGGAGCAACTAACGGAAGAAATTGCCCGCTTATCCATTGAAATTCAAACATTGCAGGAATTTTTGCAAGCCGATACTGCACAGGAAGAACAGCTAAAAGCAGAAGAAATTTCTTTGCGGGAACAAGACAAACAGCTGTCAAACCAAGTGGTCCAACTTCAGCAGGAACAAGAAGAAATTGAAGGAAACGTTCAGAAAGTTTTAGCTGATTCGCCATTTTCTGTCGAGGAACAACAGCTACGAGAATGGCTGGAGGACAGTGGAGAAATTCCAGCGCTGACGAAAGAAATTGCTGATTTTGAGAAGGAAGCAGAATTTCTAGAACAGCGGCTGCGAGCCTTGCAGGACAAAATAAAAGGCAGCACGCCGCCAGATGTCGGATACTTTATGCAACAACGGCAAGAAGCCGAAACATTGGTTCAAAACATACAGGAACATTTTTTTGAACAAAAAGAACGGCTTACTCAAAATCAAAAATTGTCGGCAGAATTGACGGAACTTTATAAAAAAAATGCTCAGGAAGTTGAAGCACAAGCCCAACTGCAACAATTATTTCAAACCATCAATGGGGATAATCCGTATAAAACAAGCTTGGAGCGCTATGTACTGCAGGCGTATCTGGCGGAGATTTTAGCGTTGGCTAATCAACGACTGCTGCGCTTGACACGGGGCAGGTATCAATTTGAATTGGCAGATCAAGTGAATGGCAATAAAAAGAACACAGGATTAGAGATTAATATTTATGATGACAATGCCGGTGCTTCACGGCGGGCACACACCTTGTCTGGCGGAGAAAGCTTTATTGCAGCGTTGGCATTAGCATTGTCTTTGGCAGATGTCATACAGAATCGTTCTGGGGGAGTCGCTATCGAGGCACTTTTCATCGATGAAGGCTTTGGTTCTTTAGACGAGGAATCGTTGGAAATGGCGATGGAAGCCTTGGAAATGATTGAAAATGAAGGACGGATGATCGGCATTATCAGCCATGTGCGGGAATTGAAAGAACGTGTCACCCAACAATTGTTGGTGCAAACCAATGGCAGCGGACAAAGCACGATTGCTTATCGGTCGTGAGTTTCTAAATCGTTAAAAAAGTTACGGGAAAACAAACCGACAAGGAGGAACCCATGTGAAGTGGAGTATACCAGAAAAAGTAATTGAACGAGGGCGTACATACGTCAAAGAAGGCCGCGTTCTTTCGGTGACCCCGGATCCAGCGAATAAAGTTTGGCATGCAGAGGTTTTAGGTAGTGAATTATATCGTATCGAGTTGGATGCAACGGCGAAAGAGGAAGATTTTTGTCAATGTCCTTACTGGGAAGAACATCACTATTGCAAACACACGGTAGCTGTTGAGCTGTATTTACGGCAACAGGGAAAATCACGAAGTATCCAAGCGGAGGATATTCCGCAGAAAACGATTTTTTCTGCATCAGAGATGTTTACGAATGGTTTTTCTCGATTGCAAAAAGAAGAAGACAAAGAAACGGCTCCATTGACTGTAGAATTTCAACTGGATATTTTGGAGACCAATCCTTACCATGAAGAACTTTCAGTGATCGGTATTTCTGCTCGCTTAGGCTATCAAGAAACTAAGCGGACGTATGTCATTAAAAATATTTATAAATTTTTGCAAGCGAGTCAAGAGCAAAAAAAGATTTTGATCAATAAGCAATATCCTTTCCAATTATCAGAGACGGCTTTTTCCCCGGCAGTCAATGATTTGTTGCGGAAATTGGCGGGTATCGCCCAGACACAACAACTGATTGGACAAGCCGGCATTCAAGTGAAGGGAAAATTGGACAAAAAATATTTACTGTTGCCGGTGGCTTTTGGGGAAGAATTGCTTCAAGAAATGCAAGCGGTGCCCACAACCTTGATCGTTGGTGAAAAGAAACTTTCTAAATTGCAGTTTGCAAAAGAAAGTCATCCGCTGGCCTTTCAACTGACGAAAGACCAAGAGCAGTTCTATTTGACAATTACGAAAAATTTCCAAAAAGTTTTGTCTCACTACAATTGGGGGATTATGGAGAACCAAATTTACCAACTAACTGCGGAACAAATGGCGGTTTATGGTACTTTAGATCAATTGTTGAAACGCTTGGAACAACCAACGATTGAGTACCGTAAAGCGGAATTATCGGCTTTATTTACTCAGGTGCTGCCACTTTTGAGAAAAATTGGTATGGTTACTATTGATCCGGCGGTTTCAGAAGAAATCAGTGATGCGCCATTATCGGTGGCCTTTACCTTGCGGAAGAAAAAAGGACAGATTGCTTTGCAGTTGGATTTTCAGTATGGAGAAGTTATTTTTTCAAGTGATAAAAAACATACGGTTCTTCCCAAAAATCATCCGGAAATTTTGCGTGATATCAAAAATGAACAACGGAGTCGGCATTTACTACAACAGCTGAATTTCTCTCAAACAGAGGAAGGATGGATCAAACCATTGCCGACGGGTGGAGATCTTTTCCGATTCTTTACCACTGAAATTCCCCTCATGCGGCGATTAGGAACCGTACGAATTGGAAAGAAACTGCGGGAAATGTATCTTGATGCCGGCCAACATCGCCCACAAATTGCGGTTTCCGAAGAAGGCTCGTGGCTGGATGTGCGATTTGACATTTCCGGAATCGATGAGCAGGAAATCGATGCAATTTTGGCAGGGTTATTGCGGCAGGATCAATTTTACACGTTGGAAAATGGGCAAGTGCTGTCCCTTGAATCCGAGGAGTTTCAACAAACCAGTGAGATTTTGAAAAAATTCCGGGAAGTAATCCATGCCAAAAAAGGGGTGGTACAGATTCCTCGGCACCAAGGGTTACAGCTGCAAAAACAATTAGCCGACACTTCGGCAACATTTAGTGCTAGTTTTGAACAAATGGCGACTGATTTAACTCATCCGGAAAAATACCTGGCAACCTTGCCAACAGGATTAGAGGCAAATTTGCGGGAATACCAAGTCACGGGATTCCAATGGCTGAAAATGTTGAGTCATTATCAATTTGGCGGTATTTTGGCAGATGAAATGGGTCTTGGGAAAACCTTGCAGACGATTGCTTACCTGCTTTCAGAAAAACAAGAAATCGGTGCAATCCAAGCTCTGATCGTGGCACCCGCCAGTCTAACCTATAACTGGCAACAGGAAATCAAACGCTTTGCCCCTAATCTTAAGGCGCAAGTGGTGACTGGTAATCGTCAAGAACGAGAATCTTTGCTGACGGAAGAAGCGGATATTTTTATTACTTCTTATGCAAGTTTGCGGCAAGACATCGATCGTTATCAGGAAATGCACTTGAATTATTTGATTTTGGATGAGGCTCAGATGGTAAAAAACAGCAGCACAAAAACTGCGCAAGCCTTGCGTTCTTTGCAAATTTTACATCGGTTTGCTTTGAGCGGAACACCAATTGAAAATAATTTGACGGAGCTGTGGTCCTTGTTCCAAATGATTATGCCGGGCTTTTTCCCAAATAAGTATTCTTTTCGGGAGATGGCGGCCGAAGAAATTGCTAAAATGATTAAGCCGTTTATTTTACGACGAGACAAGAAAACTGTTCTTCAAGACCTGCCGGAAAAAATCGAAACCAATTATTATAGTGTACTGACAGAGGATCAAAAACGAATTTATCTGGCGTATCTGCGACAAATGCAAGAGGAAATCACTCGAATGGATGCGGCGACCTTCAAGAAAAACCGGATTAGTATTCTTGCGGGACTTACCCGTTTGCGGCAAATCTGTTGTGATCCCAAACTCTTTTTGGATGATTACGAAGGTACCTCTGGAAAATTAGAACAAGCCAAAGATTTGATTGTGGCGGCAAAGGATAATAACCGGCGAATTTTATTGTTCTCTCAATTTACCAGCATGCTGTCGATCATTGCAGAAGAATTGCAGGAAATGGGATTGGAGTGCTTTTATTTACGAGGCAGTACGCCACCAAAGGAACGAATCAAAATGGTGGAAGCCTTCAATCGAGGAGAAAGAGATGTCTTTTTGATTTCCTTGAAAGCTGGAGGAACCGGCTTGAACTTGACCGGTGCCGACACCGTGATTCTCTACGATTTGTGGTGGAATCCTGCAGTGGAAGAACAAGCAGCAGCACGGGCACACCGAATTGGACAGAAAAAAGTCGTTGAGGTGTGGCGACTGATTGCAGAAGGAACGATAGAAGAACGCATGGATTCATTACAAAATGAAAAACGAGAGCTGTTCCAAAAAGTGATCCAAGGAAACGAAACCCAACTGCAACAAATGACCGAAGATGATATTCGAATGATTTTGAGTATTGGTGAAGAAGTAGAATAGAAAAGTTCGAAGAATGTCTGTGAGACACGTGCGAGGAAGATTCTGGAAAGGTGAAATCTGGTAAATTTTCTCGGGCGTGTTTTTAGACATTCAACGGCAAAAAAAGGGTAAGTTCACAAATGGGAGGGAACGACATGACGCGAAAGCTTAGTGAAGAGATTGAGTTTTACAGGCAACAAGTTTATGAAGGCAGCCCGATTTGCAATGCCTATAGTAACTTGATTTTTTTTGTTCAAAAACTACGGACTGATTTTTCCAAAGCAACGACGGAGTATAAAGTAGGGGGTATCTCGCTGGGGTACATGGATTATACCTATTTTCCATTTTTTGACGAATTTCTCAGGGAGAAGAAACTTAGATTTGGACTTGTTTTAAACCATCATCAGCTCCGATTTGAGTTGTGGGTAATGGCACAAAATGCAGAAGAACAAATACGCCAGTGGGAGAAACTGAAAAATCTCAGTTGGAATCAAGAAAAGCAAGCAATGCCCAAGTATACGGTGCTTGATGTTGTGATTGAAAAGGACCCAAATTTTGAGGATTTAGAATTGTTGTCAGATGTAATTATTCAAAAATCCTTAGCCGAAGCAAAAAAAATCTATCCTTTTTTAGAGTGATCTCAAAAAGTTAGGCATTCAAGGAGTGGAGAAATCCCCTCCTTTTTTCATGTAATAAGAGCATTGAAAAATCGTTCATTTGAATTTGACCCTATAGTTAGTCATAAAAATACCACCCACAAAAGTTCGATTTTTGGTCTAACTTTTTGGGGGTGGTTCATTTTAGAATAGATTTTTCTATTTCTTAGCAAACGGGTGAATAACCTAGTCCAGGGATAGAACGAAGCCTAGATAAAAATAGCTTGAATCGTAGGGAAAATTTGATCAAAAGAAGTCAATTCGATGTCATGGATGTGCTGTTCACCTGTTGGCACTTTACGATTACGATGATTGAACCACAGGGATTTCCAGCCGGCTTTTTTTGAGCCTACGACATCATTTTCAAAACTGTCACCGATGTACAGAGTATTCTTCCGCTGCATTTCAAAATTTCTTTCAGCTAAATGAAAAATTTCTGCATCCGGTTTTTGAAATCCAGTCGCTTGGGAAATAAGGACATGTTCTTTGTTGACCCAGTCCAATAAATCTAATTGCAACACCTTTTTGTACTGATGGTCGGTGGGGCCGTTGGTGATGATACCAATCGGAATTTGTTTTTTCTTCAAAAAATCCAACGTCTTTTTGATTTCTTCGTGCATTGTGATGGCATCCAGTTCTTCTTCGTAAATCTGTTGGAACTGCAAGGCTTCTGCTTCGGTGATGTGGGGATAATCGAGATCCTTCAAAGATTGGCTGATACGGAAGGTTCGCATGTAACTTAGCGTCCATTCCTCCGTGATTACTTTGCCAAAATTTTCATCGCTATGGACACGAAAACGCAAATACAAGTCACTCATGTCTTCCGGAGTCACTAAAGGGAATAAACGGGTCACTGCATTTCTAAAGGGTTGTTGCTGGTCATAAATCGTATCATCTACGTCAAAAACTACTGATTCAATCAAAAAAATTGCCACGCCTTTCAATTTCTGTAAGTTTTCAAAAAAGATTCCTGATTCATTCTAGCGGAATTTAAGCGGAAAAGAAAGACGATAAAGCCCGATAAATAAAGGTTTTATCTACTTAATTTCATATTTTACGATAAGGACAAGGTTTATCGATTTTCAGTTTTTTTGACCGAAAAATGATTTTGCAACCAGTGAAAGTTTGATTATAATGGATGAAGTACCTTAAAGCTGTTGTTTAGTGGAAGGACTAGCTCGAAAGGAAGATTGGTAGAATGCTGACAAAAATTTTCTACCTGAAAATGAAGGAGGATACCCATTGTTAAAACGTTTTTTTAGTTATTATCGTCCCTATAAGAAATTATTTATTTTAGATTTTTCCTGTGCTGTTTTGGCTGGTCTGCTGGAGTTGGCTTTTCCAGTTGCGGTCAATCAAGTGATTGACAAGATCATGCCGATGAAAAATTTTCGGATTATTCTACTGGCTTGTTTGGCGTTACTGGTTTTTTATCTTTTGAACACTGTCTTACAATATATCGTTGTCTTTTTCGGTCATAAGCTGGGGGTCAACATTGAAACGGATATGCGTCGGGAATTGTTCCGGCATTTGCAAAAGCAATCTTTTGAATACTATGACAATCAAAAGACCGGGAAGCTGATTAGTCGCTTGACCACAGATCTTTTTGAAATTTCGGAGGTTGCCCATCATGGACCGGAAGATGTTTTTATCACGATCATGACGTTGATTGGTGCTTTTTTATTGATGCTGCATACCCATGTGCAGTTGGCAATTGCGACGTTTGCGTTGTTGCCGTTGATTACAATTGCATTGGTCTTTTTCAATAAAAAAATGACCAAGGTCAACACGAAAATTTATGAAAATCTTGAGGAATTCAATGCGGGAGTAGAAGCTTCAGTCAGTGGTATCCGTGTCACCCAATCCTTTGCGAATGAATCGTTTGAGGCAAAGCGTTTTGATGGATTGAGCGAAGCTTATCGACAATCAAAGATTACTTTCTATAAAGTGATGGCGTTAAGTTCTTCTTATAATTACTTTTTGATCCGTCTAATCAATTTGTTTGCCTTGATATTCGGTGCTTATTATACGATTCGCCAAGAAATCACGTATGGAGATTTTGTCGGCTTTATTCTTTTATCCAATGTTTTTGTTCGTCCTATCGAAAAGGTCAACACCATGATCGAAAGCTACCCAAAAGGTATCGCCGGTTTCAAACGGCTGACGGAAGAATTGGACAAAAAATCGCTGATTGTTGATCGTCCAGATGCAGTTGCGGTGGATCATTTGAACGGGCATATTATTTATGAGGATGTTTCCTTTTCCTATATGGATTCTCAAAAAGTTTTGAATCATATTAATTTAGAGATTCACCCGGGAGAAACGGTGGCTTTCGTCGGTCAAAGCGGTTCTGGGAAAACGACATTGTGTAATCTGTTGCCCCGATTTTATGAGGTGACGGAAGGCAAGATTACTATCGATGGTCGAGATATCCAATCCATGACGTTAGAATCTTTACGAGATCAAATCGGGATTGTTCAACAGGATGTCTTTTTGTTCCCAGGAACGATTCGGGAAAATATTGCGTATGGAAAATTGGAAGCTAGTGAAGCAGAGATTTTGCAGGCGGTGTCATTGGCACATTTAGACAGTGTGATTCAGCAAATGAAGGATGGATTGGATACTGTGATTGGAGAACGGGGCGTCAAACTTTCCGGAGGACAAAAGCAGCGGGTCGCAATTGCACGGATGTTTTTGAAGAATCCGCCTATCTTGATTTTGGATGAAGCAACCTCGGCTTTGGACACAGAAACAGAACAAGTTATCCAAGAATCACTGAATTCCCTTGCGAAAGGACGAACAACGATGATTATTGCCCATCGTTTGGCAACCATCAAGCATGCTACCCGAATTATCGTGGTCAGTGATCAAGGGATTTTAGAACAAGGAACCCACGAAGAATTGATGGCTAAACGTGGACATTATCGGGGATTGTATGATGCACAATTCAGAAAATAGTCAAATATTCATGAAAAAAAGCTGATTTTAGAATAAAATCAGCTTTTTTAGGGTTTTTTTTATGTTTTTTAATACATTCTTCTTTGTGAAAGTTCTTATGAAAGAACTAAAAAAACGGAAAGAATAAAAAGAAGTGTTTTTTTTAAAATAAAGAAGCTTTCTTTCAAAAAGATAATACAGATTTTGCGCATCCTTTTCTTAACAAATAACTAAAAATATGTTTTGTAATCAGCATCACTGTTATTTCGGTCATTTGTTCGAAAGAGACTTGTGGTCGATTTTCTCATAATGGCAAGTTTTTCAGATGATTCCAGACAAGAATAATTCTTAATAGAAAAAAATTAAAAAACATTTTTTATAGAAATAACAATGTTTCTTCACTTTTCTATGTTATAAATAATACAGTTTGAAAGAACTGTTGTATAAGAGAAGTTTTATTGGAAATAAATGTGAAAATACTCATTTTAGAAAAATGAAAAAGCATGAAAGCGTATGTTTATAACGGTTATATTATTTTGAATCGATTACTTTTATTAAAAAAAGTTAAAAAAGTACTGGATATTTAAGTGAGTATTCGATATAATATAATCATATTAAAGATAAAGAGATTGCTGTTACAGAATCCTTTATATAATAAAAAGGAGTGATACCGTTGTTGACACTTTATACTTCCCCAAGCTGTACGTCATGCAGAAAAGCTCGTGCGTGGTTGCAAGAGCACGAAATTCCGTTCGTTGAAAGAAATATTTTTTCCGAACCGTTGAATATCTCTGAGTTAAAGGCCATTTTGCAAATGACCGAAGACGGAACAGAAGAAATTATTTCTACCCGCTCGAAAGTTTTTCAAAAATTGAATATCGATTTAGATGAGTTGCCATTGCCAGAGTTATTGGATCTTGTCCAAAAAAATCCTGGACTTTTGCGCCGTCCGATTATGATCGATGAAAAACGTCTGCAAGTTGGTTTCAACGAAGACGAGATTCGTCGCTTCTTACCAAGAGAAGTACGACAATTAGAATTACGGCATGCACAGCTCATGGCTGGATTATAGAAGAAAAAACGAAGGGAAGCAGGTTGAAAACGATCTGCTTCCTTTTTTTGACAAAAGAGAACAACTTCTCGTCTAAGCAGGGAAGTACTAGGAAGAAAAGCGCAGCCAAAAAATTATTTTCTTTCTATTAGGAATTGTAGTTTTTGCTTTACTTTTCCTTTTCTTCCGTTACAATGTAGCTATAATGCGAGTACAAAAGTGAGGTGTAGCTAAGATGGAAATGGAACATATCAATGAAAATACGATTCGTGTGATGATCAAGGGTGAAGATTTAGCTGCTCGAGGAATCACTTTTCTGGACTTGCTGGGCAACCAAAATGAAATAGAAAACTTTTTCTACAGCATTTTAGAAGAGGTCGATATTGATGAAGAATTCAAAGGCAGCGATGCAGTTACTTTTCAAGTTCTTCCGAAGGGTGATGGATTAGAATTATTTATCAGCAAAAATCTTCAACCAGAAGACCTGTCCCAATTTGAAGAAATGGGTAGCGGCTCACCAGAAGAAATCACTGACTTTTTGAAAAAACACGTGGCAGATCAGCTGGAAGAAAATACCAAACCAGAGGAAGTCAAACGTCATTTTGTTTTAGAGATGGTGGATTTTGAACAGATGATCCAATTGGCTAATGAGGTCCAATTAGATTGTGCAATCACTGACCTTTATGAAATGAACGATTTCTACTTTTTGGAAATCCAATTTCTTGATGAATTGATTCTTGACAGCGAGGTCAAAGATATTTTATCTCACTTATCTGAATTTGCTCGAAAAAGCCATGTGACGCCGGAAGTTTTGGCAGAACATGGGAAACAGTTGATGGAACATGATGCATTAGCATTGACCCGTCATTATTTTCATTAAACCCGAACACTTGCTTCGTTTCAAGCAAGTGTTTTTTTGTGGAAAAAAATCAAACTTGCGTATTTTTTCTTGAGGTGATTTTTATGTTAGTTGCGCGAAATCAAGAAGAATTGATCGCAAGCTTTGATTATCAGAAAAAAATTCAAGATCGTTTGGTTTGCCCAAGTTGTGGAAAACCGGTTCGCTTTAAACAAGGTAGTCGAAAAATTCCCCACTTTGCTCATGTTAAAGCGGATTGCCAATCATTTAGTGAAGGAGAAACTTGGGAACATGTAGAGGGAAAACGCATGATTATGGAGACTTTTCCCATGAAGCAGGCAAAACTCGAAGCTTATCTGCCAAATTTAAAACAGCGTCCGGATGTCTTGTGGGAAAAGCGTGCGATTGAGTTTCAGTGCTCTTCTTTGCCTTTTGTTCGATTTTTGGAACGGACAGAAAATTATCAGCGCCATGGGTATCATCCATGGTGGATTTTGGGGAGCCGTTTTTTTCCCACGACTCAGTTGAGCCAATTTCAAAAAGCTTGTTGCAGACTTTCTCAATCAGGTATTCATTTTTGGTGTCTGGATGTTGCAGCCCGACGCCTTCAAAAGGTTTCGCTTTCCTCATGGCATTATCAACAAGGAATTTCATTTGACATCAAAAGCTGGAAACTGAAAAAGAAGTGGCAAATGAGTCGCCAACAAAGGGTAGCTCCTACTGCATGGCAAGCTCGTCACTATCGAGACCATCTTACCCACAAATTGCAACGTTGCCATAAACCTACTTTGTTACTGCAAGAACAACTTTATTTTCGACATCAATCCTTAAATACACTGCCCGATTGGTGTTATCAGCCGAGCTTGGGGTATTTCTTTTTTGCAGATCGTATGCTGCTGTTACGGAGTTTTTTTGAAGCAGGCTTGCCTTTTGAGGGATGGAAAGAAAAAATTCAACAACTTAACTGGGACTGGTCCTTTCCTATGATTCCTCAGGAAATCGTTTTACAAAAGTGCTACCTTGAATGCCAAGTGCTTACGCAAAGATAAAAAAGAAAATTCAGACTTTTTACACATTTTTTTGAAAATAATATGATAAGATAGAATCAGTTGCACAAGGAGTTTAGTTCCTCTTTTATCAAGATGACTAGTGGAATGAGGATAGGGCGAGAGAACGTGACTAAATTTTCTATTAAGAAAATTTAATACATTAAAAAGAACAAGGATATCAGTTCCTCTTTTATCAAGATGACTAGTGGAATGATATACGGCGTGAAAATCAGACTAAATTTTCTATTAAGAAAATTTAATACATTAAAAAGAACAAGGAGTGGATAAGATGTCAGAAACAAAACAATTGCCAACAAGAGACGCGTTCTCAGAAGAAGTTACATGGGATTTAACCAAAATTTTTGCTGATGATGCGGCCTTCGATTCAGCTTTTACTTCTTTGACAGAAGAATTGAAGCGTTCAGAAAAATATCAAGGAACTTTAGCTGATGGTGCAGCTGCTTTCCTAGCGGCTTTGGAATATGTTCTTGAAGTTTCCCGAAATTTGGAAACCTTATATGTGTATTCACATCTGAAAAATGACCAAGATACAGCTAATACCACCTATCAAGCAATTTATGCTCGTGCCAGCAGTTTATTAGCACAAGCCAGCGAAGCGATTTCCTGGTTTGAACCAGAAGTTTTAAAATTAAGTGATGAAAAAATTTGGCATTACTTTGAAGAAGAACCAAAATTAAGTGACTATCGTCATTATGTGAAGCAAATCGTTGACAACCGTCCTCATGTTTTGCCAGCAGAACAAGAATCATTGTTGGCAGGGGCAAGTGAAGTCTTTGGTGCATCCAGCAATACGTTTGCTATTTTGAACAACGCCGATTTAGTGTTTCCAACGATCACTGATGAAAAAGGCGAAAAAATCCAACTTTCTCATGGAGTTTACGGTCAATTAATGGAAAATACAGATCGTGAAGTTCGTGCAGCAGCTTTCAAAGGATTGTATAGTGTCTATGAACAATTCCGTAATACGTTTGCTTCTACCTTGAGCGCCCACGTTAAGGGACACAATTTTAAAGCAAAAGTCCGCAACTATGATTCTGCTCGGGCGGCATCTTTAGCGGCTAACCATATCCCAGAAAGTGTGTATGATACATTAGTAAATGTGGTGAATAAACATTTGCCATTGTTGCATCGCTATGTTGCTTTGCGAAAACGATTATTGAAGGTCGACGAATTGCATATGTATGATATGTACACACCAGTTCTAGGGGAAGCACCAATTTCTTATAATTTTGACGATGCAAAGAAAAAAGCACTCGAAGCTTTGCAACCAATGGGAGAAGAATATTTGAAGGTGGTAGAAGAAGCCTTTGGCAGCCGTTGGATTGATGTAGTCGAAAATAAAGGCAAACGCAGCGGCGCTTATTCTTCCGGTGCTTACGATACAGCGCCTTATATCTTATTGAATTGGCATGATACCTTGGACCAATTATTTACGCTAGTTCATGAAATGGGTCATAGTGTCCATAGCTACTTTACTAGAAACAATCAACCTTACGTTTATGGGGATTATTCCATTTTCTTGGCAGAGATTGCTTCAACCACTAACGAAAATATTTTAACCGAATATTTATTAAAAACCGAAACAGATCCTCGGGTTAAAGCGTATGTATTGAATCACTATTTAGACGGATTCAAGGGAACGATTTTCCGTCAAACACAATTTGCGGAATTTGAGCATTTTATTCATACAGAAGATGCTAAAGGGGTGCCATTGACCAGCGAATATTTAAGTGATTATTATGGTGAATTGAACGCAAAATATTACGGTCCAAGTGTAGAAAAAGATCCGGAAATCAAACTGGAATGGTCTCGAATTCCTCATTTTTATTACAATTATTATGTATACCAATATTCAACTGGTTTTTCTGCAGCTTCTGCTTTGGCGAAAAAGATTCTAGATCAAGAGCCTCACGCATTGGAAAACTATTTAACCTATCTGAAGTCTGGCAACAGCGATTACCCAATCGAAGTAATGAAAAAAGCAGGGGTAGATATGACTCAAGCCGCATATATCGAAGATGCGATGAAAGTCTTTGAACAACGCTTAAATGAACTTGAAAAAGTAGTAGCTGAACTCGAATAATAGAAAAAGGATAAGGCAGCTGGTCGTTATGATCAGTTGTCTTATCCTTTTTAAACGAGTTTTAAGTGAGCGATTCGCCGCTCATTTTCACGAGTTAAGTAGCCTTCAATATGAAAAATTTGATAATTTTCATCTGTAGTCTGACAAAGTTTTGGCAGATCTTTTAACGCTTCTGCGCCTTCCAACAAAACCCCATAATCTCTTTCACAAGCATAGTTGTAGACGACACAGGAAGGATGTTTGACGATTCCCATTTCATGAGCAATCATTTGATCGGCTTGGAACAGGTCACGTACAAGTTGGGTTGACCGGTCTTCTTGGAACATCGGCAAATCGCCGCCACTTTCTAAAACCAATTCTTCCACTAATTCAGAAGAATAGTTTCTTTTAAGGCAGCCGACTGCATGTTGCAGCTTCATTAGAAAATCTCTGGCACGTTTTCTGCCTTGCAGCTGAATCGTTTTGCAATCCAATGCCGCAGCGTATGTATCTTCAAACAAAGTGTTTCGAGCAAGGATATCATGTTTTTCAATTCCTCGTCGTGTCATGATATCGCTAATCGTTGTCATGTTAACGAGTGGCAAGACACGAAATTGGATCTTTTTCTTGCTTTTTTCTATGTATTTCAGCATATCTAATTCTGACTGTAGACAAACTGGCCCCAACGGATTGACAAATAGATAAATCTCGATCAACTGAATCTCCCCCAAATTTAGATCCTACACAGTAATATTCTTATGGTTAACTTAACAGAAAAAATAAAAAAAGAAAAATAAAGCGCTTGTTAGCTGGCAGACAGTGCCCGTAAAATTTTGTTTTGTGCCGGAATGTAGGGAATCTCCAATTTTTTCAATAATTGTTGAAATGCTTCTGCCCCATTTTGGGCATTCACCACTTCCAACTCTAATTCAAAATCATGGTGTTCTCCATACCAGCTTTCATCCAACGCCAAAAGACCTTCGAGGATCCTACCTTCCGCTCTACTGGTTTTTAAGCAGGCCGTTTCCCGTAAATCTTCTGGTGAAAGCCCATGAGCAATCAAGTAATCTGCGACTGTGCCAGTTGTCGGAAGCTGTTGTTTTTTTACATAGTTGTGTGCTTCAGCAAGAGACAAACGATCTGTAGTTTCCAATAATCCTTCTGTAAGAGGTGTTTTCAATGTCAGTTCAGCGTGATCCGCTAGCAGACGAATCCGTAAACCCCAATGCATTTTCCGTAAGCGGACATCTTCGGTGTCGTAATAATGATTTTCCTGTAGATGAAAATCAGACGTTTGAAATTGAAAATACGTTTGCAGTCGGAGAAAATCTTTTTCAGTAATCATTGTTTTGAATTCGATTTCAACTGATTTCATTCTTTTCACTCTTTTCCGTATTTTTATATTTTGTCATAAAATGGCAGGAAACGTCAATGAAAAGAGGTATTTTTGACAAAAATTTGCGCTTTTTTAATAAACGGTGTTTTTTCATTATCTACCGAAAAAATAGAATCATTTTCTGTCAGCGATTGGGTACTAAAGATTTTGCTTCCTTTATGGTAAAATGTAGATTGAATGCTATAAGAAAATCGAGGGATCAATATGGAACGAGATTGGGAAGGCTTTTTAGCTCCTTATGAACAAACAGTTTCAGAATTAAAAGTGAAATTGCGGGGAATCCGTAAACAATTTCGCGAACAGAATCGACATGTACCAATTGAATTTGTAACCGGTCGTGTGAAACCGGTAGACAGCATCATCACAAAAAGTCAGATTCGGCATATCCCGATGGAACGTCTGGAAGAAGAAATGTCCGACATCGCCGGCTTGCGAATTATGTGTCAATTTGTTGAAGATATTCATCAAGTCGTCCAAATTTTGCGAAATCGTAAAGACATGAAAGTCATTATCGAACGGGATTACATCACCAATAAAAAAGCCAGTGGCTATCGTTCGTACCATTTGGTGATTGAGTATCCAGTCCAATTGATCAGCGGAGAGAAGAAAATTTTGGCGGAGATTCAAATTCGGA
The DNA here is from genome assembly GCF_009933265.1 of Enterococcus sp. JM9B. Taxonomy (NCBI): domain Bacteria; kingdom Bacillati; phylum Bacillota; class Bacilli; order Lactobacillales; family Enterococcaceae; genus Enterococcus; species Enterococcus sp. JM9B. The sequence continues at coordinate 30,672 of NZ_MAEK01000026.1, read as the reverse complement.
CTTTGGCAATGAATTTTTGGGCGACGATTGAACATTCGTTAAATTATAAATACCAAGGTGCTTTTCCAGAAGAGATGAGTGAACGGTTGAAACGTGCGGCAGAAGCTGCCTATCAATTGGATGAAGAAATGTCCAGTATTCGAGAAGAAATCCAAGAAGCCCAGCGATTATTTTCCCATGGGCGAGGAAAATCCGATGATGTGTATTATCGTGCGTCCATCGATCAGGAGGAGGAATGAGCAGGTTGCGAGTAGCGGTGGTGTATAATCAGCAAAAACAAACGATTGAAGTTGTCCAACGACTAATCGACTTATTAAAAAAAGCAGACATCACGCTTGATGAACATGAACCGGAGTTGGTTCTTTCTGTTGGGGGCGACGGAACGTTGCTGTCGGCTTTTCATCGCTACAACCACCGCTTGAAAGAGGTTAGCTTTTTGGGCATCCATACCGGACATCTGGGTTTTTATACTGATTGGCGGGATTATGAGTTAGAAGAATTAGTGGATAGTTTGAAAAGCAATCGGGGACAGAGTGTCAGTTATCCGCTGTTGGATGTTGTGATTCGCTACTCGAATGGAAAACCGGATAAACATTTCTTGGCATTGAATGAATCCACAATCAAACGGGGCAGTCGAACGATGGTCGCTGATGTTTACATCAAAGATGAGTTATTTGAACGCTTCCGGGGAGATGGGTTGTCGGTGTCGACCCCCACTGGCTCTACTGCCTACAATAAAAGCGTTGGCGGTGCAGTATTGCATCCCAGCATTAATGCGATTCAACTGGCGGAGATTGCTTCATTAAACAATCGTGTTTTCCGAACATTGGGTTCACCGATTGTGATCGCAGATTCAGAATGGCTGGAAATTAAGCTGCAAGACAGTAATGATTATTTGATTACAGTAGATTCGTTGGACATCCAACAAGATGAGATTGATAGAATCTATTACCGCATTGCAGACGAACGAATTCAGTTTGCATCTTATCGCCATATGCACTTCTGGCATCGGGTCAAGGATGCCTTTATCGGAGAAGACGAATGAAATTTACCTATACATTCCAAAAAAATCAACCGCAAAAAGTAAAATTTTTTTTGAAGGAACAGGGAATTTCAAAAGGATTATTGGCAAAAATAAAATTTCGTGGCGGACAGATTTTCGTCAACGATCAAATAGAAAATGTCTTGTATTCTTTGACGGCAAATGATACGGTAACTATTGTGATTCCTGACGAAGGGGAACATGAAACCATGTTGGCAGACCCGACACCGATTGACATTGTTTTTGAGGATGAACACTTATTGATTGTCAATAAACCAGCCGGAATCTCTTCGATTCCAGCGCAATATCATCCCAATCAAACGATGGCAAATCGTGTCAAAGCCTATTATCAAAAACAGAACTATCCAGATCAGGTGATCCATGTCGTTACTCGTTTGGATCGCGATACATCTGGTTTAATGGTATTTGCAAAACATGGCTTTGCCCATGCAAAATTAGATAATCAATTAAGAGAAAAAAAGTTTTTTAAGAAATACCAGGCGCTTGTCAGTGGCGAGCTGTCGACCTTAAAAGCCCACGATGAAATCATTTTGCCGATTGCACGGGATTATACCTCTCTTTTAAAACGAAAGGTTGACGAAACCGGGCGGTACGCCAAAACAGAATATTGGCTTGAAAAAAGGAATGAATCCATGGCGTTGGTGGACATCCAGCTTCATACAGGGCGGACCCATCAAATTCGTGTCCATTTTGCAGCAATTGGTTGTCCATTATTGGGAGATGAATTGTACGAGGGGCGATTGGATCTTGGGATTATGCGGCAAGCATTGCACTGTTATGAGCTGCATTTTTATCATCCCTTCACAAATGAATTACTAGAATTTTATCAGGAACTGCCGCAGGATATGCAGCAGTTGGCAACGAAATTAAACGACTAAGTGTGGTGAGAGAGATTGGACGAAACAGAAGAACTGGAAGAACGTTTTGAAGAATTGCGACAAGCGCTTCAAGCAAATGAAATTCAAGGATTTCGTGATAATTTTTTGGAGATGCATATCTATGAGCAGGGACAATTCTACCAGTCTCTCGATGAAACGCAACGTCATTTAGTCTATGCTTATTTATCACCTAAAGAATTAGCGGACATGTTTGACGTCATTGAAGAAGATGACGAAAACATGAAGGATTATTTATCGGAAATGCGTCCTCGTTATGCCGCAGACATGTTATCTGAAATGTATACAGATAACGCCGTGGATTTGCTGAATACGCTGGATAAAAAACAAGTCGCCAAGTACTTGAGTTTGATGACTTCCGAAGATGCCAGTGAAATTAAAGAACTGCTTCACTATGAAGATGATACTGCTGGATCAATCATGACAACGGAATTTGTTTCTATCGTTGCCAATCAAACCGTGCGTTCTGCCATGTACGTGTTGAAAAACGAGGCAGATGTTGCTGAAACGATTTACTATATCTATGTTGTCGATCAAGACAATCAGCTGGTGGGCGTTATTTCGTTGAGAGATTTGATTATCAATGAAGATGACACAATGATTTCGGACATTATGAGTGAACGGGTTATTTCGGTATCTGTGGGCGATGACCAAGAAGATGTTGCACAAACGTTTCGGGATTATGACTTTCTTGCGTTGCCGGTCACCGATTACGACGACCATTTGTTAGGGATCGTGACAGTTGATGATATTATCGACGTTATCGATGATGAAGCCGCCAGTGACTACTCTGGGTTGGCGGGGGTCAACGTTGAAGAAGTCAGTGAAAATCCAGTTAAGGCAGCCGCCCGTCGGCTCCCTTGGCTGATTACGCTGCTCTTTTTAGGAATGGCGACTGCGACTCTGATCAGTCGCTATGAAGACTTGGTCAGTGAAGCGAGTATTTTAGCAGTCTTTATTTCCTTAATCACCGGTACTGCCGGAAATGCCGGCACACAATCACTGGCTGTGGCGGTTCGCCGCTTAGCGATTAACGATGAAAAGGACAGTTCCTTTTTTCGGACGGTAGTCAGCGAAATTTTAACCGGCTTAGTCACCGGAGCCATCACTGGTTTGACGATTTTCATTATCGTGGGCATCTGGCGGCAAAATTTTATTTTGGGATTTGTAATCGGAATCGCCATGATGTTTGCCATCACCGTTGCCAATTTGGCAGGTAGTTTGATTCCCATGCTGATGGACCGGCTGGGTTTTGATCCGGCGGTTGCCAGCGGACCGTTTATTACGACCCTCAGCGATTTGACCAGCGTATTGATTTATTTTAATATTGCCAGTCTATTTATGAGTTATTTTATTGGCAGTTAATTTTAAAAAAATAAAACGAGGAAATCCAACCTTTCAGTTGGGGATTTCCTCGTTTTTTTCTTGCACCACATTGGATGGAGCGGTACCAAATTGTTTCTTGAAGGATTTGCTGAAATGAAAGGCGTCTTGATAACCAACGGTGGTTGCGACTTCTTTGATGGACAGCTTATCATTTTTCAGCAATTCCTTTGCCCGACTCAGGCGGATTGTAATCAAATAATTGATGGGACTCATGCCGGTGGCTTCTTTAAATATTTTTGATAAATAAGTCGCGCTGATGTACTGGTCTTGGGCGAGCTTTTCTAAAGTAATCTCTTCTTCATAATGATTTTCCAAAAAGTAAATCGTGTAATTGACGATTTGCTGTTGGCGTTTTTCTTTTTTTGAAAGATACGGGGTTAAATTGTTATGTTTTTCTTCCAGTCCTCGCAAAATCAGCACCAGCATCTCCATGACCAGCGCTTTTTGCATGACTTGAAATTCATTTTGCTTTTCAGCAATTTCCCGCGTCAGGAGCCACGCTTTTTCCATGACTTGATGCTGGTATTTTCCTAAATCCAATAAGGGACGCTGGTTGGGAAAATGATTGCGGGATAACCCCTCTAAGGAAATATTGCGGATACCGATGTGCAACTGATGGGAACAAGTTCCCTCTGTTTGGCGTTCGGCATGACGATAGCCGGGATTAAAGAGCAGAATATTGCCGGCATGCAAGGTAAGGGGATTCATTTTCTCAAATTGATAATGGGCCTCCCCTTCCAAAACCAAACTGATTTCTAAAAAATCATGGTGATGCATCTTAGAAGCTGCCCCTGGTTCGTTCCAAGGGTCGAAAATATATAAAAGTTCAGGGTTGAAGGTGCGTGCATTAAAATAATCCATTGTTTTCTCCGATTGATAATTCTTACTAAGAACATTTTACATCAAAATGAAGAAGAAAAACCATTTCATAATAAAAATAAATGAGTAATCTTATCATACGAGGAGGGAAAAAATGAATAATGCACAATGGATCTGGCAGTACGCCAAAAAGTATCGCCGCAAAATTATTTTAGCCAGTATTTTTTTATTGATCAACGCGTTACTGATCGTCGTCAATCCTTATTTAGGCGGCATGGTGATTGATGATGTCATCACCCAGAAGAAAACAAACTTATTATTGCCATTATTAGCGTTAATGATCGGTACAACAGTGATTCGAACGATTGTCCGCTATTCCTACCAGTTGATTTGCGAACGGATCGGACAAAATACACTTTTTGAATTAAGAGAAGACATGTACAAAAAACTACAGGAATTGGATTTTGATTTTTTCAACCATACTCGTGTTGGGGATATCATGGCACGGATGACTGGGGATACGGATGCGATTCGGCATTTTGTTTCATGGGTTGTCTATAATATTTTGGAATGTGTTGTATGGTTTGTTTCAGCGATTATTGTGATGGGCTTCATCAATTGGCAGCTCATGCTGGCTTTGGTGGCAATCACCCCGGTCATCTTTATTTTGACCAACCGGATGGCAAAAAAAGCCCAACCGTTGTTTTTTGAGATTCGTGAAAGTTTTTCGCGGTTAAATTCGATGGTGGAAGAAAATATCGGTGGCAATCGAGTAGTTAAAGCTTTTGCTCGGGAAAATTTTGAAATTGAGAAATTTAATCACTTTAACGATGATTTCAAGCAAAGAAACTTAGCCTCCGCTAAAGTTTCTCAAACCTATCTGCCTTGGTTGGATGGAATGGCGGGGAGTCTGGGAGCCATTGCCTTGATTTTAGGTGGCTGGTTCGTTATTCAGGGGAAAATGACGCTAGGGGAATTGGTGGCGTTCAACGGCTATCTATGGATGCTGAACAACCCCATGCGGATGAGCGGCTGGTTGATTAATGATGTTCAGCGTTTTTCAGCAGCCTGTATCAAAATACGGCAAATGTTGAAAACTCAAGCAAAAATTGATGTTCGTTCGGAATATTTGACAAAACCGATTAAGGGAATCGTAGAATTTAAAGATGTTTCCTTTCATTTTTCGGATGATCCATCTCACAAGGTGCTGGACGACGTTAGCTTTAAAATCGCACCAGGACAAACGATTGGTATTTTAGGAGAGACGGGTTCAGGAAAAACCACGCTAGTAAATTTAGTCGGCCGGTTTTATGATCCCACAGAAGGCACCGTTTTGATTGACGGCAAGGATGCCAAAAGTTATCCGGTACGCCAATTACGGGAAAATATTTCGATGGTGATGCAAGACGTGTTTCTTTTTTCCAATACGATTGCAGATAACATTGCCTTTGGGAACCCGTTTGCTGATAGCCAATTCGTACAGCAAATGGCGGTGATCGCTGATGCGGATGCTTTTATTTCCCGTATGCCTCAAGGATACGAAACGATCGTCGGTGAGCGGGGTGTCGGTTTGTCTGGGGGACAAAAGCAGCGGATTTCTTTGGCACGGGCGTTGGCAAAAGATCCGGCAATTTTGATTTTGGATGATACAACTTCTGCGGTGGATATGGAAACAGAATCCAAGATTCAGCAGGAATTGACCAAAATCACCGGTGAAAAAACCACCTTTATCATTGCTCATCGAATTTCTTCCGTCCGAGAGGCCGATTTGATCTTAATGATGGAAAAAGGCCGTGTCGTGGAGCAGGGAACCCACCATGAGCTGGTCAATAAAAAAGGAAAATATTACGAAGTGTACCAAAAACAACTTGGATTAGAAAGTGGTGATCCCCATGGCGCGCAATAAGTTTGATGTCGATGAGGAATTAGAACAGGAATTCAGTTGGCAGGATTTTAAACGGCTGGCTCATTATATTACCCCTTACAAACGCAGTATTACCAAAGTTTTAGTAACGATTTTATTAGCGAATGTTGCCGGAATGCTGGCACCTTTGTTTATAAAAATTGCCATCGACACAACGATTCCGCAAAAACGGGTTACCGAGTTGCTTATGCTTGGCGTTGCCTTTCTTGTGACGTTGGTGATTATCGGGATTTGTATGCGGTATCGGATTTTTAAAATCACGGAGATTGGTCAAGATGTGTTGAAGGATATGCGCTTTGATATTTTTGAACACTTGCAACGGTTGCCGTTTGCTTACTTTGATAATCGTCCTCATGGAAAAATTTTGATTCGGGTGGTCAATTATATCAACACATTAAGCGATTTGTTGAGTAACGGACTGATCAACTTGATTTCGGATGTCTTTAATGTCATCATCACATTGATTTTCATGTTTGCTATCGATGCAAAGCTGACGCTGTATAGTCTGGTACTGTTGCCGTTTTTATTCTTGATGGTGATGTTCATCAAAAATCGGCAGCGTAAAGCCTATCAAATATTGAGCAACAAGCAGTCCAACATGAATGCGTATATCCATGAAAGTATTGCCGGAATCAAAATCACGCAGTCCTTCGCGCGGGAAAAAGAAAATATGGCGATTTTTCAAGAAGTCAGTAATGATTATCGTAGTTCGTGGATGAAGGCAGTCAAAATTCAATTCCTGATGTGGCCGGGCGTTCAAAATATTTCAGTTTTGACTATGTGTTTGATTTATTTTGTTGGTATCCGCAATATAGGTGTCGATGTCAGCACGGGAACGTTGATTGCATTTATCAGTTATATCAATAATTTTTGGAATCCAGTCATTAATATTGGGAATTTCTATAATTCTTTGATTACTGCAACCGCTTATTTGGAACGAATCTTTGAAACGATGGATGAAGTACCGGATATTCAAGATGCACCCACTGCCAAACAATTGCCGTCAATTCATGGAGTGGTAGATTTTGAGCATGTGACCTTCCGCTATGAAGAAGGTAAAAATATTTTATCGGATGTTTCTTTTCACATTGCTGAAGGACAAAGCATTGCTTTGGTGGGGCCAACGGGTGCGGGCAAAACAACGATTATTAATCTGCTTAGCCGTTTTTATGACATCAATGAAGGTAGCGTCAAAATCGACGACTACGATGTTCGGGAGGTGACCTTGCAGTCGTTGCGCAGTCAGATGGGGGTCATGTTGCAGGATACCTTTATCTTTTCTGGAACGATTTTGGAGAACATTCAATACGGAAAACTGGATGCGACAGAAGAAGAAGTCATCGCGGCGGCAAAAATCGTGCGGGCACACGAATTTATCAAGGAATTAAAAGATGGCTACCAAACTGTTGTGGAAGAACGAGGAAGTACTCTTTCTGCCGGTCAGCGGCAATTGATTTCTTTTGCTCGAGCATTGTTGGCAGATCCTAAAATCTTGATTTTGGATGAAGCGACATCCAGTATCGACACGAAAACAGAAGAACTATTGCAGGCAGGCTTGGCAGAACTGCTGAAAGGTCGAACCTCCTTTATCATTGCCCATCGCTTATCAACGATTAAAAATTCTGACCGAATTTTCTATGTCGCTGGCGGGAGAATTGCCGAGGCAGGAACTCATGACGAGTTGATGGAAGAAAAAGGCTTGTATTACCACTTGTATCAATCCCAATATGATTTATTGCAGGCTATTTAACAGCAAACAGCCCTTGATTGGAAGATTTTCGATCAAGGGCTGTTTTTGCATGTGTGTCAAATTTCTATTGGAACAATTTTTGTGCCGTGGGCTTCTTGGACACCTAAAGCTTCTATGACTTGTTGGAGATTTTGATGGGTGATTCCTGCTCCGGGTAAAATAATCAGTCGATCGCCAGCATAAGCAATCAATTCCTGCAAGCGGGAAAAGTTTTCTTCAATCGGAGTACCGGCTTTTCCTCCGTGCGTCAAAATACGATCCACGCCATGATCTGCCAACCAATCAATGGCTTCAAATTGCCGCTCTGTTGGAATTTCATCAAAGGCCATATGGAAAGTAATCTGTAAGCCTTCCGCATTTTCAATTAGCATTTCTAACGCTTCTTCATCTAACCAGCCACTAGGCGTCAAACAGCCGAAAACCACGCCGTCAGTTCCTAATTTTTTGGCTTCAATCAAATCCGTGTGCATGATTTTTAATTCAGTATCGTTGTAAATAAAATCTCCCCCACGAGGTCGAATCATCGTCATAACAGTGACCTGTTTTTCTCCTGCATAGCTTAAAACCTCTTCAATCACACCTGTGCTGGGAGTTGTACCGCCGACTGCCAGATTATCACACAATTCGATGCGGCGGGCACCAGCGGCGATTGCTGCCGGGATTAGGGTATAATTTTCCCCACAAAATTCTTTTAACATTGAGCAAAAACCTCCTTCGTATTCAGTAGTATTTTACCATAGAACTGTGCTAAAGTAGAGCTGAGGTGGCAAAGATGTTAAAGAAAATCGACCGAGGAAAACAATTTATCCAAAACCACAGCGCCCTGTTTCGCTGTCCTTTATGCCAAACGGCAGTCCAACCAAATCAAACGGGAATGATTTGCGAGAATCAGCATCGTTTTGATGTGTCAAAAAAAGGAACCCTCTTTTTCCTAACCCATCAAATCAAATCGGATTACGATGCACCCATGTTTCAAGCACGGCAGCGAATGATCAAAAGCGGAATGTATCAGCCGATGTTGGAAGAAATCCAGCGCCAATTACAAGGAGAAACCCTGTTGGATGTCGGTTGCGGGGAAGGAAGCTTTTTAAATGCACTGCTGGCTCTTCAGCCGCGAACAGCAATTGGTTTTGATATCGTCAAAGAGGGGATTTATTTAGCAACGGAACAACCAAATTCGGCTTTTTGGTGTGTTGCAGATCTGACGAATTTACCTTTTGCGGACCAGAGCTTTTCAACCGTGTTGAATATTTTTTCTCCCTCAAATTATCAGGAATTTCAACGAATCATGAAGGCAGATGGGCGACTGATCAAAATTGTTCCCAGAGCAAATTATTTGCGGGAACTGCGCCAAGCTTTTTATCCTGATGATGTGAGGAAACAAAATTACTCCAATGAAAAGGTTGTTGCGAAATTTCAACAAATTTTTCCTGAGAGCCAACAAAAACAAATAACATATACCTTTGAGATTCCAGAAGCAAGACAAGCGGATATTTTGGAAATGTCGCCATTGGAATGGGGCGTTTCTCCGGAAGTCAAGGAGCAGTTGCTAAGAAATCCATTAAATAAAATTACAATTGATGTGGATCTGTTAATTGGAACAAATTCATGAAAATTTTTTGAATTTTTTATGATCTAAGTGTTGCATAATTTCCATTTGAATGATATATTTACGTCAAGTCATTTTTTCATTGGTTTTTATCAGGTTCCTGTTCTGATAAAAGTTAGTGAAAAGAGCTTCACTAACGTAGCGACTCGCAGTGATTACACCGAGCCGATACGTTTTTTTTTGTGCCCAAGAATAGGGATTAGTGGTATAGTAAGAACTAGATGTTTTTGCTAGAAAGGGAGTCAGTGACATGAACCATATTGTTTTATTTGAACCGCAAATTCCCGCAAATACGGGAAATATTGCCAGAACTTGCGCAGCAACCAATACGCCGCTGCATTTGATCGAACCGTTGGGCTTTTCTACAGATGATAAGCATTTAAAAAGAGCCGGCTTAGATTATTGGCAGGATGTTGCCATCACCTATCATGAAAGTTTACCTGCATTTCTGGCATTTCTCGGAGATCGTCCGTTACATTTGATTACTAAATTTGCCAATCACGTTTATAGTGAGGTTGATTTTGCTGATCAACAAGAACACTTTTTTTTGTTTGGGAAAGAAACAACCGGATTACCAGAAGAATTTATGCGGGAAAATCCAGAAAAATGTTTGCGGATTCCCATGAACGATCAACATGTTCGTTCATTGAATTTGTCTAATACCGCGGCGTTGGTCATTTATGAAGCATTACGGCAGCAAGGGTTCCCTCAGTTGGAACGCAGCCATCATTATGAAAACGACAAATTAGATTAGAGGGAGCTGCAAAATGGAGCTATATTTTACCCGTCACGGAAAAACAGAATGGAACAATGAACGGCGTTTTCAAGGGATGATGGGGGATTCTCCTTTGCTTGAAAGCAGCTACGAAGAAATTAAATTATTAGGGCAGCATTTAAAGGAAGTTCCCTTTGAAAAAATATATACCAGCTCTGCATTGCGGGCACAAAAGACAGCAGAAGGCATCGCTGCACAGCTGGATCACACGGTCGAAATCATTTCTACAGAGGGGCTGAAAGAATTAGGGTTAGGCCAGCTGGAAGGGCAACGTATTGATGACATGTATGAAAAATACCCTCATGAATTAAAAAATCTGCGGTTTCATTTGGAAAAATATGATCCAACGATTTTTCAGGGTGAACCAATCCAGCATGCCTTGGACCGCATCGAAAAAGTAGTAACACAAGCGGTAGCTACCGCGGAAAAAGGACCGCTGTTGTTTGTGGGACACGGGGCTTCGTTAACGGCTGCAATCCAATGGCTGGCTGGAAAAGAATTGGCGCAGCTGCGTGAGATGGGTGGACTGGTCAATAATAGTGTGACTCTCATGACAACTTCTGAACGAAAGGCGTTACCTTATCGGTTAGAGGTTTGGAATGATTCGAGTTTTCTCGGTGATGCATCAGGAAGAGATGCTTTATTATAGAAAGGAGCAACAGCTTGACAGACGAACGACAATACTTTGTCGGCACAGTTGCCGCTATTTTTTTTCAAAATCCAAGCAATTTTTATAAAGTTCTTTTGATTCACGTGCAAGAAACGAATGCGGATTATCGGGAAAAGGAAATTGTTGCTACCGGTACCTTTGGCGATATTCAAGAAGAGGAAAGCTACCGTTTTTTTGGCGAGTTGATCAATCACCCCCGTTATGGGCTACAACTGCAAGTCAACAGCTACCAACAGGAGCAGCCTACTTCAGAAAACGGGTTGATCCATTATTTTTCCAGTGAGAAATTTCCTGGAATCGGTAAGAAGACTGCAGAAAAAATCGTGGCGGTTTTAGGAGAAGAAGCCATTGATCGGTTGCTTAAAGAGCCAGATTTGCTGGAACAAGTCAGCGGATTACCGGAGAAGAAGCGCCAAATGATTTTAGAGACTGTTCGCTTGAATCACGGAATGGATCAAGTCATTGTTGGCTTAGGAAAGTACGGCTTTGGTAGTCAGCTTTCCTTTGCGATTTATCAGGCCTACAAAAATGAAGCATTGACGGTTCTTCAGGAGAATCCTTATCGTTTGGTGGAAGACATCGAAGGAATCGGCTTCAAGAAGGCAGATGTTTTGGCAGAACAACTAGGTATCGAGGCGACTTCACCGCAACGGTTGCGGGCGGCGGTGCTGCATCAAATTAATCAGCAATCCTTGCAGACCGGTAACACATTTTCTCCGGCGGAACAATTGTTGGAGCAAACGATTCGCGTTTTGGAAAACGCCCGACCTATAGAAATTCATCCGGAGCAAGTAGCCAACAGCATTATTCAGTTAGTAGAAGAAGGCAAGATTCAGCAAGAGGAAACCAATCTTTACGAAAATAGTTTATACTTTGCCGAATGGGGAATTGCCAGTTCCATCCAACGATTGATGAAACGCAAGAAATTACCTTATTCAGAAAAGGAAATTGCAAAAAAATTGCGGATCATTGAAAAAAGATTGCAGATCAGTTATGGCAGTTCTCAAGAAGAAGCAATCAAAGAAGCAATCCGTTCACCATTATTCATTTTAACTGGTGGGCCGGGCACCGGAAAAACTACCGTTATCAATGGAATCGTGCAATTATTTGCAGAATTAAATGATCTGGAGCTTGATCCCGGAAAGTATACCCAGGAAATGTTTCCGATTCTTTTGGCGGCACCAACTGGACGAGCAGCCAAGCGGATGAATGAAACCACCGGGCTGCCTAGTGGAACGATTCACCGCCTATTAGGGCTGACTGGTCGGGAAAAATCCCCTTCTGTCTCTGCAAAAGAGTTGGAGGGTGGTTTGTTGATTGTTGATGAAATGTCGATGGTGGATACATGGTTGGCAAACACATTGTTCAAATCGATTCCAACCAATATGCAGGTGATTTTTGTTGGGGATAAAGATCAGTTACCATCGGTGGGACCGGGACAGGTTCTTCATGATCTCTTACAAATTGATGCGTTACCTAAGCGGGAACTGACGGAAATTTACCGGCAAGGAGATGATTCCAGTATCATTCCTTTGGCCCATGAAATAAAAAATGGACAACTGCCGGCAGATTTTACCGTGAATCAAAAAGACCGTTCGTATTTTCGTTGTGATGCCTATCAAATTGAACCGTTGATCGCAAATATCGTGACCAAAGCCAAAGCAAAAGGGTTCACACCACAAGATATCCAAGTATTAGCACCCATGTATCGCGGCGCGGCAGGAATTGATGCATTGAATAAAATGATGCAAGAAATCTTCAATCCCAATACCGGCTCGAAAAAAGAAGTCCATTGGAATGACACAGTCTATCGAATCGGCGACAAAGTATTGCAGTTAGTCAATTCACCAGAGGAAAATGTGTTTAATGGGGATATGGGACAAATCGTCGGCATTACATTGGCAAAAGATTCGGAAGATAAAGTGGATGAATTGGTGATTCAATTTGATGCTACCGAAGTCACTTATCGGCGAAATGAATGGAATAAAATTACGTTGTCTTATTGTTGCTCAATCCATAAAGCACAGGGCAGTGAATTTAAAATGGTGATTTTGCCGATGGTTCATCAATACCAACGGATGCTGCAGCGAAACTTATTGTACACCGCGGTTACCCGCAGCAAAGAACTGTTGATTTTATTAGGGGAAACGCAAGCCTACCAAGCTTGCGTAACGCAAGAGTCAGCGGTTCGCCTAACGACCTTAAAGGAGCGAATCATAGCCGCGGATACCGTTTCTCCTGGCCTACAACAAAAAATTGTTGCTTATGAAGAACAAACCACCGGGGATGCGTATAGCGAATTTCCTTCGCCTCCAACAGAAACCGGATCAGCAACAAAAGCCGCAAAAAAGGAAACGGATCTTTTCACTGTTTCTGAAACAAATGAGCCGTTTAATGAGGAATTATCGGAAATAAAAACACAGGACGTGCAGGAACCTCGATTGACGATTGAGCTGATCCTTGCCGATGAGATTGATCCTTTGATCGGAATGGAAGGCATCACACCGCAATTGTTTAATAAATAAAAAATCCGAAGAACAGCAAGTTCATCTGTAGAAACAAGACAGAAACACGTGCGGTTCTTCGGATTTTTTTAAGTTGGATCAAGGGAAGGATAATATCAATACCAAATTTGTTGTTTCTTAGTTGTGAAGGTGATATCGAAGGAGCGTTTTCCTAACACTTCACCATCCGCTTGACCATATTGGGGCATGGTGGAGACGATTCGCAGGCGGGTACCAGTAAATTGATGGAAATGTTTCGAGGTTCCTTGTTTTTTTCGAATCAATTTTAGAATGAGCCCAAAAATTTTAATCATTGGAATCCGTTCAACCACCACTAGATCAAGATTGTTTTTTTTCACATCAGCAGAAGGAGCAATCGCTACGCCACCACCAAAATAGGGATGATTGGTCGTTGTGCATAAAAAGGCTTTGTCAAAAGAAAATTCCTGCCCGTTAATCTCCACTAAAATAGGAAATCCCGGTTGTGTGAAAAGAACTTTCAAAATGGAGGTGATATAAGCAAGTGAGCCAAGGTTGTATTTGTTCAACTGCTCTTTTGTTGCTGAATCATTGGTGGCATGAACGATGGCTGCATCCAGACCGATTCCGACATTATTTACGAAGATACCCGTTTCTTGTTGGATTTTCTCGTCATAAGCTAGGATGTTTACCTCTTGCGGCTGTTGTGCTTTAACAATTTGCCAAAAGGCTTTTTCTGGTTCTCGGGGCAACCCGATTCCTCGAGCAAAATCATTCCCTGAACCGGCAGGAATATAACCAATCGGCAGATCGACTTTCATTTGAAAAAATTGATTTAATACTTGATGCAGTGTGCCGTCCCCACCGATGACAATCAGCAGTGGAAATTCGCTATCCTCCAATGTCTGAGGATCTTTCGGCCAAGGTTGCAAGGTCGTCGTTACTAATTCTTCGACGATTTTATGCTCATGTCCGGCGTATTCAGTTAAATAGGTTGAATAATGGAACTGTTTATCGGTAAGAAGTTTTGTGATTCGATCTCCGGTTTTTTTGCCGTGACCACTTCCAGAAGCTTGATTTATTAATAAATGATAATGAATTTTCATTTTTTTTAACTCCATCTGTTTAGTAAAAACTCAGTGGGAACATTTTAACAGAGGAATGCAGGAATGGAAAGCAAAACACAAAAAAAGATCTAGTAAGTTATCTTCCATTTCGTATTTTCTCAAGGTTCTGATGTCCACTCAAGAAATACTAGAAAATACTCACTAGACCCTGTTCAGTAAGTAAGGAGTAACTCAAATTCCCACGTCCTTTGTCTCTTTGTTAAGTTTCATAACAATTCTGTTCCTGCAGATCCTATTGCATCTGCTTTACTGGGAACCCTTATGACCCCTTACACTTATTTTATACCATACTCCCTACATTTTAGCAAGCGTTTACATTACCGTCTTAGTACTTTCTTAAGAGTTATGAAAAAGGAGCTTTTTATCCCAAAAGAATAAAAACGATTTCGCTGAATAACTATTGTTTTTATTTGATGAGAAAGTTTGGTATACTTATCTCTGTTGATTTTTTATTGATTTTAAGGAGAGAGTATGAAATACTATCATTTGATCGGAATCTCAGGTGGCTTGTTTGCCCTGCAGTTTCTTTTACAAAATTTACTGCATTTGCCACTTTCCCTAACGGTGAAATGGATTTTTTTGATTGCACAAGGAATATTATTGGTGACGTATGGTGGGTTGACGCTTTTCTATAGTTTTATTTTGCGAAAAGTATCGCCTAAAAAGTCTGCTTCAAAAAAAGTTGTTCCATTAAAAAAAGAGCAAAAGCAGTCCCTGCGTAAAGCCAGCTGAGTAAGCGGCGCTGATCATTCGCGGTTCATCAACCATCCCGCGTCAACAAAACTAGGAGAAAGAAGGAAAGAAACATGCAATTATCAACCAATCAAACCCGGTCTCGTTTAATGGTCGTGGTGACTAATGGAATCATTATGGCGCTTTACATTGCGTTGACGGTTCTTGTGGCACCAGTCTCATCTGGTCCCATTCAGTTTCGTATCTCAGAAAGTTTAAATCATCTGGTGGTATTCAATCGTAAATTAATGTGGGGTGTTTTAGGAGGCGTCATTGTTTATAATTGGTTTTTCGGCTTTGGAATCGCAGATGTGATTTTTGGCGGAGGACAAACCTTTTTAGCACTGGGCTTAACCGCGTTATTGCAGAAAAAAGTTCCCAACGTCTATTGGCGTTTGGCATTGAACACGCTGTTCTTTACGGCAAGCATGTTTTTGATCGCAATCATGCTAGTACCAGAAGGCGGCAAAGCATTTTGGACAACCTATGGCACGTTAGCCTTGAGCGAATTGATCGTTATGGCCGTTTCGGCACCTGTGATGTATCTTTTGGATAAATCACTTCATTTTGAAAAAAGACTATAAAAAAAGCATCCTTTCTCGGTACATACACCAAAGAGAGGATGCCATTTTTTTATTCACCTGCAGTTAAATCTTCCAATTCAACAACTTTGAAATTTTTGTGTTCCAGTTGGTTGATAATCGTGTCGCAAGTCTCTTTGCTGGTTTTTGCCGGCAGCGTAATCAAGGTACGACGAATAAATTCATCTTTACCGATATCTAAGGTGATACAGCTGGCGATGCTGCTGTATTTGGAAATGATTTTTGAAATCATCGCTAAATCGCCTTGTTTTCCGGTGGAAGCAATCGTCAATACATAGCTTCCTTGTTCGATGTTCCAAGATTGAGAAAGCATCGTCAGCAGGGAACTGTGGGTCAAAATTCCATAGAAGTGATTGTCTTCATCTAAAACAGCGATGTAAGGCAATTCTTTGATAGTGAAGAAAACTTTGAAGAAAGAAGAATTCACATAAATAAATTTCGTCGCATTTTTTAAAAGATGCGTTACTGGCAATGTCATATCGCCGCCATTTGATTTGTGACGATAGATGTGCATTTTATAAATATTTCCGCGGAAGATTTTGCCGGTTTCATCAAGAATCGGTACACAGCGGTAGCCGGAATCTTCAAGAATCTTCAGCGCTTCTTCCAGTGTGGCAGTTTCTTTGACTGTGGTTAAATCTTTTTTCTTATATACCATTGTTTTTAAAAGCATAAAGACCCCTCCAATTGTTCCATTTTAACAACTTAATAATAGCATAAATTAAAAATAATGACTAAATTATTCCTGCGATTGACAGAAAAAAAGAAACGTGATAAGTTAAATTGTACGATTGTGTATGACGAGGAGGCACGAAAATGGCAACGAAAAAAGCAGCCTTAGCCTGTTCTGTTTGCGGTTCACGCAACTACTCAAAATCAGTTAGTGAAGGTAAACGGGGCGAACGTTTAGAAATCAATAAGTTTTGTAAATATTGCAATAAATACACGCTTCACAGAGAAACGAAGTAGGGGGCAGAAAAATGAAATTCATCCGCAGTGTCATTGCTGAAATGAAACAGGTCACCTGGCCAAACAAAAAACAATTGCGTAAAGATACCTTAGTGGTTATCGAGACATCGGTTATTTTTGCTGTAATGTTCTTTGTGATGGATACGGTTATCCGGTCCGTGTTTAGTTGGATTTTAAAATAATTCGCTAGCGTGATCATCAAAACGGTGCTATACTGTTTGAGAAGAAAAACTTCGGGGAACTGAGGTTTTTTTATTTTACAATCAGATAAGGAGCCATCAGAATGGAAACTTTTGAAAGAAACTGGTACGTACTGCACACTTATTCCGGCTATGAAAACAAGGTAAAGGCAAACATCGAATCTCGCGCGCAAAGCATGGGAATGGGAGATTTTATTTTCCGTGTTGTTGTTCCTGAAGAAACAGAAACGGAAGTCAAAAACGGCAAATCGAAAGAAATCGTGCATAAAACTTTTCCTGGATATGTTTTAGTCGAAATGACGATGACCGACGAATCTTGGTACGTTGTGCGGAATACACCGGGCGTGACCGGTTTTGTAGGTTCCCATGGCGCCGGCAGTAAGCCAGTACCATTATTGGCAGAAGAAATCAATCACATTCTTCGTTCATTAGGTATGAGTACGCGTCAATCTGATCTTGAGGTTGAAGTGGGAGAAACTGTGAAGATCATCGAAGGAGCATTTGCTGGACTGGAAGGTCAAGTGACTGAAGTTGATGAAGAAAAACAAAAATTGAAAGTCAATATCGATATGTTCGGTCGGGAAACCAGTACGGAACTAGATTTTGAACAAGTAGACAAAATTTAATGACCAGAAAGCTCTCTCTTCCTACAAGAAGGGAGAGTCTATTTTTTTTATAAATGAAGAAGACAAACTATGGAGGAATTAGGATGAAAAAAATTGGTGTCGGTTTATTTTTGGTGCTTTTGATTGGCGGCTGGTTTGGCTATAAAGCCCTCAGCAAAAATACAACTGAGCCAGAAATAACCAACGTACAAGCCGTAAAAGAAAAGGTTCCCACACAAACGAAAACCGCCATTCCAACGATTTTCTTTCATGGTTATTCCGGTGGTCCCAGCTCCTTTGGCGGAATGATTGCTCGCTTTGAAAAAGCCGACATCGCAGAACAAGTGCTGCAATTGCGGGTTTCGCCATCAGGAAAAATTACAGAAAAAGGTACATGGACAGGAGAAAAAGAGAATCCTTTGATTCAAGTTCTCTTTGAAGACAATAAAAATAATGAATGGCAGCAGACGGAGTGGATCAAAAGCTGCTTAACGTATCTCTCCACCACTTATGGAATTGCTAAAGTGAATTTAGTGGGGCATTCCATGGGTGGTGTCAGTAGTTTGCGCTATCTGGAATTAGGGGAAACCGCGGATTTGCCGGAAGTTCAAAAATTTGTTGCAATCGGCGCCCCGTTCAATGATTTTTTGGATACAAGCACAAGTCAATCCATTGAGGATCTAATGGAAAACGGCCCATCTGAAATTTCGGTACGTTACCAAGATTACCAAGGAATGATCCAACAACTTCCGACAACGATTGACTTTTTAGTGATGGGTGGACAACTCAGTGAAGAAGAGCTGACAGATGGAACGGTACCGCTGACCAGTGCGTTAGCAATCAGTGGGCTAGTGACGGCTCATGGAAATAATGTCCAGACAGAAATAGTGACAGGAAACAATGTCCAACACAGCCAACTGCATGAAAATAAACAAGTTGATCAACTGATTGAAAAATTTTTATGGGCAGAGTCAAAATAATTGCTTACTTTTAATAAGTGAATATAATAAGTGTATAGAACTCATTTTTTGAAAGAAGGAATCTCTCATGACTTATCAAGCAAGCAAAGAAGAACATCCAATCGAAATCGTCAATATCGCTTCATTAGAAAAACGAGCACAAGAAACGATGGAAGCCGGTGCATTCGGGTATATCCGTGGTGGTTCAGAAGATGAATGGACGATGGCAGAAAACACCAGTTCCTTTAATAAAAAAACGATTATGCCTCGGGTACTACGAGGTATCGATTCAGCTGATTTACACACGAAATTATGGGATATTCAATTGGAAACACCAATCATTCAAGCGCCATCAGCCGCTCAAGGGTTAGCACATACAAATGGCGAAGCCGACACCGCAAAAGGAGTTGCCGCTGCTGGATCAATTTTTTCAATCAGCACCTATGCCAACACAACCATTGAAGATGCCGCTGCAGCAGCACCAAATGCACCGCAATTTTTCCAATTATATATGAGCAAAGACGATGGTTTTAACAAATTTATTTTAGACAAAGCAGTAAAAGCCGGCGCAAAAGCAATCGTTTTGACCGTTGATTCAACACTTGGGGGCTATCGAGAAGAAGATGTCATCAATCATTTTCAATTCCCACTACCTATGCCGAATTTGGCTGCTTATAGTGAACAAAGCGAAAGCGGCGACGGTGCAGGAAAAGGAATTGCAGAAATTTATGCTGCGGCTAAACAAGCAATTGAGCCGGAGGATATCCAAAAAATCAAAACCTTGACCAATTTACCTGTCGTGGTCAAAGGAATCCAATCACCAGAAGATGCAGAAGTAGCGATTGCTGCTGGTGCAGACGGTATCTGGGTTTCTAACCATGTGGGGCGTCAATTAGATGGTGGACCAGCTTCCTTTGATGTATTACCGGAAATTGCTGCAGTCGTAAATAAACGCGTACCAATCGTATTTGATTCTGGTGTCCGTCGTGGCGAACACGTCTTTAAGGCTTTGGCAAGCGGGGCAGATTTGGTGGCAATTGGCCGTCCAGTTATCTATGGCCTTAACCTTGGTGGAGCAGAGGGAGTAAAATCAGTCTTTGATCATTTGAATAAAGAATTGTCCATCACGATGCAGTTGGCAGGAACAAAAACAATCGAAGAAGTAAAAAATACAAAACTATTTTCCTATTGATTTAACTAAAAATGAATTGTTCCCAAAAAGCTTGGAAAAAATTGAAGTGACCGCAAAAAATGAATTCTTGCCGGCCACTTCAATTTTCTAAGCTTTTTTAATTGTGCTGTTTCTCGAGAAGCTCTTTTTGGAGACGTTGGGCAGTTGGCGTGACTGCCAAGCCGCCTTCTGCTGTTTCTTTGAAAATCGCCGGCATTTGTCGGCCAACTTGATACATTGCAGCGACCACTTCATCAGGAGGAATCACACTTTCGATTCCTGCTAATGCCATGTCGGCAGAAATGAATGCCTGTGAGGAACCCAGCGCATTTCGCTTAACACAAGGAACTTCCACCAGACCAGCTACCGGATCACAAATCAAGCCCATCATATTTTTAAGAGTGATTGCTACAGCTTGTGCCGCTTGATGAGGAGTTCCCCCATTTGCACAGACCAGAGCCGCCGCTGCCATTGCGCTGGCGGAGCCGATTTCTGCCTGACAGCCGCCTTCAGCACCAGAAATTGATGCGTTGTTGGCGATAACCAATCCGAATGCTCCGGCAGTAAATAAGAAATGGACCTGTTCTTCATGGGAAAGCTGCAAACGATCCTTCACTGCAGTTAATACCCCTGCAACGACACCAGCACTGCCGGCAGTTGGGGTAGCACAGATTAGTCCCATTTTTGCATTTACTTCATTCACGGCAATCGCATTTCTGACGGCGGTCAAAATTGTTTCTCCGCTTAAAAACCGATCTGTTTGTAAATAGGTATTTAATTTTTTGGCATCGCCACCGGTTATTCCTGTAACGGAGGTGACTCCTTGAATTCCTTCATCGATTGAACGTTCCATGACCGCAAGATTTTTTTCCATCAAATGAAAAATTTGTTCCCGGTCACGTCCAGTCATTTCGATTTCTGTTTGAATCATCAACTCGGCAACAGAAGAATAATTTTGTGCTTGACTGACTAAATCTTCAATTGAATAAAACATTTTTTTCACCCTAATCAAAATAAGTTACGTTGTCCATATAATCCAACGCTTTTAATTTTTCACAAATTCCTGGTTGTGGTTCATCTACTTCAATGATCATAATCGCTTTTTCACCTTTTGATTCTCTCGTAACAGTCATGGTACCGATATTGGCATTCGCCTCTGACAAAATATTGGTGACTTTAGCAATCATGCCTGGTACGTCTTGGTGGACAGTGATAAAGGTTGGTGTTCCCATTGTTAGAGAAATCTTGAACCCGTTTAATTCGGAAATCTGAATGTTTCCGCCACCGATGGAAATTCCGGTCACAGATAATTTTCGTTTGCCTTTTGTCACGACCATTTTTACGGAATTTGGATGCTCGGCTTTTTCGTTTTTGGGAACGAACAGGACTTCCATTCCCGACTCATGGGCGATCTTTAAAGAGTCTGCTAGGCGGGGATCATCTGGGTCCATCCCTAGTAAACCACCGACCAGGGCGACATCCGTTCCATGTCCTCGATAAGTTTTAGCAAAGGATTCATATAAATAAATATCGACACTATCCGGCTGTTCGCCAAAAATATTGCGGACGACTTTGCCAATCCGCGCAGCACCGGCAGTATGAGAACTGCTGGGCCCAACCATGATTGGGCCAATAATGTCAAAAACACTGCGAAACCGTACTTGTTCCATTTTTTGCACCTCTGAAATTTTCTACTAACTTCTGATTGTAGTGTACCACAAGAAAACAATGAAACGGCAGAAAATCATAGCAGGTAAAAGAAATTTTAAGGCTTTTTCAGTGATGAAAGACGAAAGAGAAAGAGGAAATTGCTTGCAATTTTCTTTGGATATGCTAAAATATCACAGTGTGTGTCAGCACATGGTTATTTTGGTGTGGACACCACGGGTAAAAGTGGGAGGAGAAATATTGATCTCCAATTAACCACATCACGGACTCAAGGAGGTATGTCTCGTGGCAAAGAAAGTAGAAAAAATCGTTAAATTGCAAATTCCTGCAGGTAAAGCAACACCAGCTCCGCCAGTAGGTCCTGCGCTAGGTCAAGCGGGTATCAACATCATGGGATTCACAAAAGAATTCAATGCTCGTACTGCTGATCAAGCAGGTTTGATTATTCCAGTTGTGATCTCAGTATATGAAGACCGTTCATTTACATTTATCACAAAAACACCACCAGCTGCAGTATTGTTGAAAAAAGCGGCTAAAGTGGAAAAAGGTTCAGGCGAACCAAACAAAACGAAAGTTGCTAAAGTTTCACGCGATCAAGTAAAAGAAATCGCTGAATTGAAATTGCCAGACCTAAACGCAGCTGATGTTGAAGCAGCAATGCGCATGGTTGAAGGAACTGCACGAAGCATGGGGATTACTGTCGAATAAGAGCGCAGACCCTAAGGAAGTAGCTTCTCAGTTGGCTCTGTGTTGAAAGACACGGAACACGTGGGAGGTTCTACCGTTATAACCACATCAAGGAGGAAACAAAATGGCTAAAAAAAGCAAAAAAATGCAAGATGCATTGAAAAAAGTTGATACGACAAAAGCTTATTCAGTTGAAGAAGCTGTAGCATTAGCACAAGAAACAAATATTGCAAAATTCGACGCAACAGTCGAAGTTGCTTACAAATTGAACGTTGACCCTAAAAAGGCTGACCAACAAATCCGTGGCGCAGTTGTACTGCCAAACGGAACTGGTAAAACACAAACTGTTTTAGTTTTCGCAAAAGGCGAAAAAGCAAAAGAAGCTGAAGCAGCTGGTGCAGACTTTGTCGGTGACGATGACATGGTTCAAAAAATCCAAGGCGGCTGGTTTGATTTTGATGTCGTTGTAGCTACTCCTGATATGATGGCTACAGTTGGTAAATTGGGTCGTGTTTTAGGGCCTAAAGGCTTAATGCCAAACCCTAAAACCGGTACAGTAACGATGGACGTAACAAAAGCAGTCAACGAAGTAAAAGCTGGTAAAGTAACTTACCGCGTTGATAAAGCCGGAAACGTTCATGTTCCAATCGGTAAAGTATCATTCAGTGCTGACAAATTGATTGAAAACTTCAAAACTATCAATGATGTGTTAGTGAAAGCTAAACCATCTGCAGCAAAAGGTCAATACATGAAAAATATCACCGTAACAACAACTTTCGGACCTGGTATCCATGTAGACCAAGCTTCTTTCTAATTTTTAATTAGAAAAATCAGTGTAAGTATTGACTCGGCTATCTTATTTATGATAAGGTAGTCGAGGTTAATAGTAACTGTACCGAAGACAGTAGGTGACGCAAGTCTTAAACTCCTACCGAGGACGTTTATTGAGATACTTCAATAGTCCCTCTATGTCTACGGTGGCATAGAGTTTTTTATTGTGAATTTTCTTGTTCTTTGAACAGAGATTCTTAAGGAAAACTCTACCATCAAAATCAGGAGGTGAAATTCAAGTGAGTGAAGCAGCTATCGCAAAAAAATCCGCAATTGTTGATGAAGTAACGGAAAAATTTCAACAAGCAGCATCTGTTGTAATCGTTGATTACCGTGGACTGACTGTTGATCAAGTAACCAACTTGCGTAAACAATTACGTGATGCAGGCGTAGAAATGCGAGTAATCAAAAACTCGATCCTTTCTCGTGCTGCCAAAAAAGCTGGTTTAGATGGTTTAGACGAAGTATTTGCTGGTCCTACCGCTGTTGCTTTCAGCAACGAAGACGTGGTTGCCCCTGCAAAAATTATCGATGAATTCTCTAAAGACGCTAAAGCATTAGAAATCAAAGGCGGTATCATTGAAGGCAAAGTTTCTTCATTGGAAGAAATTACTGCATTGGCAAAATTGCCAAACCGCGAAGGTCTTCTTTCTATGCTACTATCTGTTCTTCAAGCGCCAGTCCGCAATGTGGCTTACGCTGTCAACGCAGTAGTAGAAAGCAAAGAAGGAGATGCAGCTTAATTGCCGCATAACCGAATCAAAAAAATCTTATAATTTTTATTTAAATGGAGGAAACCAAAAATGGCATTGAACATTGAAAACATTGTCGAAGAGCTAAAAGGCGCGACAATCTTAGAATTAAACGACTTAGTTAAAGCTATCGAAGAAGAATTTGGCGTATCCGCTGCTGCTCCTGTAGCTGCTGCTGCTGGTCCTGCTGCCGCTGAAGAAGAACAAACAGAATTCACTGTAGAATTAACTGCAGCTGGAGACCAAAAAGTTAAAGTTATCAAAGCAGTTCGTGAAGCAACTGGCTTAGGCTTGAAAGAAGCTAAAGCAGTAGTTGACAGCGCACCTTCAGCAGTTAAAGAAGGAATCGCTAAAGATGAAGCAGAAGCATTGAAAGCTGCTTTGGAAGAAGTAGGCGCAACTGTAACAGTTAAATAATTTTAGTTAATTATTTTAGTCCTAGAAATCTTGATTATTCAAGGGTTCTAGGACTTTTTTTCTCTCCCATCACTAAAAACTCTTTGACATTTTCTGAATTTTCTACTATGATAATCAACAATAACAATAGTCATAAATACGTCGAAAAGAAGAGTACCGATAACGGATTTTTCAAAGAGAGCCTCGGTTGGTGAAAAGAGGTAAGAGGAAGTATCGGGAAGATGGTCTTTGAGTGGGAAAGTGTGAGTCGCAGGATTAGCGCTTTTCGGGTGTGCCCGTTACAGCACCACGGTCTTGCGTTTTGCGCAGTACCTGGGGAGGTTGTTTTTGTGAGAAAACAACAAAGTTAGGTGGTAACACGATGATTTCGTCCTTTCATTTTTGAAGGGGCGTTTTTTTTTATACCCAAAATGAATGAGAGGAAGAATGTTATATGCCAATTAATGTTGCTGAAGATTTTCCGGCAAAATTTGTTTTAGAAAAAGAGGATATTTTTGCGATTGATCATGATCGGGCGATTCATCAAGACATTCGTCCGCTAAAAATTGCTATTTTAAACTTGATGCCGAATAAAATCGACAGCGAGATCCAGTTGTTGCGTTTGATTTCCCAAAGTCCGCTGCAAATCGATATCGATTTTATTCGTATCTCCAGTCATGAATATAAAAATACCAGTATCACTCATTTGAATAAGTTTTATCAAACCTTTGGTGAAATTCGAGAAAACACCTACGATGGGTTGATTATTACTGGAGCGCCGATTGAAAAGCTGCCTTTTGAGGAAGTAAATTATTGGGAGGAGTTAAAGGAGATTTTGAATTGGAGCCAAACAAATGTGACCTCAACACTGCACATTTGTTGGGGAGCACAAGCAGCACTTTATCATCATTACGGAGTGGGTAAAACTCTCTATCCCCGCAAACTTTTTGGTATTTATGCAAATAAACTTGTAGATGAGCATCGTTTGACCCGCGGCTTTGACGATCTTTTTTATACCCCCCAATCTAGATATACTGGGTTGGCAGAAGGACAGATTGATCCTGAAAAATTGCGGATTGTTGCCCGTAATCCAGAGATTGGTGCAACGATTCTGGTCTCTGCTGATGAGCGAAACGTTTTTGTTTTAGGACATTTTGAATATGATACGGAAACCTTAAAAAAAGAATATTTACGGGATCATGAGCGGGGGCTAGATACGGATATTCCAGAAAATTATTTTCACTACAATCATTTGGAGGATGAAATTATCAATCGCTGGCGAAGTCATGCCCATTTGTTTTATCACAATTGGTTGAATGATGTGTATCAAATCACCCCATATCGTTTGGCAGATATTCGTCGAAAAAGTGCAAGTTAGGAGCAGAAAATGGAAAAAGAAATTTTTATAAAAAAATATGCCCAAGAACGCAAACAAACGACTTCTCTAAAATGGGATGCGTTGAAGGAACGTTTTGGAAATGAACAATTGTTGCCTTTATGGGTTGCGGATATGGAATTTAGCGTGCCGGAATCAGTAAAGGATGTGTTGTCTGACCGAATCACCCACGGAATTTTTGGTTATTCTCAAGTACCGGAAAACTATTTTACAGCCTTTGCAGAATGGCAGGAACGGCGCCATGGTATTCACTTACAGAAAGAATGGTTGCGTTTTTCAAAGGGAGTGGTGGAATCACTCTATCATCTGATTCAAATTTTCACCGAAGAAGGCGATAATGTATTGATTCAGCCACCGGTTTACTATCCGTTTTTCAATGCTATTCGTGACACCAATCGCCACGAAATCTTAAATCATCTGGTTCAAAAAGAGGGAAAATACACGGTTGATTTTACGGATTTTGAAGAAAAAATTCGGGAGAATGATGTTAAACTCTTTATCCTTTGTTCCCCACATAATCCTGTAGGACGGGTTTGGCAGGAAGAAGAGCTTGCTAGAATGTTTGAGATTTGTGAACGATACAATGTCTTAATACTTGCTGATGAGATTCATCAGGATTTTATTTATCCCCCCATCAATTTATTTCAGCGTTGCAAGTCTCAAAAGGTGCTTTTCAGAATCAGCTGATTGTCGTCAATGCGCCCTCTAAGACCTTTAATTTAGCCAGCTTGCTAAATGGACACATTTTGATTCCGGATGAAAAGTTGCGACAAATATTTGATCAAAAAATCAAACGATACAGTCAATCGGAAAATAGTTTGTTGGGACAACTGGCAGGAGCAACTGCTTACGAAACCGGAGATGACTGGTTTGCCGGTCTTCGAGAAGTCATTTTAAGCAACTATGAGTTTGTTCGCGAGTCCTTTGAACAAGAGCTTCCAGCCGTAAAAGTAGCGGATTTGCAGGGAACCTATCTACTCTGGCTGGACTTTAGTCAAGTGCTTTTACCAGAAGAAATTGAACCATTCATTAAAGATACCTGTGGACTAGCAGTAGATTTTGGCGGCTGGTTCTCTGAAGAAACGAAACAATTTATTCGTTTAAATTTAGCGACGACACCGGAAAATATTCAGCAGGCTGTTCAACAAATTTTAGCGGGAATCAAAAATAAAGGAGACTTTTAAATGACAGAACAAGCAAATGAAACATTTTTAGCACAAATTGGAAATCACAGCGATCAACAAACCGGTGCAATCAGCGCGCCAATCCATCTTTCAACCACCTATGCACACCCAAAACTTGGGCAAAGTACTGGCTATGATTATACCCGAACGAAAAATCCTACCCGTACAATTGTAGAAGAGGCATTGGCAAAGCTGGAAAATGGGAAACGGGCAGTTGTGACAAGTTCAGGTATGAGCGCGATTCAGTTGGTTTTTGGCCTCTTTCCGCAGGGAGCCACATTTTTAGTAGGACGGGATATTTACGGCGGCAGCTACCGTTATTTTGATTATTTGGAAAAACAAAAAATTGCTACTTTTCGCTATTTTAATGATTTTGACGAATTACTGGCGCAACTTGATGAGCAGGTAGATGCGGTCTTTTTGGAAACACCCACCAATCCATTGATGCACGTCTTTGATATTGCGGCGGTGGCAAAAAAAGCGCAGGCAAATCAAGCAACGCTCATTGTCGACAACACCTTTTTAACCCCATTGCGACAAAAGCCTTTGGATTTGGGTGCGGATATCGTGATTCACTCAGGAACGAAATATTTAGCAGGACATAATGATTTATTGGCAGGCGTTGTGGTGGCAAAGGAGGAAAAAATAGGAGAACAGTTGGTTTGGTTGGCAAATACAACGGGTCCAACTCTGGATTCTTTTGACTCTTGGTTATTTATCCGCAGCTTAAAAACATTGGCAATTCGTCTGGATCGCCAAGAAGAAAATGCACAAAAAATTGCTGAAGCTCTGCGAAATAATGGTGCAGTCAAAGAAGTCCTTTATCCGGAAATTGGTGGAATGATCAGTATTCGTGTAAAAAACGAAGCTAAAATTCCAGAATTTCTCAGCCGGTTATCTGTTTTCACCTTTGCAGAAAGCTTGGGTGGGGTTGAAAGTCTAATCACTTATCCAGTAACCCAGACGCATGCAGATATCCCAAAAGAGCTGCGCGATTCCTACGGGTTGACAGAAGATTTGCTACGACTGTCCATCGGAATTGAATCCGCAGATGATCTGATTGCAGATCTAGCTCAAGCTTTATCGATTCTATAATTCATTTATCTTCAAATAAAATCATATTATTGGTTATTTTTCTGTATGAATGTTACGCTATTTATGTAATAAAAAATAAAGGAGTGGATATTCTATGGTAAATGAAGACAAAATCAAAGGGAAATTTAACGAAATCAAAGGTAAAATCACGGATGATGAGTCGGAAGAACTAAAAGGGAAAATCCAACAAAAAGTTGGGGACGCAAAAGAAGAAGCCGACAAAAAAACCGATGATGCCGCTAAAAAAATAAATGATCATTTAGATAGAGATAAAAACGTTTAAAATCAAAAACTGCCCCTCATTTGCTTGAGAGGCAGTTTTTTGGTTAATGATAAGGAAATCCTAATTTTTCCATCTGGTCTAGACGATTATTGCATCTCGAAAAAAGAAGTGCTATAATTGGGCTATACCAAAAAAGAAAGCTGAGGGACTCGAAGATGGAAATTATTCGCGTGAAAAATGCTGAAGAAGGCGGAAAAAAAGCCTTTGAAATAATTAAAGAAGCAATGGAAAACGGAATCAAAACCTTAGGACTTGCAACGGGAAGCACACCGGTTACTTTATACAAAGAAATGACAGAAAGTGACTTGGACTTTTCAGAATTGACCTCTGTAAACTTGGATGAATATGTGGGCTTGGGCGGTAACGACGCGCAAAGCTACCGTCATTTTATGAATACTCAATTATTTGACAAAAAACCATTCAAAGAAACCTTCGTTCCAAACGGCAAAGCAGAAGATTTAGCAGCAGAATGCAAACATTACGATGAAATCATTGAGAAGCACCCTGTTGATATCCAAATTTTAGGAATTGGTCAAAATGGACATATTGGTTTTAACGAACCAGGTGCACCACTTGACGGCTTGACTTCAGTTGTTGATTTGACAGAATCAACAATCAACGCAAACAAACGTTTCTTTGATAAAGTTGAAGACGTTCCTACAAAAGCTATTTCCATGGGTATCGGATCAATACTAAAAGGTAAAAAAATGATTTTAATGGCGTATGGTGAAGCAAAAGCCGATGCAATCAAAGGAATGATCGATGGTGCGGTTACAACCCACTTGCCAGCATCCGCACTGCAAAATCATTCAGATGTAGTTGTGATTATTGACGAAGCGGCTGGCAGCAAACTGTAATCAATAGCAGATTATCAAAACAGTTGAACACAAGAAAAATCATCTTCAAGATAAAGGACCATTGCCGTCCACTCTTGAAGATGATTTTTTCATTTAAGCTTATAACCCCAATTTTAGGCTTTAGATTTCTATCGGATTTGGAAAACATGGTATAGTGAAAAGGGGGGTGTTCGGATGGCGGATATTGTTTTGACAATACCAGAAATACTTTTACGTTTAGGGTTAGCGATGCTGTTTGGTGGAGTAATCGGTTTTGAGCGACAGTATAAAAATCGTCCGGCCGGTTTACGAACCCACATTTTAGTTTGTATGGGTGCTTGCGTGATCGCTTTGATTCAAGTTGAGATTGCTAGCGAAGCGCTTCGGGAAGCCCTCGCTCATCCAGAGATCATGGGAGTCATACGCTCGGATCAGGGCCGTTTGATTGCCCAAGTCGTGAGTGGTGTTGGATTTTTGGGAGCCGGAACGATCATCGTAACAAAACGCTCTGTCACTGGTTTGACGACAGCCGCTTCTCTTTGGGCGATTGCTGGATTAGGTATTGCCATCGGTATGGGCTATTATGCGATTG
Source organism: Enterococcus sp. JM9B (assembly GCF_009933265.1). Lineage (NCBI taxonomy): Bacteria > Bacillati > Bacillota > Bacilli > Lactobacillales > Enterococcaceae > Enterococcus > Enterococcus sp. JM9B. The sequence continues at coordinate 1,212 of NZ_MAEK01000026.1, read as the reverse complement.
CAATCACCAGTTTCGTAGGAATTTTTATTGCTTTGACGATGGTCAAACAAGTGATTCATGTACCAACCACGAAAAAATTAGAAATTCAGTTTATTCACAGAGAAGAATCCAAAGAATTTTTAAGTGAATACTTTGAAAAAAATCGGATTGAAATTGAAGATGTGAATTTTGATATGAAATTTGCGGAGGAACATCGCTTGTACACCAATATCTACACGATCAATCTTCCGAAACATTTAACTTACACCGATGTGATTGAAGAACTTTCAACGTATAAAAACATCACCAAGCTGCGCTTGGTGACGATTCAAACCAATTAAATTTATCAACGGATAAACCAGAGTGACAAGCTGATAGACAAAAGCAAAGTCAATAAACCACTTAAAAAGTTTACACCATCATTATCGAGAAAACGGAGTCCATGAATCAGTATAGTCGGCTGATCGTGATGGCTTCGTTTTTCTATTTTTTTTCCACAGATTTGGCATAAAAATTTTCCCTGAAGTGCGGCTCCTAAAAAACTATCGAACAGTGTGGCAACGATTCCGCTAAAAAAAGGAACGAGAAAATAACCCGGTGTGATCGGATCATGAAAGAGGGTCAATAAGAGATAGAAAACACTGGCTGTTAAAAAACTTGCGATAATTGCTGCAAGTAGTCCTAAGATAGAAATTGCACCGGATGAACCAGTTGTTTCTTGCCGGAAGTCCAAAATATTTCTGGGTGCTTTACGGGAAAGTACCCCAATTTCCGACGACCAAGTATCTGCGGTGGCGCCAGCAATCGTACTTCCACAAGCAATCAGCCAGTAAAATTCCCCTGTCACAAAATACGCAAGGGAGGCAATCAGAAAGGGCAGGCTATTTGCAAAAACCTGAGTGGCCTGACGAAGGGTTTCAATTGGAATTTTTGATTGTTTTTGAACAATTCGGCGGAAAAAATGAATCAGCAATGAGCTGCCGAAAAAGAAGAGGAGCAGCAACCAAGTTCCGCTGGGTGCAAAAGCAAATGCTGTCGCTCCTACCAGCAGCAAAGCTAGGCTGCCGGATAATGTGAGTGCATTAGAAATATAAGCAAGAAAAGCCACAAAGCCACTGCCTAATAAGCCGATACAAAAGGAATAAAAAACAATCATTTGTCCACCTCCGTTGTTACTAAAATTGTAGCATACAATTGAGAAGGCACCAAAAGGAGGTTCTATAATATTTAGTG
>NZ_MAEK01000025.1:0-3419 GCF_009933265.1 Enterococcus sp. JM9B | reverse complement strand
AATTTTGCTCATTGAAAACTGGATAATTGAAGTAAAGAATCAAAACAAACCGAGAACACCGCGTTGAAAAGAGTTTTTTAAGAAAGTTTTTTCAAAGCTTTATCTTGAGGACGCCTCTATCGCTAGAGAAACGACTCAAAACCCAACCGTAAGGTTGTAAGGTTAAGTGAATAAGGGCGCACGGTGGATGCCTTGGCACTAGGAGCCGATGAAGGACGGGACTAACTCCGATATGCTTTGGGGAGCTGTAAGTAAGCTATGATCCAGAGATTTCCGAATGGGGAAACCCAGCATCTTTGATAGGATGTTACGATTAGGTGAATACATAGCCTAATCGAGGTAGACGCAGAGAACTGAAACATCTAAGTACCTGCAGGAAGAGAAAGAAAATTCGATTCCCTGAGTAGCGGCGAGCGAAACGGGAAAAGCCCAAACCAAGATGCTTGCATCTTGGGGTTGTAGGACTCCGATCTGGTAGTTCGTTCAGATAGTCGAAGGACTTGGAAAAGTCCGTCAAAGAGGGTAAAAACCCCGTAGACGAAATTTGGACAGCACCTAGGAGGATCCTGAGTACGGCGGAACACGAGGAATTCCGTCGGAATCCGGGAGGACCATCTCCCAAGGCTAAATACTCCCTAGTGACCGATAGTGAACCAGTACCGTGAGGGAAAGGTGAAAAGCACCCCGGAAGGGGAGTGAAATAGAACCTGAAACCGTGTGCCTACAACAAGTTAGAGCCCGTTAATGGGTGATAGCGTGCCTTTTGTAGAATGAACCGGCGAGTTACGATTGCATGCGAGGTTAAGTGGAAGAAACGGAGCCGCAGCGAAAGCGAGTCTGAATAGGGCGAATGAGTATGTAGTCGTAGACCCGAAACCATGTGATCTACCCATGTCCAGGTTGAAGGTGCGGTAAAACGCACTGGAGGACCGAACCCACGTACGTTGAAAAGTGCGGGGATGAGGTGTGGGTAGCGGAGAAATTCCAAACGAACTTGGAGATAGCTGGTTCTCTCCGAAATAGCTTTAGGGCTAGCCTCGGAAAGTAAGAATGATGGAGGTAGAGCACTGTTTGGACTAGGGGCCCATCTCGGGTTACCGAATTCAGATAAACTCCGAATGCCATACATTCATATCCGGGAGTCAGACTGTGAGTGATAAGATCCATAGTCGAAAGGGAAACAGCCCAGACCACCAGCTAAGGTCCCAAAATGTATGTTAAGTGGAAAAGGATGTGGGGTTGCACAGACAACTAGGATGTTGGCTCAGAAGCAGCCACCATTTAAAGAGTGCGTAATAGCTCACTAGTCGAGTGACCCTGCGCCGAAAATGTACCGGGGCTAAACATACTACCGAAGCTGTGGATTGTACCAATAGGTACAATGGTAGGAGAGCGTTCTAAGGGCGTTGAAGGCAGATCGTGAGGACTGCTGGAGCGCTTAGAAGTGAGAATGCCGGTATGAGTAGCGAAAGACAGGTGAGAATCCTGTCCACCGAATGACTAAGGTTTCCTGGGGAAGGCTCGTCCGCCCAGGGTTAGTCGGGACCTAAGCCGAGGCCGAAAGGCGTAGGCGATGGACAACAGGTTGATATTCCTGTACCCGTTGAATTTGTTTGAGCAATGGAGGGACGCAGGAGGCTAAGAAGTGCAGACTGATGGATATGTCTGTTCAAGCAGTGAGTCTGAGGGTGAGTGAAATGCTTACTCTTGTTAAGGACAAGCTGTGATGAGGAGGGAAATTTAAGTACCGAAGCTTCTGATGTCACACTGCCAAGAAAAGCTTCTAGTGAGAATTGAACGGCCCGTACCGCAAACCGACACAGGTAGTCGAGGAGAGAATCCTAAGGTGAGCGAGAGAACTCTCGTTAAGGAACTCGGCAAAATGACCCCGTAACTTCGGGAGAAGGGGTGCTGCTCTAACGAGCAGCCGCAGTGAATAGGCCCAAGCGACTGTTTATCAAAAACACAGGTCTCTGCAAAATCGAAAGATGACGTATAGGGGCTGACGCCTGCCCGGTGCTGGAAGGTTAAGAGGAGTGCTTAGCGTAAGCGAAGGTACGAATTGAAGCCCCAGTAAACGGCGGCCGTAACTATAACGGTCCTAAGGTAGCGAAATTCCTTGTCGGGTAAGTTCCGACCCGCACGAAAGGCGTAACGATTTGGGCACTGTCTCAACGAGAGACTCGGTGAAATTTTAGTACCTGTGAAGATGCAGGTTACCCGCGACAGGACGGAAAGACCCCATGGAGCTTTACTGTAGTTTGATATTGAGTGTCTGTACCGCATGTACAGGATAGGTAGGAGCCGTAGAAGTCGGAACGCTAGTTTCGATGGAGGCGCTGGTGGGATACTACCCCTGCGTTATGGCCACTCTAACCCGCACCACTAAGCGTGGTGGGAGACAGTGTCAGATGGGCAGTTTGACTGGGGCGGTCGCCTCCTAAAGAGTAACGGAGGCGCCCAAAGGTTCCCTCAGAATGGTTGGAAATCATTCGCAGAGTGTAAAGGCAGAAGGGAGCTTGACTGCGAGACTTACAAGTCGAGCAGGGACGAAAGTCGGGCTTAGTGATCCGGTGGTTCCGCATGGAAGGGCCATCGCTCAACGGATAAAAGCTACCCTGGGGATAACAGGCTTATCTCCCCCAAGAGTCCACATCGACGGGGAGGTTTGGCACCTCGATGTCGGCTCGTCGCATCCTGGGGCTGTAGTCGGTCCCAAGGGTTGGGCTGTTCGCCCATTAAAGCGGCACGCGAGCTGGGTTCAGAACGTCGTGAGACAGTTCGGTCCCTATCCGTCGCGGGCGTTGGAAATTTGAGAGGAGCTGTCCTTAGTACGAGAGGACCGGGATGGACTTACCGCTGGTGTACCAGTTGTCTCGCCAGAGGCATCGCTGGGTAGCTATGTAGGGAAGGGATAAACGCTGAAAGCATCTAAGTGTGAAGCCCACCTCAAGATGAGATTTCCCATTTCTAAAAGAAAGTAAGATCCCTGAGAGAAGATCAGGTAGATAGGTCAGAAGTGGAAGACCAGTGATGGTTGGAGCGGACTGATACTAATCGATCGAGGACTTAACCAAAAGAAACTCGGAAGAGTTTTGAGAAATTACTTCAAATCCAGTTTTGAGTGAGCAAGACTTACTCAGAAAAAAATAGTGTGGTGGCGATAGCAGGAAGGATACACCTGTAACCATGCCGAACACAGAAGTTAAGCTTCTTAGCGCCGATTGTAGTGAGGGGTTGCCCCTTGTGAGAGTAGGACGTCGCCACGCTGGTTTATTCCGGCATAGCTCAGTTGGTAGTAGCGCATGACTGTTAATCATGATGTCGTAGGTTCGAGTCCTACTGCCGGAGTAATTTCGAGATAGCACAGGCTATCTCTTTTTTTGTGCTCTGAAGAATCTTCAAACAGATTGTTGGTA
>NZ_MAEK01000024.1:0-64758 GCF_009933265.1 Enterococcus sp. JM9B | reverse complement strand
TTATTTTGCTATCCAGGAGTTCTCGGGGGATTTTTTAATAGTGAAAGGTCTTTTTTTTTTGACCAAATTTAGTAATGATTTACCCCCTACCAAACTCTACATTGGAACTATACAACGTTATTTAATGTAAAACTTATTAAGTTATAATCAGATGTTTACTTATCGGCCAATTAGTGCATTACATATCTCTAGAAAAATTTTTCATTTTTTGGGATATGGTAGAAATTTTTCCAGAGTTCTTTTTAGGCATACTTACGAAGCTATTGTATTTTAGTTGCGGTTATCAATCACTCAAAGATAGCCAACAACATTCTAGATATTTTCTTTCGCCGTTTTCTCTTCCTTTTTAGTTGCTGCTGCCCATCTTCCATCATTATAAAATGGCACAACAACCCGCTCCATCCCGTTATCATCTACACACCAATATATTTATACAAGCTTAGATATCTCTTCTATATTAGTCAACTTCATGATTTTAAAACTAGACAAAAGTGTGTCTGTATTTACATTTCACTCTGTATCTACTATAATTATGTATATACTATCGGAGGTGTATATACTATGAAAAATGAAACTAAGAAGTATAAAGTTCGGAAATCTGGAAATAGTGATGTAACAACCGTACCACCAGAAGTTAAAAACTGGCTACAAGTAAATACTGGAGGATCAATTAGTTATATTTTTGAAAGCGATGGTTCCGTTAGAATGGTAAAAGCCGCTGAGGAAGTGAATGTTGACGCCATCGTTGATTCCGTGATGGAACAATACAACCAAGCAATCAAGGATTTAGTTGATCTATGAGATTTTTAACAGTCAAAGACATTGTAAAAATTAATGCAAAAGTGATCACCGAAGTTTCAAAAGGTGAAATGATAGGAATTAAGGATGCAGCTGCATTAGATATGGCGGTAAATCAGCCACAACAAGTCGTATTCGGAGAAGAATTATATCCCACCCTCTATGATAAGGCGGCAATATTAGCGATAAACTTGGCAAAAAAGCATCCTTTTCATAACGGGAATAAACGAACAGCCCTTGTTGCAATGATCACTTTTTTGATGATTAATGATTGCTCCACTTCTTTCACACAAAAAGAGGCTGTAGACTTCATAGTAAACATTACTACCAGCAATCAGAATTTCGATGAACTCAAGATGTCCGTTTCAAATTACCTTGAAACATCTGGTAAAGTGAAACGAGGATAAAGAATCAACTTAGCAAACCGTCACTCTTGAAATGGCAGAGTTGTTGATGCAGCTCTCTTTCTTTTTCTATATAATCTTCCGTCTCAAACCCCAATTTATCAAAACCTAATCGAAAATCCATTAAACACATGAATTCCTGTACCAAAATGATCCAAGTGATGATTTCTCAAATATTTAGCAGCGTGTCCGGCTTCAATCAATAGCGTTGGATTTAATCCCAATGTATTGTGAGAACCAAAAACTTTGCTGATGTTAGTCAGCTTCGAAATTCTGGCAAGTGAATCTACCAGGTCTGCAGGATTTGTCGAAGGATAAAATGCATAAATCGGTGTTTGATCGTACAATAAATCACCAGTGAATAAAAAGCGATGCTTCTCGTCCAAAATAGAAATGTGTCCTGGTGAATGTCCCGGCGTATGCAGAATTCGCAACTCTCGATCTCCAAGAGAAATGACATCATTATCTTTAAGCAAAATGCTTGGTTTTCCTGTAAACGGGCGGTAATTTTTCGGATTAAAGTTTTTAGGCGTTGGTTTTGTAATATCTCTGGCAATATCTTTTCTGATTTGTTCGATGGTTAGTCCTTGTATGCCGTGAACCATCCAATCAGCATCTTTTTCGTGAACAGCAATTTCACTGAATTCACCGTGGGAGCCAATATGATCGGTATGAACATGAGTTGTCAGTACGAGAATTTCTTTATCAGTCAGTGTGGAGACTACTTCCTTTATGTTGCTGATTCCAAGTCCGGTATCGATCAGTACAGCGCTTGTTTTTCCAATCAGCAAAAATGAGTGAACCTTTTCCCAGTGCCCATACTCACTAATCGCAAAAGTCTCCTCATTTAATTTGGTAACAGTAAACCAATCCTCTTGATACATGCTCCTTCTCCTCCTTTTAACTAAAGTATAACGTTAGTACCAGTCAGATTATATAAAATTTCCTGTTAAATTCATTTTTTTGGATAAATAAAAAATACATTGGACTCCTGAAAGTTGTTATTCACTCCTACTGGTAGGATAATAGCACTACGAGGTGATTGATATGGAAACAAAAGATCGGAAAAAGAAAATTCAAGTAAATATCGATCGAAATCTTGCGAACAATGTAGAGGCAGTTTTGGACTCGTTAGGCTTGAATCAAACGACCATGATTACAGCACTCTACAAACGGGTTGAAGCGCAAGGTGAAGTCCCCTTTTCTCTTGCTTTGACGAAAGAAGAAAAAATCAATCTTGAGCTGATGAATGCGGCTGAAAGTGAAAAAAGCCGGTCAATTGACATTGAGAGATAAGCAAGCATTGACTCGCTTTATCAAAAATTATTATAAATATGACTAAAAGCGACCCTCATCACACATGAGAGTCGCTTTTTTAGTCTTAATGTCCGCCTGGTCCGCCGCCCATTTGGCTACCAGAAACCATTTCACCTGATTGGGAAACGTTTGTTACGATATCAGATAATTCAAAGGAGCCCAGTTCATCTCCGTTGGTTTCCGTTCCTGTTTCATACAGCCCATTTGTATCCTGTGCATCCGTGGAGCCACCGCTAACGATGGTATAGGTTTTTCCTTGCGTCATTTCAGGTGTTGAAATGGCCACGAATTGATAAGTTTTACTTGGTTTAAATGTTGCAACGGTATTTCCATCACTGTCAACAATACTTACAAGGGTGTTAGCAGCTTGTGAACTGTCAAAATAAATTCCGACTGCTGCTTGGGTGGAGCTGTCACTGATATTTTGTGCCATACCTGAACTGCCGGCAGCAATCAACGTACCTCCTGACAAATCAAAGGTTCCACCATAATCCAATGCGCCATTTCCGCCGTTGGTTGGTCCGTCAACAGTGACTGTTCCTCCAGACATGGTGATATTTCCATTACTATCAAGACCATCTCCTTCTGCATTGACGGCTAAGGTTCCACCACTGATGGTCAGACTCTTGCTGTCATCTGCTTGATCCCCACCAGCACCGCCACCGCCAAAGGAATCCGCACCGAATTGTCCGGTTCCTTCATCCGTATCACTACCACCACCTGCGTTCAAGCCATCATCACTGGCAGTGACTTGGATATCTCCGCCGCTGATTGCGATCACACTGGCTTCGATTCCTTCGTAGGATTCGCTGATTGCGAGGGTTCCATCACTAATGGTTAATTCATTGTCCGCATGGATACCGTCATCACCGGTTGCAATCGTGAATTCGCCCCCTGTGATTTCTGCTGTATCATTACTGTGAAGGGCATCATCCGCACTGTCAATCGTGTACGTACCGCTTGGATACGAGAATCTTACTGCCGGCTTTGAGGCCTTTATAGCTTTCTTCTGTTGAAAGAGATTGGCTTGCTGCACCGTCTGCTGTTTTGATGGACATCTCGGCATTTTGGATGCTGACATTGGTTTCTGCTTGAATGCCATCACGACCACTGGAAATCGTAAAGGTTCCGCCATCAATGGCAATGTAACCCTTCGAGGTATCTTCCGTGTTGTTGGCTTGGATAGCGTCTCCTTCTGTAGTCGTTAAAGTATATTCCCCGTCACGAATGGAGACCGCATCTTTTCCTTTCAACGCATTATTTTTTGCAGTAATCGTATAGGTACCGGAAATTAAAACAAGATCATCCTTGCTGCGAATGCCATTGCTGTAATTACCTTCAACGTTTAATGTTCCTTCACCATTGATTACTAAATCTTCTTTACTGTAAAAAGTAGCATCCGGTTCTGTTTCATCTGCTGCTAATTGATAGTCAGATCCATCTTTTAAAGTAGTTGTAGTCCCTTTGACCAATGTAGTGACAACTTTTTCCGCACTTTGAATAGTTACTGCCGGTCCGCCGCTATTGGTGATTGAGACATCCTCGAAAATCAAACGAACCTTGTCTTCTTTTCCGGCACTGACAACCAACTGACCATTGCTTAAAGAGCCGCTGATTACGTAGGTACCGGCTTTGGTAATGGTTACGGTTTGATCCTCAACTGTTACGCCTTCTCCATCAACCGTCGAATCGTCGGATAAAGTGATCTTGGTTGCGGAAGCTTCATCATAGTCGGTAACGAGATCCTCTTCTTCGTAATTGCCGTAATACTCTGTTGTTTTTGTACTGACCGCAGTTGTCGTTGAAGAACTATTGCTGGTAGAAGTGATTTCTGTTGCCGAACTGTCTGAAGTAGATTGTTGCGAGCAAGCCGTCAAAATCAAACTTGAAAGCAGTAAGGAATAAATTAGTTTCTTTTTCATAGTGGCTCCTTTCTACAATTCATCGCGATTTGTCGCAACTTTTCCCAGTACTACTGGTAGATTGCCATTGCGAATCCGAACTGCATCAATTAATTCTTTTTCTTTTTTTTCATCTTTTAACAGTAAGATATAGCGTAATTCATAAAGACTGCCCATGGTGGTTGTCCGAACTGAATTTAATTTATTGCTGTAAGTGTAGGTTTCAAAAATATCATTGAATAAATCAGGATAATCCAAATCTTCCGGAATGGTTACTTTTAATTCTCGTTCTGCAACTTTTGAACGATCTCCAAAAGGAAAGAGATGCAAAAGAATCAAGAATACAGCAACGATACAAGAAAAAATCACACTATAGATGACATACCCCATCCCGGTGGCAATCCCAATTCCCATTGACCAGAAAATACTGGTGATCTCCCTGGACCCGCCGGCAACAGAACGAAAGCGAATCAGACTGAAGGCTCCGACAACTGCCAGACCGGTTCCTAGATTCCCGTTGACCAGCATAATCACGGATTGTACTAAAACCGGCAAAACTGCCAGTGTTACGACAAAGCTTTTGGTATAAACATTGCGGACCATATGCACGCGAGCCACTAACAGGCCTAAGGCAAGTGAGACAAGAATACAAATCAGCAGATCACTCCACTGGATACTGGTACCGGATTCGAATAAACTAGACAACATGTGTGATTTCCTCCTTGTTTCTTACAAATAAATGACGTTTAAAGGTTTCTGCGTATTTTGAAAAACTCCCTTTGCGAACTCCGTAGTTGTTCAACAATTCCACAAACCAGATTGGGTAAGCTCCTAGCGCTTTTACTTCCATCAAAACATCGATTTCTGGTGCAACCAATTCACCGTTGCTGCCTTTTTCTAAAACTAATTCCTGTGTGCGGTAGCGGATGTTTTGATCAAAAGTTACCCGAAAATCTTCCTCTTCTTTTCCAAAAAGTGACAGTCGATCGTAGGCTATCAAGGTTTTTGGTTGTAAATCAGCGTGGCGGGAAAACAGCCACGTAATTTCTTGTGCAATTTGTGAGGCGCCATTTGTAGTAAATTTGCCGGTAGCCAACCACTGGCAATACTCGCTGTAGGGAATGGGCAAGCGCCGTTTGTACACAATGCCTTTGACCTTTTTCTTGATTTCCAGAAAGACGAGGCAGTCTTCCTGAGGTACGCCATAGCTGCGGACTCGGAATTTTTCTTTGTATTTAGGTTTTTCCATTGATTTTTGAATAAATTGAAAATCTTTCGTATCAAAATATAAAGATAAAATTGTGTGTTTGCCGAATTCGTCCACTTCCATTTGTTTAGTCAATTCTTGAAAAAATGGTTCAAATTGTCCACGAGTTAATAAATACTTGGTTTCTTTACGTTGGAACACCTTTTTTAATTTCATAGCTGTCTCCTCCTGATTCTTGAGATTTTTCACCGTCAGCCAAAAAGCTGATTGCTTTGTTCTTACGATGGGATAACTTTAACGAAGCTAACTTAAAGCTAGCTTAATAGGAGGATAAACTTAAAATTCTGTGTTCATTAGTCGATTACCAATAAAAAGAAAAAGGCTGATTCCCAGTAGCACCGTTCCTACTGCAGTATAAAGAAAAAGGTAGTTGGAAGTTGCACCGGAGATTTCCAAAATGCCTTTTAGAATCATCCCAACAACGTAACTGGCTAGGCCAGAATTATACAGATTAAACGCAAAGCGATTTTTTAAGGTTCCTAAAATTTTTGAAAAAAGAATCACTCCACTCCCACCGATAAGAGGTACCAGCCAGACCCATTGCAACGAGGATGAGATGATGCCGTGACCAAAGGAATGGTAAATAAGTTGAAAAAGAAAAAGAAAGCCGGTGATTGCAAGATAGGTGTAAATTGTTTTTTTTCGATTCATGTTGTTCCTCCTAACCGATATACAAAATATCGCTGACAGAACGTTCCGAGTTACCGGTGCCACCAACGGTTTGATTGACAACTTCTCCGTTGAAATACATGGTGGTCGACCCACCGCCATCAAGGTTATAAGCGGTCTGTGCACCATGCTTTTGCAAGACTTCAGCCAATTGGCTTAAACTCAGCCCGGCACTGTCATCGGTTCGTCCTTCTGAAACTACCAATAAATAATGATTTTCTCCCACTTGAGCGATAGCAGTTCTGGGATTGCTGCCCATAGATTGAGAAACTTCATCGTTTTCATCCACAACAACTTCCCCGTTTTCTACCAAGGAAGGGCCAAAAGACAATACTTGTTGCGCTCCTGCATCGACCAATTCTTGAGCAGTCGTATCGGCTTCTTTGATGATTGAAAAATTCCCGTTTTCATCGATTACCAGATCTTGTTTGTCCGCATCCTCACTTTGAGTGTCTCGATAAAGCGTACCGTTGCGTAAAACATAGCCGGTGTCTCGAAAACCATAGTAATCCCCATTGATTGCCAAAATCGCTTGATTTTCCTCAGCCATCGCCGAAGTTGTTTCCTTGATGTTGCGGCCATAGGCATTATTGGCCAGAGCAGTTTTGAGATAGCTGGAATCACTGACTTGTACATCTGCCAAGTAGACGGTTGTGTCATTTACCCGTTCGGAAGTAATGGTTATTTGAATATTTTCGTCTTGATAACTTGTATCAGTGATCGTTGCTTCACGACTGGAGTCCGTTGTGCTTTCTGTGTTACTGGTGCTAGTACGGGAACTTTCAGTTGTGACGGTCACCGCAATGACTTCCGGTAAGACGAAAGTTTTTAATAAAATATAGGCGGCACTGCCGGAAAGAAGTAAGCCATAGATACTCGCCCACAAAAATGGTTTTTTGAAAAAATGCTTCATTCTCTCTCCCCTCCTTTAAAAACTAAGCGGCGTTGAATAGCAAAACTGGCAAAAAACAGGGTGATATCGACGATTAATTTGCAAAATAAAATTGATCCAATAAAAATCGACAAGGTGGATACCCCTAACCAGCTAAAAAAGAGCTGTGCGGTAAATAAAATTCCATATTTAAAGAAGGAATGCGTGTCTTTTTGTTTTTGGAAAACGAATTGTCGATTAATCCGATAGTTATACAGTCCTGATAATAAGCGGGCAATCAAGGTTGCAACTAACAGCGTTTGCGGATTCTCACTGCCAAACAGTAACACTAATCCGTAAAAGAGACTTAGGTCAACAAAAGATGACGTAACAGATGAAAAAAGAAACCTCAGTAAAGGTTGATAAACGAGAAACGAATCCTGCAACGGACGAAAATGAGATTGCTTGTTCTTGTCTTCATAAATCGTTTCGATGGACAGTGTTTTAATTTGGTAGTTTTCCATAGGTAATTCCAAAAGTTGGTTAATCTCATATTCAAACCGTTCACCGGAAATTCTTACGAGATCCGGAATACTGGCAAAAGAAAAGCCTCGTAAACCAGTTTGAGTGTCCTGCAGACGAATTCCGGATGCAAGAAAATAAAAGCCGCTGGTCAGCCGATTGCTGAAAAAACTACGAAAAGGTGTTTCCTTATATGAAAAATTGCGAACGCCCAATAAAATTTCGCGGGGTCTCAATTGAGGTACTTCTTTCAATAGGCGCTGAATGTCGGCAATACTGTGCTGTCCGTCTCCATCCGCTGTAACGATACCAACAGCCTCTGGAAAGGAATCAAAAATATAGCGTAAGCCGGTTTTAAGGGCGTGTCCTTTGCCCTTGTTGTAAGGATAACTGATAAAATGAATCCGCGGGTGACGCATTTGATCAAAAACCATCCTATATGCCCCGCCGCTACCATCGTCAACAATGACCAGCTCACTGGAAATTTCTCGAATCAATTCGTTGATAAAAAGGACGGTTTTTTTCGTCGGTTCATAGATTGGTATTAATAGAATCGGTTTCATGGTTCTTCACCTGCGCTTTTCTTAGATTGTCTTTTATTTTACGCAGCAACCTTAAGAAGCCCTTAAAAGCAAAAAAAGCCGCGGATTATTTCACCCGCGACCTTTTTGCTTTTTGTTTATCCAATCGTTTGTTCAAAGGTTCCCCAAACTTTGACCGTTTGGTTTTCTACCATTACTTGTCCTTTAGCGATAACCGTTTCAACGACTAATGTTTCTTCGTCCAACAGACAAATATCTCCGTCAAATCCTTCTTGAAGCTGTCCTTTATCAGTCAATTTCAATAGTTTTGCCGGATTGATGGTAATTGCTCTCAGTGCGGTTTCCAACGGAATATTTTCCACTTGCACCGCTTCTTTTATTCCTACCATAAGCGCCTTCGAACTGCCAATTCCCAAGCCAATCAATTCATTTTTTTCATTGAAATATGGCAAGCTTCCTTGACCGTCAGAGGTCATTGTAAAGTTGTCTAAAGAAATTCCTTCTGCCAGTAACCGTTTCAGACCTTTACTAAAACGAATCTCACCATCGGTTTTCTCCCAGAAATCAGGATCTTCACTGGCGGTAAAATCAATCACGCCACCTTTTTTGGCGAATTGCAGACAAGCTTCAAAGAGTTCCTCCGTCCGATTCGCATGGGTGGGTAAAAATTGAGTAATGGGAATTTCTGTTTCCGCAATTGTGCGTTCGATCAATTCCAATTTTCGTTTACCGCCTCCTAGATGAACATTGATGATTCCGGCTTTTCCTGATAACATGCCACCTACTCGGGCGTCCGCCACAGCACGGGTGAATTCCTCAAAGGAAGGTTGTGAGGAACGATGATCAGAAATGGCGATTTCACCAATCCCGATGACTTTATCAATAGTCAAAAAGTCACGAATGAGAGAATTACTGACAGTTTTGACCGGCAAACGATAGGAGCCTTCATAGACGAAGGTTGTGATACCTTCTGCTTCCAAGCCTCTTGCTTTACTGATCAAGGCTACCATGTCACGTCCTTCTCCATCGGTGCCTAAACACCCAACGACTGTCGTCACGCCGGCTGTTGTCAATTGACTGAGGGTAACTTCCGGTGTTCGGTTTTGAAAACCGCCTTCTCCGCCCCCGCCAAGAATATGGAAATGACAATCGATAAATCCGGGAACAGCGGCTTTTCCTCTTCCGTCGATTTCCGTGACAGCAAATTCTGATAAATCCGTTGTGATCTGGTCTGCAATTTTGATGATTTTTTGATTGCTGACCAAAAGATCTTTTTTACCGATAAAATCTGGGGTGTAAACATTTGCCTGACGTATTAATAACATATTTGACCTCCGTCTTAATTAATGATTGCTTAGCTCACGATCTTTTGCTGCGGCAATATGAACCGCATTGATGACTGCTGAACGCAGTTGTTTATCTTCTAATTCCTTGACCGCAGCAATCGTTGTTCCACCGGGAGAAGTAACCATATCTTTAAGTTCTCCAGGATGCTTGCGGGTATCCAGCAACATCTTTGCCGCCCCAAAAACTGCCTGTGCTGCTAATTCGTAGGCAACCGATCGAGGCAAGCCTTCTAGCACACCGCCGTCTGCCAAAGCCTCGATAAACATGTAGGTATAGGCTGGTGAAGAACCACTGACACCGATAACTGCTGGAATCAAAGATTCATCCAGTAATTCTGCGCGCCCAAAACTAGAAAATAGTGTCAAAACTGCCTGTGCATCTTGTTCTGTGACCAAACCGTTGACTGAAACGGAGGACATACCTGCTCCAACTAAAGCAGGTGTATTTGGCATGACCCGTACGATTTTTTGTTCCTTGCCGAGTACATCTTCCATTTGTTTAATGGTCACACCCGCCGCAATCGAAACAATAATTTTTTCTGCGACCTCTTTTTTGATGGCAGTTAATTGTTCCAAAATCAAATGTGGCTTAACTGCTAGTACTATGATTTCTGCCTGTTTTGCTAAATCTTCCCGCTGTTTTATCGGGGTAATTTGTAAATCTGTTACTAGCTTGGCTAAAGTCGGTTCATAGCGATGGTTATAGACTAAAATTTCATTTGCAGAATAAAGCTTCGCCTGAATCAAGCCTTCGATGATTGCTCGTGCCATATTTCCGGCGCCAATAAAACCGATTTTTTTCATAATGATCCACTCCTCTTCTCTATTAAAAGCCTACCATAAAATTTTCTACTTAATAATCAATGTCTGCGTCTTTTTTGATGGAAAAAACTGCATTTTTACTTCTCCGGTAAGTTCAGCCAAACCAACGGCAGCTAAAAGCAGCCAATCTGGAAAATTATTGAGGGGATAAGCCAGCACCGCATCTTTTAAATTGGTCAAATTTCCCAGATTGGTTAAGAATCGTTGCGTCAGAAGTTGTGCTAGAAAAATTGCCAATCCACCCAGCAACAATGAACGGATAAAAATAAAAAACAAGGAAAGATAGGGGAATTTTTGACTAACCTCGAAGAATTCCAGTCGTTGTTGCTGACGGAATAGGACGCGGTATCCTTCAAAAAACAAAATTCCAAGAAAAAAGGCAAACAATAAAATATATGCTCCTCCCCGCAGCAAATCAACAAAGAGCAAATAGGATGCTGCCCCAGTTTGGTTGGGACTAAATAAACCCAGCGTTTCTTCCAACCCTTGCCAAGTAGTGAGAAAGCCGGCACTGCGACGGAACAAAAACAACATAAGATACAAAAAACCAAGAGTTAGATCTCGTGTAAACCAAGTTTGTTCCAAAGAAAGCAGTTGTTTTACATCTACGAGAATCTTTTTCACAGGATTCAGCCTTTCTTAATTAGTAAACACGTTTTTAGTTTACATAAAATAAATATCGTTAAATATATCGAGCAATCAATTGAATCAACTGTTCAGGAAAAGACTTAAGATCAGAAATATCTAGGAAACGATGTTCACCATAAATTTCTTTGATTTTTTCTTTGTCTTCGCCGATTGCCGCTGCAAGATATCGGATTCCCTGCCGCTCATACTCTTTGACGACGTTTTGGATATCAAGAATTGCTTTTTTACCGGTATAATCCGGCAGAGCTTTGGGCTGCCCATCGCTGATGGAAATGACCAACTTGGTTGTCGCTGTTTGTTGGACCAGCTTGTCGCTCAACAATTTTAGTGGTACACCATCGCGATTGTTCTGGCGAGCCTTCATGCTAACTAATTTTCCTGCAACGCCATCAAAGGAATCCTCAAATTCTTTATAAGAATATATGGACGTTTTTTCTCGTGCAGAAAGATCCGCCGTATCACCATAAATCATTAATGGAAGGTTCAACTGCCGTGCGAATTCTGTTACTGCAATTGCAGCGGTCAGTGCAGTGGTTATTCGATCTTCGCGAATCATAGAACCGGACTCGTCAATACGCAGAGCTAAAGCTAATGAGGGAACCTCATGAGGGGGTTGCTTTTTGTCGAATGTCCGATAATCACCATAAGCAACACGGCTTGCATCAAACCGGGTACCCATATATTTCCCCTTTTGGTAAGTTGTAGTTTCTTCATTTTCCAGTATTTCTTGAATTTGTTTTACAAGGGGCTCTACAATCGACAACACGCTGCCGGTTAATTGGCGGGCTTTTTCTTGATTGTGGATTGAACTTTTAGGACGATGGATGATTAACCCTTCTTTTCCGTGGCTCGTTTCTTTTAAAAGACTCCGAGCTTCCTTGTTCAGTGTTTTTTGAAATTGCTTTTCATCAATTTTATCCACGGAACTGGTACTTTCGGAAAATGATTCTTCGCTACTTTCGCTTCCTGACTCACTTTTTCCATCGGTATCTGTTCGCTTCGTATCATCAGAAAGATTCGGTTGTTTTTCCGGAGTCGACAAAATTTTTTCGTCTTCTGTTTCTGTCAAAGGTGTTGAAGTAAGTTGAGACGCTGCTTCAGTTTCTTCAGATTCTGGAATATTTCGTTGATCGGCTTCTTCTTGAGAAATTTTCCGTCCCCGAACGGCTTCTTTTTTATACTTTATTAACGGTTGACTCGTGAGTAATTGTCTTAGCTGATCCAATAATTCGCTTTCTGCTAATGCATTTTGCAAAAGAGTCAACTCATTTGGGTCTGTCGTTACTTTATACAGTACTTTCGGATAAATGGTTTGTAAGGGATCTTGGTCTTGAACAAGGGTATGCACCCAGTAAAAATAAGAACGCATTCCGGCCACCCCTTTGATGGCATTCGCTTTTGCTGTCGTATCTAATAATCGGATGATTTCTGCCATTTTAGTTAATATCGCTTCATCTCCATATCCGGTTTTTGCTTTGCCGCGTTGAACCATAACCTCGATTGCTGGTAAATCCATTTTTTCAGCGTGCTGCATCCGATCTCGCAAAGATTCATTCAAAGGTCGATTTCCCTGATAATTGCGATTTGTAGTAATCACGATAACACAATCCCCATGGCGACGAACCATACCTGTTGGCAGATTCAGCATACCGTGGTGTTCCAATGCGGAATTTAAAGCGACCAAAACCGAAGCATCACGAATCACAGTCGGTTCTTGAATTTCCAGCAAATAGCCTTTTTCTAGGGCACGCACAATTTCTGAAGGATAGAATTTATAGTGAACCACTTCTTGGCTGTCTTGCTTATCTATTCGTTCAATCAATGCAGCCAACTTTTCTCGTGCAGCGCTGGGAGTTAATTGATAATAGGTTTGAATCAGCTGCAATAAATCTTCCAGACGTTCCGTTTGATAAATTGCTTCCAACAGTTCACCATCTAACGCATCATCTGTCGCCACAATCGGCAGTAAAGCCCCAAAAACATCGGATTTATCCATATCCGCAAAACAAGTGACCTTGGTATAGGGAAGTTGTAAATCAAAAGACAGAGCCTTTGCTAGTTGGGTTTTTCCAGAACCGGCATCGCCTTCCAACAATACGTTGAAAATTTTCATTTCGGGATCGTGCCAATTTTCTTTGATTTCAGAAGCAATCCGTAATTCCTCTTCGCTATCCTGATGACTTTCAGGTTTCTGCCAAATCATTTGTTTTTCTAACTTTGAAAAGAGCCGGTCCGCTGTTACTTCGTAGGGACTATTCATTTTTTTCACCCCTTAATAACCTAAATCATCTAATAACCGTTTTAAAATTTTGAAACGCTCACCGATTAATTCGCCGTCTTTTTGTAAAGTATCATAATATAAAAGAATATCTTCATCAATCATTGGATTGTCAGTATCCACCTCGACTGTCATTCGGTTGCCTTGCAGACCGATGATATCAATCAGTGGATTTTCGGGATCGTAAAATTTTTCATGACGATACGCATCTTGAAAATAAAGACTTGCTTGACTGACTAAAATCGCTAAATCCAGAATTCGCGTGATAGGCAATTCTTCGGATTGTCGCGACCATTTTTCACCGGTATGACGCCAAACTTTTCCAGAAATTTCGACCTTTCCTCTATCATTCCATTGTGCCAAGCCAAGAGAAAGACCTTTTGCATCGGTATTTAGGGCATTTTTTCCATCTACCTTATCGTAGTCTTCCACCACGATCACGGGTTTATGTTTTAAATTTGTTGGTATTTTCATTTTTTTCACTCCTTCTATCCTTCCACTAATTTTTTTGAAAACGAAGAAAGGACAGTTTTTAGTAATTTACTAAATTACTGCTTTACTAGAGTATAAAAGAAGCCTGTCCACCTTACAACTAATCTGTTCAAAAAAACAGCACCCCTCATTACGAGGCGGTGCTGCCGGTTACTTTCACTTCATAAATTAAAAAAATTATTGCGCAGAAATTGCGATTCCAATCGCTTTTTCACCTAGATGGGTGCCGATGACCGGACCAAAATGACCGATTTCAATCGTAGCTTCTGGATATTTTTCCTGTAGCCGTTTTTTCTCTTCTTCGGCAACCGTTAAATTGTTGGCATGAATCACGTAAAATTTAGTGGTGGCAGTGATTTCCTGATCTCGTTGTCCAATAATTTCTTCTGCCCGATTAAAAGCTTTTTTACTAGAACGGATTTTTTCAAACAAGACGATTTTTCCTTGATCAAAGGTCAGGACTGGTTTGATTTTTAAGAGTCCACCGATTAATGCCGCTCCGTTGGTTAAACGTCCCCCGCGAACGAGATTATTTAAATCATCAACGATCATGTAGGCATAGGTATTGTCACGAATCAAATCCAAATGCGCGACGATTTCTTCTAATGATTTTTCTTCCTCATTCATCTGCAAGGCAGATTCTACCATGTGACCCATCGGCATACTGGTAATTTTTGAATCATAAGGAAGGATCGTGACCCCTTCAATGTCTTCTTTGATTCCATGAAGAGTAGAAACAAAACCTGAGATTCCACCGGACAAATGAATACTTAAAATCGTATCATAGCCCTTGTTTTTCAGGGATTCATACAAACCCATCACCTCACCTAAAGCTGGCTGAGAGGTAGTGGGAAATTCTTTGCTGTTTTTCAATAAATCATAATAAGCATCTGCTTCAATATCGATTCCTTCGTTATAAATCTTACCATCGATGATTACGGGAATCGGAATGATGTACAGGTCTTGGTGACTACGGACCGGCTCAGGCAGATAGGCTGAGCTGTCAGTTACAATTGCTAACTTCATCTAACTTCCTCGTTTCAAGAATTTTCAAGCGACATAATAAATATAGCATAAATGAAAGTTCATTCAAACTAGAAATCGGTACTTATTTCGCTAAAAATTCTGTGATTGCTTTTTTATTCATGTCTTGGTCGATAACTAAGACACTGCCGGCTTCCCAAGTATTACCATAACTCCAAGAATCATCAACAGGAACGGTCAAACGATCGATCCCTCCGGCTCCTTTTGCCATGGATAACGTATTTTTTAGTAAAAAGCTCATCGGCAGATCAGTTGCCGCATACCCCATAACTTTTCCTGCGGCGTAAGGCAGTTTTGCAATCGCCAAAGGATTTTTCAATTCACTAAAGATGCCGTTCATCACCTGTTGTTGTCTGCGAACACGACCGAAATCTCCTTCTTCATCCATTCGGAAACGTGCGTATTGCAGCAAGGTCAGACCATCCATTTTTTGAGGTCCTTTTTTGATGGCAACTTCGATATTTTTGCTCATATCTTTTTCTGCATCGATTTGAACACCGCTAGGAAATAACGTATCGATTACTTTTTCAAAGGTTTTGAAATCGACCATCGTGTAATATTTACAGTCAATTCCAAAATTTTGAGAAAGTGTTTTACGCACGAGCTCTGCCCCGCCATAGGCATAGGCGGCATTCAATTTATTCTGCCCAACGCCGGGAATATCGACATAGGTATCCCGCATAAAGGAAAGGAGTTTTGGTTTTTTGCTGGGACCATCCAATTGCAGTACCATGATGGAGTCCGAACGAGCGTTTTCCCCCTCTCGGCTATCACTACCTAGCAGTAAAATATTATTTGATCCGTCAGAAGAAGCAAAACCGTTAAAGGTCTCGGTTTCTTGTGTAACAGAATCGTCATTGCTGGCAACCATCTTCCCCGCAGCAAAAGCAACCCCTGAATAAATGGCTAGAATTAAAATAAGTTTCAATAAAAAACTAAGAATGGGGTGCTTGCGCTTGCGTTTTGGTTTTTTACCCTGTTTTGGTGCTTTGGGTAATTTGGTTTTCTTTTTGTTTTTGTCTTTAGCAAAGGAAGGCTGGGTTTGAGGTCTTTCTTGGTAAACCGGCTCCTCCCATTCCTCTTGTTCAGGGGGGAATGCCTGCTCCGTTTCCTGATGATGAATCTCTTTTCGGGCAAAAATATTTTTCTTTTCTTCTGATTCTTCATGAATATGCTTGTAGCGGTCCATTCGACTCATAAACGATCCTCCAAATTTCTTCACTCTCGTTTTAAGGATACCTTAGCATAAAAATAAAGAAAGAACTTCCTAAAAAATTTAAGAAGTTCTTAGCCTTTTTAGCCTAATCAAAATATTTTACGGGATAGCCGCCCAGATTTTGGACTTTGCCCCCTAACAATTCGATTTCGGTGATGGCGTTGTCGATCAGTTCATAGGGGCGATCCAACAGTAAATCAATCACGAAGAAATATTCTCCCAAACTGGTTTTTAATGGTCGGGATTCGATTTTACTTAAATTGATTTCCCGCCAGCCGAAAGCCGCCAACATTTTATGGAGCATTCCCGGCTGATTCGCAGGCAAGGTTAAGATTAAACTCATTTTTGAAGGTGTTTCTTCTAAAAAGTGAGTGGTTGGTTTTCCCAACAGCCAAAATCGCGTTTGATTGAGATCGTTGTCTTGGATATTTCCATAAAGAATCTTCAAGTTAAAATAAGCGGCCGTTTCTTCCGAGGCGATTGCCGCAACGCTTTCTTTGGGATGATTTGCTACATATTCTGCTGCAGCCGTAGTGGAAGGCATGGGAACCAACTCAACCTCCGGATAGTTCTCTTCTAAAAAAAGTTGTGACTGAGCTAACGCTTGAGGATGAGACAAGATTTTTTTGATTTCTTTGCCATCAAGAAAAGGATGAATCAGAAATTGCTGCTTGATTGGCAAAACGACTTCATTTTTCACTTGCAGCTCTGGTTCATGGGAAAGCAGATCAATCGTATGATGGACCGAACCTTCCAAAGAATTTTCGATAGGAACAATGGCTAAATCTACTTCATCCTTCAACAAGGCCTTCAAACAAGCAGGAATTGAGGCATAGGCAAATAAATTCGTTGAAAATTGTTTTCTTGCGGCTTGATGTGTAAAGGAGCTTTCTGGTCCTAAATAACCGACTTTCATAGGTCACCCAGCCTTTCAATAATTTCTGAAACGATTTCCTCTGGTGTCTTATTTGTCGTATCTAGAATATGCCTGGCACTTTCTTCGTAAAAAGCAATCCGCTGGTCTAAAATTGCCGCGATTTCTGCAGGTTGTTTATTTTCTGCTAACGGTCGAATATTTTCTGTATCTTGTTGGATTCTTTCAATCAAGACCTGCGTGTCGGCGGTCAAGTAAATGACAGCGGGCTGCTGTTTTAGGAGTGTGCGATTTTCTGGACGTAAAACAATTCCGCCGCCGGTTGCTAAAATTCCATCTTTTGTGGCTAGCTCTGCTAAAATAGCAGTTTCCTGTTCTCGAAAGGCTGCTTCGCCAAATTGATCGAAATAATCTGCGATGGGCATGTGGATGGCTTCCACGATTTGCGCATCAAGATCAATCAATTCCTTTGATAGACGCCGAGCCAACTGCCGACCAATTGTTGATTTTCCCGCACCCATGAAGCCAATTAAAATAATACTAGACAATTTATTTCCCTCCTGTCACCAAGTCGGCTACATCTTGGAAAAATTGTGGATAAGAAATGGCTACCGCTTCTGCGTCTTCCAATTCACAAGGTTCATCTACTAATAACGCCGCAATCTGCAACATCATCCCGATTCGATGATCTCCGCGACTGGAAACACTGGCAGCGTGTAAAGGCGTGGGTCCATGGATAATCAAGCCGTCTTCTGTTGGCTGGATATCAGCACCCATTTTTTTCAATTCCTCGGCAGTTGCATCGATTCGGTTGGTTTCTTTGACCTTCAATTCTTCCGCATCCTTAATGATTGTGGTTCCTTTTGCCTGAGTAGCTAGTAATGCAATAATTGGTAATTCGTCAATCAATCTAGGAATAATCTCTCCTTCAATCGTTGTGGCAGTTAAAGAGCTGAAACGAACTGTTAAATCTGCTGCTTGATTGTGGGAATCTTCGTTGGTTTGTTCGATCACCGCACCCATTGCCTGTAAAACATCCAAAATTCCTGTTCGCGTGGGATTGATGCCAACATTTTTCAAAAGCAGCTGACTGTTTGGTACCAAAACACCAGCAGCCAAAAAGAAAGCGGCGGAAGAAATGTCACCTGGGACAGTGAGCGCTTGACCGGTAAACTGTTGTGGTCCGGTAATCATAATTTCTTTTCCTCTAACGGAGATGGAACCGCCAAATTGACGAATCATTTCTTCTGTATGGTTGCGGGAAAGTTCTTTTTCGAGAATCGTTGAGGTTCCTTTTGTCTGCATTGCTGCAAAAAGAATCGCTGATTTGACCTGAGCGCTGGCAACCGGCATTTCGTAATGAATCGGAGTCAAATCTACCACACCATCAATCGTAATGGGAGGAAATTCTGTTTCTTCATCCCCATGAAGGCGCCCACCCATTTCGCGCAAAGGAAGCATCACCCGATTCATTGGCCGTTTGTTTAAAGAACTATCCCCATAAAGCTGGGTCTTGAAAGGTTGACCGGCTAAAATCCCCATCATCAATCGGATCGTTGTGCCGGAATTTCCGATATTAATTGGCGCATCTGCAGCTTTTAATCCAGAAAAACCCTGTCCATGAACGGTGATGATTTCACCATCATCTTCGATTTCTACACCTAGTTGTCGAAAGGCATGGAGGGTGCTTAAACAGTCCTCCCCCCGCAAAAAATTTCTGATCGTTGTTGTTCCGTTTGCTAAAGCACCAAACATAATACTGCGGTGAGAGATTGACTTATCCGCCGGAATCGTCAACGTTCCTTTTAGACCGTGATTATTTTCCACTAATTTCATTTTTTTCCTCCCCGATTATTTGGTCCAACAATGATAATCCGTGTTGGTTTCGATACACTTTTGTGCAGCAAGCAAATCTTTTTGATTTTTAAAACTGATTTGCAATACACCGATAATATCTTCTCTTGTTTCCTGAATTTTCAGATTAATCAAGGACAACTTCGCAGCTCCCAAAAGTCCGGTAACCTCTGCGATGACTCCCGGCACATCCGGTACATCAATCAACAAGTCATAAAATGCCGGGATTGCTCCATGCTGATGAACGGGTAATTGATCCCGAGTATCCTTTGCCCGATTAAAAAAAGCAAAAATTTCTTGTTGATTATCTTCTTTGAGCCATCCCGCAA
The DNA here is from genome assembly GCF_009933265.1 of Enterococcus sp. JM9B. NCBI lineage: Bacteria > Bacillati > Bacillota > Bacilli > Lactobacillales > Enterococcaceae > Enterococcus > Enterococcus sp. JM9B. Next base: position 45,564 of record NZ_MAEK01000024.1, on the reverse strand, counting down.
TTTGTTCCATCTCCTGCTGCCATTGTGTCAGGCCTTCCAGCAAAAATTTCTTGTTGCTTAGAAGAATATCTGTCCACATGACTGGATCAGAAGAAGCAATTCGGGTAATATCCCGAAAACCGCCGGCAGCCAATTGTTTTGCCCGTGGATGTTCCTGATTAAAAAGATCTGCTTGATTCACTAAACCGGCGGCAATGATATGGGGCAGGTGACTCAACATTCCTGTAATGCGGTCGTGTTCTTCTGCTGAAAGCACTACATATTTTGCCCTTGTTCCTTGAAAAAGTTCCTGCAACAAAGCGACATCTGAGCTTTGTTCTTTGACCGGGGTAAAAATATAATAGGCATTTTCAAAAAGATCACTGTCTGCCGCCTGCACACCGGATTTGTGGGAACCTGCCATCGGATGTCCTCCGACAAACCGAAATTTTTTCGTTTGGGCAGCATGAACGATTTGTTGCTTGGTACTGCTGACATCGGTTACCAGCAAATTTTCTTTTACCGGTAATTGCTCCAATTGATCAAGAAAATTTCTAGCCGCATTGACGGGTACCGCAAGCAGAATAAGATCTGCCTGCGTGGCCCCCTCAGCGAAATCGGCTGGAATCAAATCCACGATTTTTTTTTCTTTTGCAATGTTGCGAGTAGTTTCAAGTTTGTCCCACCCTATCAGTACCGTTTGCGGATGTTGCTTCTTGATACATAATGACATCGAAGCGCCAATCAATCCCAGACCAACGATCAATATTCGTTGTTTCATTCTCAGCGCCTCCTAGTAATTTTTCAAGTACTCCCGATATTCTGCAACACTGGTTTTTAGTTCGGCGAAGGAATCGCTTGGAAATTTTTGTAAGAGTTCATTTGCCACGACAGTAGCGACGACGCTTTCAGCAACCACACTGGCAGCCGGAACAGCCGTACTATCAGATCGTTCAACACTTGCTTTATAGGGTTCTTTTGTATCGATATCGACACTTTGCAAGGGTTTATACAAAGTTGGGATTGGTTTCATCACTCCTCGAACAACGATCGGTTCTCCGTTTGTCATGCCCCCTTCAAATCCACCAAGGTTATTACTCCGGCGAGTGTAGCCATCTTGCTCATCCCAAAGAATCTCATCCATGACTTGTGATCCGGGCAATGAGCCGGCTTCAAAACCAACACCAAATTCCACACCTTTAAACGCGTTGATACTTACTACGGCTTGTGCGATTTTAGCATCTAATTTAGTATCCCATTGCACATAACTGCCCAATCCAGCGGGAACACCGCCGACAAGGACTTCGACGATGCCGCCGATTGTATCCCCTTTTTTCTTCGTTTCATCAATGAGATCCTTCATTTCTTGCTCTACATCGGGATCGATTACTCGAACATCAGAAGCATTGGAGATTTTTTGTATTTCTTGAATACTCAAGTTTTCCGGTAATTTCGCATGGATACCGCCAAGGCAAGTAACATGACCCGCAACGATGATTCCAAGTTCTGAAAGAATCTTTTTGGCGACAGCCCCGATTGCTACCCGCATCGTGGTTTCTCGTGCAGAGGAGCGTTCCAAAACATTCCGTAAATCGTCGTGATGGTATTTCATGCCACCGACAAGATCGGCATGACCGGGACGTGGGCGGGCAACTCTTCGTAATTTTTTATCTTTTTCAGGGACTTCTGCCACGGACATTACCGTTGTCCAGTTTTTCCAATCGTTGTTTTCAACAACCAGAGTAACTGGCGAGCCCAGCGTTTTTCCGTGACGAATGCCAGAGGTGATCCGTACTTGATCTTTTTCAATTTTCATTCGTCCACCGCGACCATAACCGGTTTGTCTTCTAGCAAGTTCAAGATTAATATCTTCTTCTGTCAAAGGTAGTCCGGCAGGTAAGCCTTCAATAATTGCAGTTAACTCAGGACCGTGTGATTCACCAGCTGTTATATAGCGCATATTAATTTCCTCCTAAATATTCCTTGATGTCGGCGATGGGAATCGGGTGAATCTTAGCTTCCCCGATTTTTTCTAATAAAATAATTTTTAATTGGTTCCCACGAGCTTTTTTATCATGAGTGATCGCATGATACAGGTGATCTGTCTGCCAGTTATCATAATGGATTGGCAAATGAAATTTTTGAATCATTGTTATTAGTTGTTGTGTACTTCCGCTAGGAGATAAACCGATTGCTTCGGCATGACGATTGATAGCAACCATTCCAATAGCTACCCCTTCTCCATGACTCACGATACCATAGCCGGCGGTTTTTTCGATGGCGTGACCGATTGTGTGCCCAAAATTTAGAATCAAGCGATTGCCTTGATCAAATTCATCTTCTTCCACCACTTTACGCTTGATTTTCAAGGTTGCGGTAATAATGGCTTCAGCGTGAGCCAATAAATCTGCTTCATCTTTCAAGGAAGAAAGCAGTTGCCATAAATCGATATCGGCGATTGCGGCGGATTTGATGATTTCTGCGATGCCTTCCCGAACACGGCGAGGTTCTAAGGTTTTTAACACCAATGGATCAATCAAAACAGCATCCGGCTGACTGAAAGTTCCCACCAGATTTTTTGCGTTCGCTGTGTTGACGGCTGTTTTTCCACCAATGCTAGAATCCACCTGTGCCAAAAGAGTCGTGGGAATTTGTACAAAATGAATGCCCCGCATAAAAGTTGAAGCAACAAATGCTGCCAAATCACCAACAACACCTCCTCCTAAAGCTAAAACACCATCACTGCGGGTAAAACCATTCTCTGCTAAAAAATCGTAAAGCAACGCTGCTTGATCAAGGGATTTGCTTTTTTCACCGGCAGGAACCACGGTCAAAACTGGTTGAAATCCGCTTTTCTCTACTTGTTGCATAACTGTTTCTGCATAAAGAGGAGCGACATTGCTATCGGTAATAACCGCAACTTTCTGAGGTTTCCAGATTGTTTTCAGCCATTTTCCTGTTTGTTGTAGTGCTCCTTGATTGATAAGAATATCGTATTGATGATTTGCTAAATGAACCGTAAGCATAGCTTCCACTTCTTTCCTAAATTAGAAATTATTTTGATAAAGCTTTGATTTCCTGCATGGCTTTTTCCATGATTCCCACTTCTTTCATCATGCGCAGGTAAGTTTTTTCATTTAAGGATTGGGGACCGTCTGACCAAGCATTAGCAGGATCAGGGTGGATTTCAACGATCATACCATCTGCTCCGCTGGCAACTCCTGCACGAGCCATAGGTGGTACTAAATCCCAAATGCCTGTTCCATGACTTGGATCGACGATAATCGGAAAGTGACTAAGTTTTTTGATTAACGGAACAGCACTTAAATCAAACGTATTTCGGGTAGCTGTTTCGTAAGTACGAATCCCACGCTCGATGAAAATCACTGGCGATTTGTCCTCTACTGCAACGTATTCTGCTGCATTCAACCATTCATCAATTGTTCCTGAAATTCCTCGTTTTAAGCCGATTGGTTTACCTGTTTTCCCCACAGCAGATAATAATTTAAAGTTTTGCATGTTGCGGGCACCAATTTGTAAAATGTCACTGTATTCGGCAATCATATCGATATGCCCTTCATCCATGACTTCCGTAATTACTTTCATGCCAAACTCATCGGCAGCTTGACGAATGTATTTCAAACCTTCTTCTTCTAATCCTTGAAACGCATAAGGAGAGGTGCGAGGTTTAAATGCCCCCCCACGTAAAATTTTTGCTCCGCCGGCTTTTGCCATTCGGGCACATTCTCTGATTTGATCCAGTCCTTCAATCGAGCAAGGTCCAGCCATTGTAACAAAACTGCCGTCACCGATTTTTACTCCGTCAACATCAACGACGGTATCGCCGGGATGAAATTCGCGAGAAGTTAATTTGTAAGTTTTAGAAATTTTAACGGTATTCTCTACACCTTCAAAACTATTGAATGCCACGTCCTGCATACCGCGAGTATCACCTTTTAATCCAATGACGATGTGTTCTGTTCCTTGATCAATGTTCACTTCTAAGCCTTCTTTTTTGATACGGTTCACCACGGACTCAACCTGTTCTTTGGTGGCATCTTTCTTCATAATCACGATCATTCTTTTTTCCTACTCTCTTTTAATTATTTTCAACGATTGGTTTAATTTTTTCTACCGGCATCTTTTGTCCGGTCCATAATTCAAATGAAGCAGCACCTTGATACAACAGCATGCCCAAACCGTTTACGGTTTTTAATCCTTTTTCTCTTGCAAGTCGAAGCAATTTTGTTTCTCGTGGTTCGTAGATGACATCATAGACTGCTAATTCAGCGTGTAAAAAGGAAACATCCGGTAATGCCATTGCACCATCATTTGGTTTCATTCCTACCCGTGTTGCATTAACCAAGAGAACACTGGTTGCGATAGCCTGCTGTAATGCTGAATGATCTTCAAGGTCTGCTAAATGAATCTCACAGTTGGTGTGACGACTGATTTGTGCTAATTTTACGGCAATCTGATCATAAAAGGCATCTTTTCGATTAAAGACGTGAATTTTTTTGACTCCGTCTAAAGCCGCTTGAGAAATAATCGCTGTCGCTGCGCCGCCTGCCCCCATCAGGGTAATTTCTTTGCCGATAATCGAGATACCAGCATCGGTTAAACTGGCCATAAAGCCAATTCCGTCTGTATTGTGACCAATCAACTTTCCTTCATGGTGGACGATTGTGTTGATGGCACCAATCAATTGTGCGGCTTCGCTTAATTCGTCCATCAAAGGAACAGCCGCCATTTTATGAGGCATAGATAAATTGACACCCAATAACTGCAATGTCCGAATCGCTTCAACGCTGGTTTTAAGATCCTCAGGTTCTACATCAAATGCAAGATATCTGGCATCGATTCCTTTTTCAATAAAGGCTGCGTTGTGCATCATTGGTGAGATACTGTGGCGAGCAGGCTTGGCATATAACCCGGCCAAATGGGTGTGTCCTGTGATTTCCATTTTTATTCCTCCTATTTTTTACAGCAAAACCAACAAAAAAAGATGTTGACTGTAGTAAATCATCCCTCTACAGTGAACATCTTCTAAGGAGCCTGAAAAGCTCGGTAAAATTAAAATAGCCACTATAGATTTCTTATCTACGTGGCTGTAAGTCGTGTCAAAAATCTCTAGCCATCATAGATACAAACTTGGTCTGTTTGCACCCATGAAATCATGAATACAAACCTATCTAAAATAGCTAAAGTAATAATTATTCAGTTGTGCGTGTTGTACTAATTTCATTAGAATCGCTCCAAGCTGATGTAAGATTGTTCTTAGTATAGACATAAAAAAAGTAGCTGTCAATTATTTTTTGAAAATTTTTTCAATTTTTCTGAGAGCTTACAACTCTTCTTCAAAAAATAAAAGCAAATCGTGTAAGGTCAGTTTCGCTTTTTCTGCAGCATTCAGGTCTTTGACGATTTTTCCTTTTTGCAAAAGAATCAGACGATTTCCATAATGCAAAGCATCTTCCATTCGGTGAGTAATCATCATGCAGGTCAATTGCTGCTCGGCTACTCGTTGTGCTGTGAGGGCCATCAATTGTTTGGAAGTTTTGGGATCAAGGGCTGCTGTATGTTCATCCAACAAAAGCAACTGTGGCGGGCGAATGGTTGCCATTAGTAAGCTCAATGCCTGCCGTTGTCCCCCGGAAAGATTACCGGTCGGAACATCCAGATGATTTTCCAATCCATTGCCGACTTGTTGACAGAGATCAAAATAACCAGCTTTTTTCTCATTGATTTTTCGTGAAACCAAGCGTCGTTGAACACCTCGTTTTTCTGCCAGCAAAAGATTTTCCGCCACCGTCATCCGAGGAGCCGTCCCCATTTTCGGATCTTGAAAAACTCGTGAAATATACGTTGCCCGTTTTTCTTCGGAAGCTTTGGTCACATCGACACCGTCAATGGTGATGCTGCCGGTGGTTACAGGCAATGTTCCAGAAACTATATTAAACAAGGTACTTTTTCCGGCACCATTTCCCCCTAGAACCGTAACAAAATCTCCCGCTTGTAAGGTTAGATCAATCTGATCCAAAAGTATTTTTTGTTCATTGACGCCATTTTTGATTACTTTTGAAACGTTTTTGATTTCTAAAACACTCATTTGGACGCCTCCTTTTCCAACCCGGTTTTCAAATTCAGGGCTTGTCTGAAACGAGGAACCATCAGACAAATAGCTAGAATTCCAGAAGAAATAATTTTTAGATAAGTTGTATCAAAGCCAGCCCAGATGATGACAAAAATCAATAATTGATAAATGATACTGCCAATCACCACTGCTGCCAATCGTTCAGCAAAACTTAGTTCTCCAAACAATACTTCACCAATAATAATTGAAGCCAAACCGATGACGATGACCCCGATTCCTTTTGAAACATCCGCATAGCCGTCATTTTGAGAAATCAAGGCACCGGATAAAGCAATCACACCGTTTGACAAGGTCAATCCAAGAATCTTCATGCGATCGGTCTTGATTCCTAATGAACGAGCCATTTCTTCATTATCACCGGTGGCAATATACGCTTGTCCAAGTTCTGTGTAAAAAAACAATAGCAATAAACCAATTGTCACCAATACCGCAACAACTCCCAGCAGCACGATATCAAAATAGTTTGGTAAATGTAGCCCTTGAAAAATATCTTGAATACGGGGAAATTTCATCAAGCCTTTATTGGGGCTTTGCATAACGAATAAAATCACGGAATTTAAACCAGACATAACAAGAATACCGGCTAAAATCACTGGAATTTTGCCCTTAGTGAAAAGCAGACCGGTCACTAAACCAGCTGCCATTCCCGCCAAAACACCCAACAATGTTGCCAAAATTGGATGAATTCCACTGGTGATTGCAGTCACACAGACCGCCCCTCCCAATGGGAAAGAACCTTCTGTGGTCATATCAGGAAAATTTAAAATACGATAGGTCATAAAAATTCCCAGTCCCAGCAACGACCAAAGTAGTCCCTGCCCAATTGTTGAAACAATCATTTATTCTTCTCCTCCCGTCGTGACAAGGGTTGCTGTGTCTGCTTTATCGCCAAGATCGATATTAAACCGTTTTGCTTGATCCGTATTGATGATAGTATCCCCATCGGTAAAAGTGTAAACGGGGGTGGTCGCTGGTTCTGCTTCGCCTTTTAGGATTGCCGCAGCCATTTTTCCGGTTTGGATACCTAATTCTTTTTGATTGATACCGACAGTTGCTAATCCTCCTTGCTGAACCATAGTGTCAACAGAGGGAATGATCGGTACATTATTTTTATCTGCTTCGGAAACCACTGTCTCCATTGCACTTGCAACCGTATTATCTAATGGAATATAAATGAAATCAACGGATTGAGCCAAAACTTGAACCGCTTGAGCAATTTCATTTGTAGAAGAAACAGCTTTTTTTTCTGCCGTCAAACCCAGATTAGTGACTGCTGCTTCTGCCTGTGCTACTTGGAATTTTGAATTAGCTTCCAACGAAGAATACAAGATGCCGACTTTTTTTGCTTCTGGTAATAATTCATGGGCCAATTTGATTTGAGCAGCAACGGGTGGTTGATCCGAAACACCGGTGATATTTCCACCAGGTTTTTCATTGCTCTTTACTAAACCGGCACCTAAGGGATCGGTAACTGCACCAAGCAGAATCGGTAGTTTATCTGTTGTGTTGGCCAATGCTTGGGCCGCAGGTGTTGCTACCCCAATCAGAACATCGGATTTGTCCTGCACTAACTGTTGACTCATTGTGTCTAATTTACTTTGATCGGCTTGCCCGTTTTGGAAGTTTATTTTTAGGTTTTTTCCTTCTTCAAAGCCTTCTTTTTTCAATCCTTCTTTGATTCCTTCAGTGATTTGATCCAATGCCGGATGACTGACGAACTGTAAAATACCTACAGATTTAACGGTTTCTGCGGTCTTTTTTTCCGGTTCTTTGTTCATTCCTTCAAAAATAGCAAAACCTGCCAAAATAATTACTAATCCAATAACTGTTGCGATTAACCCTTTGTTTTTTATCATTTTCTTTATCCTCCTAATAAGTAAAAAGACTAGCCATCTCCCTGCGGAAATTGCTAGTCGCAACTAAAAAACCGCATAGAACGTTTCTATGCGGCAATAATTTCAAAATTATTTGGCATAGACACAACATTAGAATGTTCTCTAAAAAGTTGTATCTATGGATTTTTTTCCATCAATACAACTATCTACGCCAGTTTTGCCAACTCTTCAATTGTCCTTGAGTTTGTAATGTAAATAGTTTCATGATGGTCACCCCTTCGTTTGTGTTGAAAATAGAATACCTGATTGTTTTTTATTCGTCAATAGAAAAATGACTGTTTTCTGAATTTTTTCTATTTTTCCTCAATTTCTTTGATGCTCCACATTGGTAGCCGATTCAACTCAGGAATAAATTCTTCTCCAAAATCAGTCAATTGCTCTACGACAAACCGATTTTTTTCTTTTCCTTTTTCAAAAAAGACAATTGTCACCTGATCGGGATTGACGCCGTACTTTTCTTGAATCCCCGCTGTATTATAGACAATCGGATAATAGAAAACCTGCCGATTAAATTCTTGCGCTTTTTCACTACCCAAAAGATCAAGGACCTGTTGATAGGTTTTTCCCTGCGGTTTGCTGAACATAACAGAAATCGCCTGTGACTTGCTGATTTGATGATCTCCACTTTGATAGCTCAAAGGCTGGATTTTTTTTGACGGAAGCGCGGAAAAAACCAGATTTTCGTATTCTGATTGGCGAATATGCCGTTGCGACCAAAGCATGCCGCCGGTAAAGAGTAACGAACAGGCAAGCAGACTGGCTCCCGTGAGCATTGCTCGTTTTGGTTCTCTGTCTACCCAGTCAGCCAGCTGATCCCAATGATCAAGAACCTGTGTTTTTATAGTTTCAAGCCATTTTTTTACCTCCAACTTTTTTCCCCCTTTCCGTCACTTCTGCATGGTTTATATCTATTATCCCATACTAGCAATTAATCACTATTAACGTCAAGAATCTTTCCATCTTTTCAAATCTTTTGTATGATAGAGGAAACGACTTTTAATAAAAAGCTTTCCCTGTTTTTTTCTTTTACTTAGTTGATGGACTTGAGTCAGAATCAGCAAAAAAACAGGACACAGGAGGAACCCGATGATTCATTTAAGTGACAATATTATGGAGATTTTAACCCCGATTTTTGAAATTATGATCCTTTGTTTAAATTTTCTCTCCATCATCGTTTTAGTTTGGGGTGTCATTATCTCCGGATATGATTTCATCCGATCAGAATCGACCCATATCGATCACGTTCGTGCCGCCCGCAACAACAATTTCATCAAAAACTTTTTAGGCAGTTACATCCTGCTCAGTCTGGAAATTTTGATTGCTGCAGATATCATCGAATCAATCATCAATCCTACGACCGAGGATATTTTGCGTTTGGCTGCTGTCGTCGTCATTCGCACGGTGATCTCCTTCTTCTTGCATCGAGAATTGCAAGATGCATTGGATGATGAGGAAGAAAATAAAATCAAAAAAATCAAACGCTAGTGTTATAATAAGCATTTAACAGGTAATTTATGAAAAGAGGAAAAAAAGATGTCATTTGACGGCGTATTTACTCATTTAATGATTGAAGAACTTTCGAAAGAATTAGTGCGGGGACGCATTTCAAAAATCCATCAGCCTTATACAAACGAAATCATATTGGTGATCCGTAACCAAGGAAAGAATAAAAAACTGCTCTTGTCCGCCCACCCCAGTTATGCCCGGGTGCAACTGACCAACATCGCATATGCCAATCCAGATACACCGCCGAATTTTATTATGATGCTGCGAAAGTATCTGGATGGCGCAATTTTGGAACGAATACATCAGATTAACAATGACCGGGTAATTCATTTCACTTTTAGTCGTCGAGATGAATTGGGAGACTTGCAAAATATTGTATTGATCGTCGAATTGATGGGACGTCACAGCACGATTTTATTGATGAATCAAGAAACTGGAAAAATTTTAGATGCCATCAAACATATCGGTGTATCGCAAAATACGTATCGTTCCCTTTTACCGGGAGTCGATTATGTTGAACCGCCAAAACAGGACCTTTTGAATCCTTTTACTGCAAGTGATCCGGTGATTTTCGACCGACTTTCAAAAGCCCCAGAACTGACAAAAAACTATTTGCAACAACAATTTCAGGGATTGGGGGCCGATACTGCAACAGAACTTGCTTTTCGCTTGAACCAAGCACCAAATGAAAAATTGCGTGTCTGGCATGATTTCTTCCAAACCCTAGAGGAAAAGCTTTCCCCCACGCTCGTCTTACAAGAAAAAAAAGATTTCTTCACACCTGTTCCCTATCAAACGCTGATTGAAGATGCAGAAATACAAACCACCGAAACCCTCAGTCAGCTTTTAGATCTTTACTATCATGACAAAGCGGAACGGGATCGAGTTAAGCAGCAAGGCAGTGAATTGTTACGAAAAATGGAAAACGAGCTGACTCGGAATAAGAAGAAATTGATGAAGCGTGAAAAAACACTGGCTGATTCAGAAAACGCAGAAGAATTTCGACAAAAAGGCGAATTGTTGACTACCTTCATGACTCAGGTACCAAGAGGCGCAACCTCCGTCGAGTTGCCCAATTATTATGAAGAGGACCGTCTGATGACAATCGCCTTGAATCCGGCATGGTCACCCAATCAAAATGCTCAAAAATATTTTCAACGGTATCAAAAATTACGGAATGCGGTCAAACTGATTGGTGAACAAATTCGAGAAACCAAAGAAGAAATCGCTTATCTTGAATCTGTGCTGGCGCAATTGGAAATCGCTGGACCGATGGATGTAGAGATTATTCGGGAGGAACTCCAAGATCAAGGCTATTTGAAGAAACCGGCAAAGCGTCAGAAAAAAAATAAAAAATCACAACCAGAAATTTTTTACGCAACTGATGGGACAGAGATTCTGGTTGGTAAAAACAATTTGCAAAATGACCAACTAACCTTGCGTACTGCCCGCAAAACGGATTTTTGGCTTCATGCCAAAAACATTCCCGGTTCTCATGTCATTATCCGCTCCAATACGCCTTCAGAAGAAACCATTTTGGAGGCTGCTGAACTGGCTGCTTATTTTTCAAAATACCGTTATTCTGCACAAGTTCCGGTGGATTTGGTACAGGTCAAATACATCCACAAGCCAAATGGGGCAAAACCTGGCTACGTGATTTACGAGAATCAAAAAACCTATTTTATCACGCCAGAAGAAGAAGCCATTCAGGAACGTACAAAAAAACCAACTGCCTAAGCGGTTGGTTTTTTGCTGTTGATGATGAAGGTCCGCACATCGAAAAAAAATTCTTCTGCGATCTCCGAAAGTTTTGTTTGTTTTGGATAAATACCATAAAGATGATTCAGGGGTTCTTCTGCTAATGGGATCAAGCGGATTTGTTCTTTCGTTCCCCGATCGACGATGCCAGAGCCGGATGCATACGCATCACTGGTTCGTAAAATATTGGTTAAGGTTCCCCGATCATTGGTAACGATACAGCTTTTTGTTTGATTTTTCAGAGGATCTTCCTCAAAATAATCAAAATCCCCCCCCTCTTGATTAAAACGAACTTGAGAATAGTCTTTCAACTGTGTCGTTGCGATTTCTTTTTGCTCGGCTAACGGATGCTGTTTACCGACAAAAATATGCGTGCGAAAAGTACCGAGATCAACTTTTGCCAAACCTGCCTGTTCTAAATAACGTTCCAACCCTTTTTGATTTTTTTCATTCATATACAACAAGCCGATTTCGCTATGGCCTTCAGCTACTTCTTCAATTACCTTAGCAGTCGTTGTCTCCATGATCCGGTACTCTTCGTACTGAGGAAAACGCTGGATCAGACCGCCGATAATCGAGCCCAAAAAATCATAATGCTGGGAAGCAATAGAAAAACGTTCGGTGGGTTCTTTTTTTTGATAACGCGTCTCCAAACGATCCATTTGTACCAGAATTTTTTCTGCCCGCGCCAAAAAATCCTTTCCGTCGGCTGTCAAGACAGCACCTTGGTTGGTACGGACAAAAAGGCTCAATCCTAGTTCTTTTTCTAATTCTTTGATGCCGTTTGACAGGCTCGGCTGAGTGATAAACATTTTCCGAGCAGCTTCGCGAAAACTGCCATTATTCGCGACTGCTACCACATAACGCAACTGTTGAAGATTCATTTGTTCCTACTCCTCAAAATAGAAAATTCCCCGATCCAATTTTTCTTGTAGTGGACGATTGTTATTTTCTAAAACTTCTTCTCTAAATTCTTCAATAAAACGTCGGGACATTTTCCCCACTTCATCAAAAACGAACCAATTGATTGGTCCCTTCGTAGGTGGTGTGGTCAATGAACCGACATAATGAAAGTGACTTCTTCGACGTGGTAAAAAAATCGTTGGATCAAAAATCTCCAGATGATTGTCAAAATCCCACGAATCGCCTGCTTTAAAAGGCATTTCTTGTTCACACAATTGAAATAAAACGCCAACGACCAGGTTGTTTCCTGCTTTATCCATATGGACCAAATGAAATTCGATTTCCTTTTGTTCTCCATCAAGCCAATGTTCACTAGGCATGTGGTAATGAATATCTGTCAGCAGATATTTTTTTTCTTCAAAAAGGACATAGCTGGTGCAATCATAGGGAACGAAATGAATCGTATTTTTAAATTCTTTTTCCGTAAAACGTTCTTTTTGATAGTGAAAACTGATTGGCTTAATTCCTTTTTGTTGCGTCTCTGATCGAACCAATGAAATTGGTGATTGAAAAGGAAATTCTGCTCCTTCCTGATACCAATCACATAGGGTGTGCCAATATTCTGGTCCATTTTCTCCTTGATAACTCCAAGGAACATCCATGTTTCGCTTCAACCTGTTACCTCCTAAGTTTAAGAAATAAGGATTTCATTGATTTCTTCTAAAAATTTCTGATCACCGTAAAAGCGCTCATCCAGTAATTCTGGAAAAATGTTTTTAAAGAAATATTCGACACTTGGACGATGTTGAAACTGCTTAATCGTCTGTACCGATTCTAAAAACATTTCTTCGAATACCTTTTCCGGATTATTTTTATTGATTTCTTCAAAGGATTCATACAAAAGATCTACCTTATCGGCGATCGCCAAAATTTCCCCTTCCACCGTTTCATCTTTTCCTTCCGACAAGCGGCGTCGGTAGATTGCTTGAAACTCAGAGGGAATTTCTTGGTGAATAAATTCATCCGTCATTTTTTCTTCCACATGTTGCAACATTGCCCGCAATTCAGGACTGGCGTATTTGACGGGTGTTTTGATGTCACCGATAAAACGCTCTGTATAATCATGATTCAACGCTTTTTCATAAAGGGATTTCCAGTCGATTGCGACACCGTTCATCTCCTCAATATCCCCTAAAACTTGTGCAATAGAAGCGACGCGATAGGAGTGTGCCGCAACACTGTGTTCGGTAAATTTAAAAAAACCTGGTGCTCGGTAAATTTTTTCCAGATTGTTCAATCCTAGCAAATATTCATTCAATCCCATAACGTTCCCCGCTTTCCTATTGAGTTGTTTCCATCCTACCAAAAAAATTTCTGAAAATAAACAAAAAGAGACTAAAAATTGTTTAGTCTCAAAAAATCCATCACTGCAACCAATTCTCTGGATTTTCTTTCCATTTTTCCAATAATATAAGATCTTTTTGGTCGATATAGTTGGTTTCCAGGGCAGTTGCGACCAAGGCGCTATAATTTGTCAGAGTTACCAAAGGCATTGCTGCTTTTTCAAAATTTTCTTTTCCTTTTGGTAGTTCATAAGTAAAAATTGCGGCTACGCCTAAGACATCTGCACCTTCTTTTTTTGCTGCTTCGCAGGCTTCCAGTACACTGCCGCCGGTGGAAATCAAATCTTCAATAACTACCATTTTTTGATTTTTAGTGATCCGACCTTCAATCTGGTTGCCTTTTCCATGATCTTTCGCCTTACTGCGGATATAAACCATTGGCAACTCAAGAATTTCTGCCACCCAAGCGGCATGAGGAATACCAGCAGTTGCCGTTCCGGCAATGACTTCTACTTCTGGGTAAAAGTCTTTGATTTTTTCTGCCAAACCTCTGGCGATTTGCTTGCGAACAGCAGGATAACTCATCGTGATTCGATTGTCACAATAAATCGGACTTTTGATGCCGCTCGCCCAAGTAAAAGGTGCACTAGGACTCAAAAAAACCGCTTCAATCTCCAATAAATCTTTTGCAATGGTCATTTCTAAGGTCATTGATTTTCTCCGTTCCATTCATTTTTGATTTTCAAATACGCCTCATATGGGTCGGCTGCTTGGGTAATAGGACGACCGACAACGATGTAACTTGCCCCATTTTTGCGGGCATCTCCGGGAGTAACCACTCGTTTTTGATCTCCAATTTCACTGCCTGTCGGACGAATACCGGGCGTGAGACAAACAAAATCAGAAGCAGTTGACTGTTTGATTTTTTCAACCTCCAATGCTGACGAAACAACACCGTCCAAACCAGCCTGTTGGGCACATTGGGCGTAATGAATGACACTTTCTTCCAGAGATACATTAATCCATTGATCTTCTTGCATTTGTTTTTCTGTCGTGGAGGTCAACTGAGTAATTGCCAATAACTTAGGACGTTGTTTTCCCATGGGCGTTCCTTCTTCCAGTCCCCGTAAAGCAGCTTCCATCATTTTGACGCCGCCTGCCGCATGGACACATGTGATGTCGACGCCTAAGTCGGCCAATCCCCGCATGGCTTTTTCGACGGTATTTGGGATATCATGCAATTTCAAATCCAAGAAAACATCATGACCATTGCGCTTTAACCAGCGAACGGTTTCTGGTCCTTCTTGATAAAACAGCTCCATACCAATTTTGACAAACAGCGGTTCATTTTTCGGGAATTTTTTAAAGAAAAGTTCGACTTCGCCGCGACTGGAAAAATCCAGGGCGATAATTGGTCGTTGATTCATTTGCGTTCCTCCACTTCTTGAATAAGTTGTTGGATTGATTCAATCCCCAGCTCTGCCATCCGTAGTGGCAATCCCTCGATAAGTTTGGGACAAATATAGGGATCAGTAAAATTTGCAGTTCCGACAGCTACCGCACTGGCACCGGCCATAATCATTTCCAGTACATCATCCACCGTCATGACGCCGCCCATACCGATGATTGGCAAATCCGACACGGCTGCGACTTGGTGAATCAATCGGATTGCGACAGGCTTGATTGCCGGTCCGGATAATCCCCCTGTTTGATTGGCTAAAATCGGTTTGCGGGTTTTTAAATCGATTCGCATACCTAACAGAGTATTAATCATGGTGAAGCCATCTGCGCCGCCCTTTTCAATTGCTTGTGCAATAGGAACGATGTCGGTGACATTAGGAGATAATTTAACGTAGATCGGAACCGTTGCCACTTTTTTAACAGCCTTCGTCAGTTCATAAGCAACTTTGGGATCTGTACCAAAAGCAATACCCCCATGTTTCACATTCGGACAGGAAATATTTAACTCAATAGCACGAATATTTGGTGCATCTCCAATTCGTTCACAAACAGCAACGTAATCTTCTTCACAAGCACCGGCAACATTTGCAATGATTGGTAGTTCCGGATATTTTTGTTGCAATTCCGGCAAATAGTCTTCCATCACGACATTCATTCCAGGATTTTGCAATCCGATGGCGTTCAACATTCCACTAGGGGTCTCAGCCACACGAGGAGTTTCGTTGCCAAATCGAGGTTGAGGAGTCGTTGCTTTGATCATAATACTTCCTAATTGATTCAAATCATAATATTCCCCGTATTCTTTGCCAAAACCGAAACAGCCGCTTGCCGGCATGATCGGGTTCTTCAAGGTTAAACCGGGAAGTTTTACTGAAAGATCCATTATAAAACCACCTTTCCAACGGAGAAAATGGGGCCCTCATCACAAACCTTCACGCTTTTTTCTCCTGTTTCATCCTCTTGCAAATGACAAACACAGGCATAACAAGCACCAATGCCACAAGCCATTCGTGATTCTAAAGAAAGCTGCGTGTTGGGATGTTGCTGGTAGAGTTGTTCGACTGTTTTCAATAAGCCATTGCTTCCACAGGCAAAAACAGCAGCCGGCGGAGCTGAGGAATCGGCTAACAAAAGATTGCCGACGTTGCCGTGAACACCGTAGCTGCCATCATCTGTGGCAATTCGGGTCTCACCCAATGCACAAAATTCTTTTTCGTAATATAAAACTTCTTTTGACGCAAATCCCAAAAAATGAACGGGGGTGACGCCTCGCTTCACCAATTGGCGGGACAGTTCATATAAAGGGGGAATACCAATTCCTCCCCCGATGATATATGCCTGATCTCCTGTTGCCAACTGACTTAAATCAAACCCATTTCCCAACGGTCCCAAAACATCTAGAAAATCACCAGCTTTTAATTCAGAAAAGACTCTGGTTCCATCTCCTTCGACTCGATAAATGATGCGACAGGTATTTTGAGAAAGATCGATTTGATTTAGACTGATGGGTCTGCGTAACGGCAAATCTTGTCTTGGAACGCGAATATGCAAGAATTGTCCCGGAGTCTTCATTTCTTGAACTAGTTTTCCCGAAAGCGTCATTTCATAAATTTTCGGAGCCAAATTTTTCTGAGAGACAATAGTCATTAATTCCTGTTTCATGAGTTCCTCCTGCATCCTTTGCTTTCAAAAAAAGCATGTAGATTTCTTGCTTGTCCATAATGATTTTGTTCAGTAAAAACAGCCGTGTTAGATTGCCGAGGTAGTAAAGGCACGAGCTTCCATCACCTTCAAAATTGCTCCCGCAGTATCTAATGATGTACATAATGGTACACCATGTTCGACAGCCTCCCGCCGAATTAAAAAGCCGTTTTGTGAGCTTCCTTGGCGATTTTTATCCATCGTGTTGACTACCAACTGCGCTTTTCCTCTTAGATAAGCGAGAGCGTTTGGCTCTTTGTCACTATTAGAAAGTTTGCCTACTGCCTTGACACGAATACCAAGATTTTCAAAATAGGCCGCAGTTCCTTCTGTTGCAACGATGCTAAAGCCGATTTCTGAAAAACGCTGCGCTAATTCTGCTGCCTCTTCCTTCGTATCATCAGCGATGGTAAACAGGACTGTTCCAAATTCAGGAATATGCAGCCCAGCTGCTTCAAATGCTTTATAAAGTGCTTTTTCCAAAGTCTTGTCCGATCCCATCACTTCGCCGGTAGATTTCATTTCTGGTCCCAGATGGGTTTCCACCTTTTGCAGTTTTGTAAAGGAAAAGACTGGTGCTTTTACGTGAACCGTGGTGCTTTCTGGATAAAGACCATTTTGATAACCCAATGTGGTTAATTTTGTTCCTAAAATTGCTTTAGTCGCCAGCTGTGCCATCGGAATGCCAGTTACTTTGCTTAAGAAAGGAACCGTTCGGCTTGCCCGTGGATTAACTTCGATCACATAGACCTGATTTTCATGAATCACAAATTGGATGTTCATCATTCCGATACAATTCAGACCCAAAGCTAATTTAATGGTGTAGTCGGTAATGGTTTGTTTGATTTCTTCTGATAATTTTTGTGGTGGATAGACCGCCATTGAATCACCGGAATGAACACCGGCTCGTTCGATATGTTCCATGATCCCCGGTATCAGAACTGTTTCTCCGTCACAAATTGCATCTACCTCGCACTCGCTGCCGATGAGATAGCTATCTACTAAAACTGGATGTTCCGGAGATGCTTTGACTGCGTGTTCCATGTAATCTTCTAAATCTGCTTGATTTTCAACGATTTCCATTGCTCGTCCGCCTAATACATAGCTGGGACGAACTAGAACCGGATAACCGATTCGTTGAGCAATTGCGACTGCTTCTTGTTTATTCGTTGCGGTATCCCCTGGCGGTTGCGGAATATTCAATTCTTTTAATGCCTGTTCAAATAAATCACGGCTTTCCGCCCGATCCAAATCTTCAATGCTGGTTCCAAGAATTTTCACACCGGCTTTTTCCAACGGCTCTGCCAAGTTGATCGCTGTTTGTCCGCCAAATTGAACGATCACGCCCATTGGCTGTTCCAAGTCGATCACATTTTGAACATCTTCCAGTGTCAACGGTTCAAAATAAAGTTTGTCCGAGATTGAAAAATCAGTTGAAACTGTTTCGGGATTACTATTAATAATAATTGCTTCATAACCAGCGGCTTGAATGGCTTGGACCGAATGGACGGTGGCGTAATCAAACTCCACTCCTTGTCCGATTCGAATGGGACCTGATCCCAAGACCAAGACAGAATCTTTATCGGATTTCATGCTTTCATTTTCAAATTCATAGGTGCTGTAAAAATAAGGTGTTGTGGACTCAAACTCTGCTGCACAGGTATCCACCATTTTATATACCGGTAAAATTTGTGCATCTTTACGTGTTTGCCGAATGATTTCTGTTTCACTTCCCCAAAGCTCAGCAATTTTACGATCTGCAAAGCCACGTTGTTTCGCCTTTTTCAAAAGAGGGAGAGCAAATGGTTGTTCCCTTAATTGGTCTTCGATTTCTGTGATGTGCAAAAGTTTATCCAAAAAGAATAAATCAATTTTCGTCATTTCGGCAATATCCTGGATTGTATACCCCCGACGAATAGCTTCAGCAACGTAAAACAATCGATCATCTTGCGCTTTGACTATTTTTGTGGTCACATCATTATCAGAAAGAGTTTTTAAGATGGGCAACTCCACGTGATAGGTACCTATTTCCAGAGAACGAACGGCTTTTAACAAAGACTCCTCAATATTTCGCCCAATCGCCATCACTTCCCCAGTGGCTTTCATCTGGGTTCCTAGAGTTCTTTCCCCATGTTCAAATTTATCAAAAGGCCAGCGAGGGATTTTGGTTACGACATAATCTAAAGCTGGTTCAAACTCAGCATAGGTCGTTCCGGTTACCGGATTTTTCATTTCATCCAGCGTTAAGCCTACTGCGATTTTTGCTGCTAATTTTGCAATCGGATAACCGGTTGCTTTACTTGCTAAAGCGGAAGAACGAGAAACCCTCGGATTGACCTCGATAACATAATAATTGAAGCTGTGGGGATCAAGCGCCAATTGAACGTTACAGCCTCCTTCGATTTTCAAGGCGCGGATGATTTTAAGGGATGCATCCCGCAACAACTGGTATTCATGATCGGCTAAAGTTTGACTTGGAGCAAAAACAATTGAGTCGCC
Source organism: Enterococcus sp. JM9B (assembly GCF_009933265.1). Taxonomy (NCBI): domain Bacteria; kingdom Bacillati; phylum Bacillota; class Bacilli; order Lactobacillales; family Enterococcaceae; genus Enterococcus; species Enterococcus sp. JM9B. The sequence goes on along the minus strand of NZ_MAEK01000024.1, from coordinate 26,365 downwards.
AGTATGAATTCCAACAGGATCAAAATTTTCCATGTTGCAGACGACAATTGCATTATCTGCAGAATCCCGCATCACTTCATATTCAATTTCTTTAAAACCAGCGATACTGCGTTCAATCAAACATTGGGTTGCCGGTGATAACTTCAATCCGTTTTCAGCAATCTGCCGTAGTTCTTCTTCGTCGTCACACATTCCGCCGCCGGTACCCCCAAGGGTGAAGGCCGGACGAACAATGACTGGATAGCCGATGGTTTTGGCAAACACGACCGCTTCTTCTACCGTAGTAATGATTGCTGATTCAGGAATCGGCTGTTCTAATTCTTCCATCAATTTTTTAAATAAATCCCGATCTTCCGCTTGATCGATGGCAGCTAATTTAGTGCCTAATAATTCGATACCTAATTCATCAAGGATTCCTGAATTGGCTAATTCAATCGCCATATTTAATCCAGTTTGCCCACCTAATGTTGGCAGCAAAGCATCTGGATGTTCCTTTCGCAAAATTCGCGAAACGAATTCAAACGTAATTGGTTCAATGTAGACTTGATCAGCAATATCTTTATCTGTCATAATTGTCGCCGGATTAGAATTGACTAGCACGACTTCATAGCCTTCTTCTTTCAATGCAAGGCAGGCTTGTGTCCCGGCATAATCAAATTCAGCTGCTTGACCAATCACGATAGGTCCAGAGCCAATCACCATGATTTTTTTTATATCTGTCCGTTTTGCCATTGATGCTGCCCCTTCCATGTATCCATCATTTCTATAAATTCATCAAATAAATGCAAGGCATCATGTGGTCCCGGAGCCGCATCCGGGTGAAATTGCACACTGAATGCCGGATAATTTTTGTGACGAATCCCTTCGATCGTTCCATCATTGACCTCGGTATGGGTAACCATTAGGACCTCTGGATTAATAGATGCTTCGGCAACAGCATAGCCATGATTCTGTGAAGTAAAATCAATTCTGCCGGTAGCAATTTCGCGAACCGGATGATTTAATCCCCGGTGTCCAAAGGGCATTTTATAAGTATCTGCACCATTGGCTAAAGCAAAAAGCTGATGCCCTAAACAAATCCCAAAAATCGGTACCTTTCCTTGAATGTTTCGAATCATTTCAATGGCTTCCGGTACATCTTTGGGATCTCCCGGTCCATTGGTCAGCATTACGCCATCCGGTGATAATTCTAAAATCGTTTTTGCAAGAGTATTGTAAGGTAAAACCGTAAGATTACATTGACGATTAGAAAGTTCGCGTAAAATACTGTGTTTCAGCCCAAAATCGATCACCACGACATTATGGCCGATTCCAGGACTAGGATAAGGTTTTGAAGTAGAAACCTGTGCCACTTGATTTGTTGGCAGTACAGCTGCCTTCAATTGGTCGTAAGCATGAGTGAAATTTTCCTCTGTAACGATACTGGCCTTCATGGTTCCGTACTTACGCAATTTTTTTGTTAATGCCCGGGTGTCGATACCAGAAATTCCAGGGATGCCTTTTTGTTTCAAAAATTCTGCTAAAGTCCATTGATTCCGCCAATTACTGGCTAAACGGGCGTGTTCCTTGACTACAACCGCCTTGCAGGTTGGGGCAATTGATTCATAATCATCTCGATTGATTCCATAATTTCCAATCATCGGATAGGTAAAAGCAATGATCTGTCCATTAAAACTTTGATCCGTGATCGTTTCTTGATAACCGGTCATACTTGTTGTAAACACAATTTCACCGAATACATTCGTTTCTGCGCCGAATCCTTCACCTTCAAAATAAGTGCCATCTTCTAAAATCAACCAACGCTTCATTTTTCTTCACCTTTTTTCCAAACAAGTTGTCCATTTACGAAAGTATAAAGGGTATCACCATATACCTCCCATTGATCAAAAGGCGTGTTGACTGCCTTTGATTCAAACTGATCTGCTGCAATGCGATGCGCATGTTGAAGATCAAAAACTGCCAAATCAGCTTTTCCGCCAATCGTCAATCGACCAGTCTCCAAACCGAATATTCCTGCCGGTTTAACGGCCATCCATTCAATGACCTGCGCTAATGTAAAGCGGCCGGTTTTTACAAAATGGGTATAAATCAACTGAAATGCGTATTCCGAACCCACAATACCAAATGGTGCTTTTAAAAAACTTTGATTTTTTTCTTCAAATCCATGAGGGGCGTGATCCGTGGCGATGCAATCAATTGTTCCATCTAAAAGACCTTCAATCAGCGCTTCTTGATCTTCTTTTCCTCGTAATGGTGGGTTCATTTTCCAATAACCAAAATCATCCGGAATATCGTTTTCGTTAAGAATTAAATGATGAGGGGAAACTTCTGCGGTAACGTGAATTCCGGCTTTTTTCGCATCTCGGATCACTCGTACACTTTCTTTTGTTGAAACGTGGCAGACATGGTAATGGCATCCAGTTTCTTCCGCCAGTAGTAAGTCACGAGCAATCTGAGATGATTCCGTAGCGCTGAGAATACCCGGTAAATCTAATTCTTTTGCTTTATTTCCCGCGTGCATCACACCACCGAAGAGTAAGGACTCATCTTCCGTATGGGCAACCAGAGCCATATTGTTTGCGGCAGCGGCTTTCATTGCCAGATACATCGTTCCAGCAGTTTGAACGCCGACACCGTCATTGGTAAAAGCAAAGGCTCCCGCTTTTTTTAGAGCTTTTTGATCCGTCAAAACTTCACTACGAAGTTTTTCAGTGATGGGTGCATATTGTAAAATATTGACAACGGCATCTTTTTTGATAATTTCATATACGGCAGTCAATTTTTCTGCTGTATCTGGAACCGGATCAAGATTTGGCATCGCACAAACCGTGGTAAATCCTCCTCGAGCCGCAGCCTTACTGCCGGTTTTAATCGTTTCCTTATAAGTGTAGCCGGGTTCTCTTAAATGGACGTGAACGTCGACTAATCCTTGGGTAATCAATTGTCCTTGGGCATCGAATTCCTCATCAAAAACGGTATCAAACGCCGTTCCGATTGCCTTGATTTTTCCCTCTTCGATCCAAATTTCTACAGGGATCAACTGATTGTCGTGGGAAATGATCTTCCCATTTTTAATGAGTGTTTTCATCTGCAACTTCCTCCAATTTTTAGGCTTTTCCTGCTAGAACAGCTTCTAATATCGCCATTCGGACAAAAACACCGTTTGTCATTTGTTCAATAATTCGTGATTGCAGTCCTTCCACTAAGGAATCTGCTAACTCGACATCTCGATTCACTGGTGCCGGGTGCATGATGATTGCTTTTGGACGCATTTTTTTCGCCCGTTCTATGGTTAAACCATAAGCTTCGTGATACTCTTCTTTTGAAAAACTTTCTTCTTCTCCGTGGCGTTCATGCTGTACCCGTAGCATCATCATAACGTCCACTTCAGAAACAAGTTCGTCAAGAGGGAGAAAATGACCGTAAACTTCAAATTCAGGGTCGTACCATTCCTCTGGTCCGGAGAAAAAGACTTTTGCGCCTAAACGTTTCAACATCTGCATATTTGATTTTGCTACACGAGAATGGGTGATGTCTCCTACGATGGCTACTTTTAGTCCATCGAAATGCCCGAACTCTTCGTAAATTGTCATCAAATCTAGTAAGCATTGCGTTGGATGTTGGCCACTGCCATCTCCACCGTTAATAATCGAACATTGGATGGTTTTACTTTGGATCAATTCATCGTAGTAGTTCTCATCTCCATGACGAATGACAGCCACATCTACTCCCAATGCCGACATCGTCAAAACGGTGTCATAAAGCGTTTCGCCCTTTTGAACTGAACTGGTAGATGCTTCAAATTCAATGACTTCCAGCCCTAATTTTTTTTCTGCTACATCAAAACTTTTATGAGTCCGAGTGCTATTTTCAAAAAATAGGTTTGTCGCAAAATACTGCTGCTTTTCTGGTGTCCATTTTGCACCGGCTTTAAATTCTTGCCCGCGTCGGATCAATCCCATAACTTCCTGATCGGTCAATGCCTCAACGGTTAATAGATGTTTCAAACTGATTCTCTCTGACTGAATGATCATGTTTTATTTCCTCCTGTTCGCTTCTGGATGTTTCCGGTAAGATCAGATTTAAGATGATGCCTAAGACAGTTGCTAAAGCCATTGCTGAAAGTGTGAAGGTTCCAAATTCGAAGATCAATCCGCCGATACCGATGACCAAGATCACCGAAGCAATTAAAAGATTTTTCTTTTTATCAAAGTTGATTTTATTTTCAATCAGTATTTTCAATCCGCTTGCTGCAATAACCCCGAAGAGGATAAAGCTGATACCTGCAATAACTGGACCAGGAACGCTCAGGATCAAGGCACTAAGTTTACCGACAAATCCCAAGACAACCGCAAAAGCTGCGGCTCCTCCGATAACGAAAACGCTGTGTACCCGTGTAATTGCCAGCACACCGATATTTTCTCCGTAACTGGTTACCGGAGGTCCACCGACGAAACCGGCTACGATTTGAGCCAAGCCGTCCCCCATCAAGGTTTTATGCAAGCCCGGTTCTTCGAAAAAGTTTCGCTTAGTCAATTTATTTAAAACCATTAAATGACCAATGTGTTCCGTCATGGTAACGAAGGCAATGGGTGCCATCGTCGTGATTGCATTGATATGAAGTTTTGGTGTGTACTGTAGAAAAGGAACTTCGAAGTTTGGCATGGCAAACCAAGGAGCGTCAATAATTGGTTGTGTATCAACGATTCCAACCAGCAATGCGATCAAATAGCCGCTGACGATGCCCAGAAGAATCGGAATCAATCCCAAGAATCCTTTTAGCCACATGTTGAAGAATATTGTTAATCCTAGTGTCAGTAAAGCGACTAAAACATATTTGAAATCATAGTGATCGCCATTGTACATGGCATTGTTGGCGGCATTTGCTGCTAGTCCCAACCCAATTACCATGACTACCGGTCCAACGACGATTGGCGGTAGGATTCTATCCAACCAAGCAGAACCGATTTTTCTAACAATCAGAGAAACAAGGAGATAAACCAGCCCCGTGGTGATGGCTCCTTGCGCGATTGCCGGATAGCCATCTGATTTCATTAAAAGCTGCATTGCAGCGATAAAAGCGAAACTGCTTCCTAAGTAAGCGGGAATTTTTCCTTTTGTTGTTGTGAGATAGACCAAGGTTCCAAGTCCAGAGCTGACAAGTGCAATTCCCGGATCGATACCCACTAGAATAGGTACTAAAACTGTTGCGCCAAACATCGTGAATAAATGTTGCAGGCTGAGCCCCACCCAGTGAAGCGGCTTTGGTTTATCATGAATATCCAGTACAGCATCTTCATTGCGAAATTCTTTTGCCAATCAAATCATCTCCTAGTCATTTTCTTTATTAATTAAAATTCGGTCTTGTCCATCTACTTCTTCCATTTCAACGATGATTTCCTCAGTTAATGACGTAGGAATGTTTTTTCCGACATAATCAGCACGGATTGGCAGTTCCCGGTGTCCTCGGTCAACCAGCACCGCCAATGAAATTTTTCGTGGACGGCCAAAATCCATGATTGCGTCCAGTGCTGCACGAATTGTTCGACCGGTAAATAATACATCGTCGATAACCATGACTTCCTTGCCTTCTAATGCAATGGGAATCGATGAAGAATGGACTTCTGGATCTTCATTTGTTATTTTATGATCATCCCGGTAAAGGGTAATATCTAATTCTCCAACCGGTACCTCGATTTCTTCTAATTGTTTCAAACGTTCTGCAATTCGTTGTGCAAGATAAATGCCCCGCGTTTTGATTCCTACCAGCACCAAATCCTCGATTCCATGGTTTCTTTCGATAATTTCGTAGGTGATTCGAGTCAACGCCCGTTTCATAGTAACTGCATCCACGACTTCTTTTCTTGACATATTTATTCCCTCCTAATTTTTGACACAAAAAAACTCCTACCCGTTTATCAGGTAGGAGGTATGTTTTCAGAGCAACCACTGTATGTCCTTAGGCAGATTATTCTGTCTCCAAGGGTATACGGATGTCATCCAGCAAGGTGTGACAGTAGCGCACTACTCACACGTCTCACTCATCTCCTTCCTAGCCTCACAGGACTACATTAAAGGATAACTATTAAATTTTTTGTTAAGACAACGATACACTTTTTGTTATGAAAAAGCAATGCCTTCTCGTAATTTTTTTAAAGTTTTTTCAAAAATCTCTGGTAGAGGTGCTTCAAAAACCATTTTTTCACCGGTTCGAGGGTGAGTAAAGCCTAACAATTTTGCATGGAGAAATTGTCCATTGCCCTTCAATGTTTTACGAGGGCCATAGATAGGGTCCCCAGCAACTGGATAGCCAATATATTGCATATGAACTCGAATTTGATGAGTTCTCCCCGTCTCCAATTGTAATTCCACCAAAGTGAAGCCTTCAAATCGTTCCAAAACAGTGAAGTGAGTAGTTGCCGGTTTTCCCTCTTCCGTGACCGCCTGTGTTTTACGATCAACTTTTGAACGGCCAATAGGTGCTTCAATCGTGCCTTTTTCATGTGAAATCACACCATGAACTAATGCGACATACTTGCGCAAAGAAGTTTTTTCTTTTAATTGTTTGGCAAGCGCTTCATGTGCAAAATCATTTTTTGCAATCATCAACAAACCGGAAGTATCTTTATCGATTCGATGGACGATTCCTGGACGAACAACGTCATTGATGGTTGAAAGATCTTTTAACTGATAAAGCAGTCCATTTACCAACGTGCCATGGGAATGCCCTGCTGCTGGATGCACCACCATTCCTTGAGGCTTATTTACTACTGCAACATCCTCGTCCTGATAAACGATGTCAAGATGCAAATTTTCAGGAATCAGATCCAAGGTCTCTGGATCGGGAATCGTAATGAGGTATTTTTCACCCGCTTTGACTTTTGCATTGGCTTTGACCGGTACACCCTCTAATGAAACTGCCTGACTTTTCAGCCATTGTTGGATTTGGGAACGACTATAATCTGGCAAGCGTTCAGCCAAAATCTTGTCCAAACGCCCTTTTTCCTCTTGAATCGTGACGCTAATTTGTTTAGGCATGGGATTTCTCCTTCGTTTTTTCATCCCAAATGCTATAGATGAAAATCATGATTACTCCGATAACTAGCGACATATCCGCAACATTGAAAATCGGGAAATTGATAAAATCGGTTTGGAACATATCGACAACGTAACCTAAACGAACCCGATCAATAAAATTGCCTAATGCACCAGCAATAATCAAGGTCAGCCCAAAGGTAAAAAATTTGTTGCCGTGACGATTTTTAACTAACAAATAGCCACATACGCTGACAGCAATGATGGTTACGACAGCAAAAAAAACAATTTGCCCTTCCATCATGCTCCAAGCCGCACCAGTATTACGAATATGAGTTAAAGAAAAAATATTTGGAATGACGGTTTGACTTTCACCCAGCGCAAAATTCGCCACCGTCCACCATTTGACAATTTGATCCAGAATCAGAATCAACAAACAGGTAAGTAAATAAATGATTAACAAAAAATTCAACTCTTTTCTAAAGGGGTCTATAAATCACGAGGTCGAATGATACCTAAAAGGTTGCCATTCGGATCCCCATCTTTGGTAATTAAAATAGCTTCAATTAGTCCGTCACCATGAAACAATGTCTCGATTTCAGCAACCGTTGTTTCGGCGGAAACAAACCGGTAGTTCGTTTTTTTGCCGTCAGAAATAATCAAATCACGAGCAGTTCGCCCATTTAATTTGATTTCCCCCTTCAAGCTTTCTCGGGCAAACCAGTAACCCAACGCCCGTAAAGTAATCAAGCCTTCAAAACGCCCCTTCGTATATAAAGGAAACTGGGAATATTTCTCCTCCGCAATAGTCGCTAAAATATCTGTAATGGGCATTGAAATCTCAAATCCAGTCACATTTTTCCTGAAACGAGGCAAAACTTTTTCCGGTTGCAACAGTTCCTGTTCGATTTGTTTGATTTTATCAACTGCCCATTGATTCGGCTCAGCAATGATAAAATCTTCGTCAATTCGATCATGAACGATGGCGTTTCTAAGCTGAGCCATCTGCAAAAGATCTTCTGCATGATTGCCCACTGGCAAATTTCGCTGCTTGGATAAACGGCGCACCATTTCGCTAAATCCCATATTTCGGGGATTACCTAAAATATCTCGCAACCACTTTTCAATTCGATTAAAACTTATTAAAAACGCATCAGCTTGTTTGGCCATTTTTATTCTCCTCACCTATATTATTGTTACGAACTTCTTTTATCACGTAGGCTTTTTGCAGAAAACGCCATAAAAAGAGAAAAAAGAAAAGGATTAAAATCAAACTTAGGATCAGACTTCTAAACATCAACGGTAAAAACAGCATCAGAATAAAAAACGCAAGATAAATCTGCACCATCTGAGGATTCATTTCGATAATTAGGTCCAATACCTCTTTTTGAGAATGAAAATGATACACTTTGCTTTTCAGGAGATAAAAAGAAACTTGGATTGAACAGCTGGCTGTCGGAATATCTTGTTCTTTGGTTTGATCATGATTGATAAAAAAAGCATTTTTATTCAAAAGAACTTTCAACGGACTGCCCATTCCATAAAATCCAGTTTTTCGAGTGACACGAACTTTCATGCTTAACCTCCTTATTATCCGGTACATACTGAAAAATTACAATAGAAAAATCAATCCTTGTTCTCTAAATGCCTGCATTTTGTTCATTTTATTACTACTACTCTTAGTTTAGTAGAGACAAGCAAAAAAAGCAAAAAGTCTGCGAAAGTCCCAAAACAACAGAAAAAAATCTGGTCAATTAAGTCCAGATTTTTTATCTTTACTATCCATTTATTCTTTAGAACAATCCAATTGCGTGTCCGTCTTCATCAACGTCCATATTCAAGGCGGCTGGTTTTTTCGGCAAGCCCGGCATGGTCATAACGTTGCCCGTCAGAGCAACAATGAAACCTGCACCTAGTTTAGGAATGAATTCCCGAATCGTCAAGGTGAAGTCCACTGGTGCACCCAATTTCGTAGAATCATCAGAAAATGAGTACTGCGTTTTCGCCATACAAAGTGGTAGTTTGTCCCATCCTTCCTTTGTGAATTCAAGCAGCTGTTTCCTTGCTTTAGGTGTGAATTGAACATCTGACCCACCATAAATCTCAGTAACAATCTTGCGGGCTTTTTCCTCAAGGGATAGTTGATTACCATACAAAGGCTGAAAATCGGTTGGTTGTACAGCAATCCCGGCAATCACTGCCTCTGCAAGTTCTGTGCCACCCGCACCGCCTTTTTCCCAAACTGCGGTTCGCTTAACTGTAACACCTAATTTTTTACAAGCTTCTTCGATCAATGTCATTTCGGCATCGGTATCCGTAAGGAACTCATTGATCGCAACAACAACTGGAATACCATAGCGTTGCATATTTTTAATATGTCGCTCTAAATTAACAAATCCACGGTCAACCGCTTCGACATTTTCTTGTTGTAACTCATCCTTCGCAATACCACCATGAAGCTTCAATGCACGAATAGTAGCAACGACGACAATCGCATCCGGTGCCTTTTTTAAATTAGGAACTTTGATGTCTAAAAATTTCTCTGCCCCTAAATCTGCCCCAAAGCCTGCTTCAGTAACGGTGTATTCCCCCAACCGCAACGCAAGTTTTGTCGCCATCACGCTATTACACCCGTGAGCGATATTTGCAAAAGGACCGCCATGGACAAATGCCGGGGTTCCCTCGATGGTTTGAACCAGATTAGGTTTTAGTGCATCCTTCAGTAATAAAGTTAAAGCTCCCTCAACATTTAAGTCGGATACAAAAACCGGTTTTTTTTCAAAAGTATAACCAATCACGATTTTACTTAATCGGTGTTTTAAGTTTTGCAAATCAGTTGCTAAGCATAAAATCGCCATGATCTCACTGGCAACGGTGATATCAAAACCATCTTCTCGAGGAACCCCTTGAATTGGACCACCCAGACCTACAATGACCTGGCGCAAGGCACGGTCATTCAAATCTACTACCCGTTTCCAGATCACTCGCCGGGCATCGAGCCCCAATTCATTTCCCTGTTGGATATGATTGTCGATCAACGCCGCTAATGCATTGTTTGCAGTCGTGATAGCGTGCATATCGCCGGTAAAATGAAGATTGATGTCTTCCATCGGCAATACTTGCGCCTGTCCGCCACCGGTCGCTCCGCCTTTAATTCCCATTACAGGGCCAAGAGAAGGTTCCCGCAAGGCAATCACGGTTTTTTTATTCAATTTATTTAAGGCATCTGCTAAACCGATTGTTACGGTAGATTTCCCTTCACCGGCTGCGGTTGGATTGATGGAAGTGACTAGAATCAGTTTTCCTTCCGGTTGTTGTTCTAAGCGTTGAATAGCCGGCCAATCGATTTTTGCTTTGTATTTGCCGTATAACTCCAAATCATCTTCTGTCAAGCCAATTTTTTCAGCGATTTTTCTGATTGGCTGTAAGGCTGCTGCTTGTGCGATCTCAATATCTGTTTTCATGAAGGAACCCCTTTTTTACGAACTATTTTCATTTTATCACTACTATTTGTTCAGTTATTTACTATTATAACGAAAAATAAATAAAAATACAGCAGAAATTTATGTATTTTATCAAAAAATCCCGCTCGTCACTGATGACAAGCGGGTCAAAGAAGGAATTAATCCTCGGATGGAGCAGACTGCTGTGAAAAAAGATCCGCTGAGACATGTTTTTCAAGTTCTTTCAGCAGATTGTCTCGCGTTTTTTTTCTCATCAAAAAATGATGAGTTTTATTCTTATAGGTCAGTTCTATTCCGTTTGGCAGTGAACAAATTTTCTGAATACCTTGGTAATAAAATCTGTCTCGCTTCCAAAAACGGGAATAATAAACTAACAGATAGGTCTCTTTAACAAAGAACCAGCGCAAAAAACCGATAATCGCCATAAAAAAGAAAAATAGCAACACCAGATTGCTTTTCCAATAAGGACGTGTATTTTCTAGCGAAAGTGTTAAACTATAAAAAAGAATCATCAGTGTAACTGACCAATAAATAATTGAAATGGATAATTCTGGTTGCCAATGGTATTTTTTTGCTTTCATTTACAATTCCTTTCAATCAACTTACACTATTTATTCTAACACAAAACAAGAAAAGGTGGTCAAATGATCAAAGCGTATATCGATGCCGCAACAAAAGGTGATCCTGGATTGAGCGGCGGCGGAATCTTATTGGTGGGTACAGAATTGCATCAGCAACATGCCCTACCATTACCAATTTTAACCAATCATCAGGCAGAATTCACGATTTTTCTGGAATTGTTGCAGTTGCTGCTTGAAAAGCAATGGCAGGATCAAACGATTATGGTCTACTCCGACAGTAAGGTTCTTGTTCAGACTGTAGATAAAAATTATACCGGAAATCCTGCTTTTCAGCCGATTTTTGAACAGATTCAACAACAATTGCCGAAATTTTCTTTGCTGATTTTACAATGGATTCCGGAAAATCAAAACAAAGGTGCCGACCGTCTTGCCCGACAAGGATTGCAAAAGGCTGTAAAATTACAAAATCGGCGACAATAATCGGGAAAAATTTTGTTTAAATCGCAGCCACCAGGATTGATTTTCAATGATTTCATCTGTCAAAAGGGTACAGTTCATCCGATCTTTTTCAAAGATTTCCTGCATTTGCTTGGTTATTTCTTCGTCATACACAAAGGCGCTGACTTCAAAATTAAGCGAATAGCTGCGAATATCTTGATTGGTGGAACCAAAAGAAGAAATCAAATCATCCATGAGAATCGTTTTTGCATGTAAAAAGCCATTATTGTAGGAATAAATTTTTACCCCTCGCTTGTGGAGATAGTTGGCATAGTGCTGTGTTGCTCGGAAGATAAAGGCATGGTCTGGCATATCAGGAATCATAATACGAACATCTACTCCTGAACGAACCGCCACTAAAAGCGCGTTGATCATCGTATCATCGGGAATCAGATAAGGTGTTTGAATCCAAATTTTTTCTTCTGCTGCAAGGATCATTTTTACAAAGCCGCTTTTTAGAATTTCCTCTTCCGTTTCCGGGCCATCCGACACGATTTGCATGCTGACATTGCCTTCTGTTTCCGGCAATACGAAATAACGATCTTCATATTCTAATTGATCGTCATCCTCTTGAACCGAGGCATTCCAGTCCTTAATAAAAATTTCCTGTAAGCTAAAACTGGCTGTTCCCACGATTCTGCCATGGGTATCCCGCCAGTAACCGAATTTTTCACTGCGACTTAAATATTGGTCACCAACATTAAAGCCCCCTGTCCAAGCAATCCTACCATCAATTACCACAATTTTTCGATGCAGGTGATAATTTAAGCGGGTCTTTCGAATTAAATCCCGTGAGGTAATAAAAGGTGTCACTTTTCCTCCGGCGGCTACTAAAGGATCAAAGAATTTTGGACTGGAACCTTTTGCTCCCCACGGATCAAAGATTACCCGAACTTCTACCCCTTCTTTCGCTTTTTCCACCAATAGATTTAAAAAGTCATTTCCAATCTGGTCATCAAAAAAAGCATAATATTCAACATGCACATTGTCTTTCGCCTGCTTAATATCCGCAAATAATGCTGCAAATTTTTCTTTCCCATCGGTGTAAAACGACAAATCATTTCCCTTCGCCAGAGGGGACTCCTCCACGTTGCGTAAATACCGTTCCAATAATTCAGAACCCGAAGTTTTAACGGTACGATGGTATTTTTTATTGTTTTGATGAATCAATTGATTGATTTCCTTGATTCGGCTCCGATGTTCTTGATTAAATCGATACACCGTTTCTCCGTCAATTCCTCGTCCGCAAAATAAATAGACCAAAAAGCCGATGACTGGAAAAAAGACCAACGTCAGCAACCATGCTAAGACACTGGTAATCGATCTCGGTTTGCGAAAAACTGTAACGATAGCCCCTAACGTATTGACAAGCAACAGCCCGGCAATCACCCAATTAATGATGGACATATCCATTTCAATAGTCATTTTTTTCTCCTACTTTTCATTTATAAAAGATAATTGTGATCAAACGTGATATCTAATTTGAATTTCCCAATGGAATGATTGATTGTTTTCTCCAACGTTTCACGAATCTCGTCATCAGAAAGACTGATTTTTTGAGGAACAACAACATCAAAGGACAGTGTACCGGCTTCAATGCGAAAATCATGGACCCGCAAATCAGGATCAATGCGAAACAGCAATTCTTTTAAGATCAGTAAATTACTTTGGTATTCTTCATCATGAATCGCCACTGGATCTAAATGACACACCAATGCTACATGTAAATGCGTCCAAAAGTCTTTTTCAATTGCGTCGATAATATCATGGGCATGGTTTAAACTCCAAGTTTCATCTACTTCGATATGGACAGAGGCAAAGCGTTTCTCAGGACCGTAGCTGTGAACCAACAGATCATGATAGCCTAAAATCGTCTGATAATTATCCAATCGCCGCTCCATTTCTTTGATTTCATTATCTGTGGGACGATTGCCCATTAGTTCATTGACAAATTCCCTAACCATCGACAACCCGCTGTACAAAATATACAGCGCAATCAACAGACCCACATATCCATCTACACGCCAACCAGTCAGCCCTTCAACCCCCGCCGAAACTAAAACCGCTACCGTGGTAATTACATCATTTAAACTGTCTTGAGAAGTCGCCTTCAAGGTTGTCGATTGAATTTTGTCACTGATTTTAAGGTACATTCGACTTTGCCAAAACTTGATTAAGATCGAAATCAGCAACACCAAAAAAAGCCATGGAGAGAGATTAAGATGGACCGGTTGGATGATTTTTTTGATCGCACTTGTTAAAAATTGAAATCCAACAACTGTAATGATGATCGAGATCACAAAGCCGCTGATATATTCAAACCGTTCATGACCATAGGGATGTTCACTGTCCGCTGGTTTAGCAGCCACTTGAAAACCGAATAAAGTTACAACAGAGGAAGCTGCATCGGACAAATTGTTGATGGCATCTGCCATAATTGAAACACTACGAGCAGAAAGCCCGATAAAAAATTTCATCAAAAATAAAAGCAGATTTGAAGCCAAGCCAAGACTGCCGGATAAAACACCATAATTTTTCCGTAACTTCTTGTCAGATGATTTTTTTTCAATGAGGTGTAAGAGTAAATTTAACATAGCTGTTCCTTCTAACTGATTTAAAGACTTCTTCTTATTGTACACTTTTGGCTGGTGAACCGACAAGTCGCAGCTCTAAAAATTATATAAAGATCCGTTTTATTGACAAAAATTAGGACAGCAATCCTAACAGTCGCTGTCTTCGAAAGACGTGTCGCTTCTGCTGAATTTACTGTCCCAAATAAATCAATTAATTTGCCAGCCAGTGTTGAACTTCAGCTAATGCCTCCGCAATACCCTCTGGATTTTTCCCGCCAGCTTGGGCCATATCCGGACGACCGCCGCCGCCACCGCCAACTTTTGGTGCAATGGCTTTGATCAAGTCGCCAGCCTTCAATCCTTTTTGATTGGCACTTGCACTCATTGCCGCCAAAAGACTGACTTTTCCTTCATTGGCTGTTGCTAAAACAAGTACCTCTGAAGTTGCCTTTTGTTTCCATTGATCTGCTAATTGCCGCAATTGGTTCATGTCTTTGACCTTGACCTGTGCAGCAATATATGTGATACCATTGCTTTCTTTTACGTCTTGGAAAATATCTGCGGCTTGCTGATTGGCTAATTTGCTTGCCAGTGCTTCGTTTTCTTTTTGCAGTTCCCGCAATTGTTGTTGCAGTTGTTCTGTTTTCGAAACAACTTCTTTGATTTGCGGTGATTTCACAATAGCAGCGATTTCTTTTAGCTGTTGTTCTTCACTATGCAACAATTCAAAGGCTTCTTTGCTGGTCACAGCTTCGATCCGACGAACACCAGCACCGATTCCTGACTCAGAAACGATTTTGAAAATGCCGATATCTTCCGTGTTTGACACGTGAGTACCACCGCAAAGTTCAATAGACCAGTCCGCAACGTTAACTACCCGAACGTCATGACCGTATTTTTCACCAAAAAGAGCCATAGCGCCCATGCCTTTAGCTGTATCGATATCAGTTTCAATCGTTACAACTGGCAGTGCTTCCCAAATTTTTTGGTTGACAATTGCTTCCATTTCTTGCAATTCTTCGGTAGTAACTTGTCCAAAATGAGTAAAATCAAAACGTAAATGACCCGGTGCTACCAAGGAACCTGCTTGATTGGCGTGATTGCCCAATACTTCTTTTAACGCTTTGTGCAGTAAATGAGTCGCTGTATGATTTTTGATGATTCGATTGCGACGGGCAACATTGACTTGTAAGAAATAGCGTTGGCCTTCTGCAAGTGGGCTGTTAACGGTCACTTTGTGTAAAAATTGACCATTTGGTGCCTTTTGTACGTCATGTACCGTGGCAACTAAATTGCCGTTTTCATCCGCAATGATTCCTTCGTCTGCAACCTGTCCACCCATTTCAGCATAAAATGGTGTTTCCGCAAAAATAAGTTGTGCTTCACCGGAAGAGATTGAGTCAATCAGATTTTCTTCTTGAATAATCACCAGCAGTTCGCTTTCTGCTTCATGGTGTTCATAGCCGACAAAGCGACTGGTTACTTTGATATCTGTCAATAGTGCTGACTGAACCCCCATCGAATGTTCGGTGCTGCGGGCAGCTCTTGCTCGATCACGCTGCGCCTGCATTTCTTTTTCAAAACCGGCGTGATCGACTTTCAGTCCTTCATCTTCAGCAACTTCTTCCGTTAATTCAACTGGGAAGCCATAGGTATCGTAGAGTTTAAAAATATCGGCACCGTCTAAAGTATCTGCTTTTTGTTTTTTGACTTGTGAAATAAGCTGAGTCAAAATTTCCAGTCCTTCATTGATGGTTTCGTGGAAACGTTCTTCTTCATTACGAACAACTTTTTCAATAAAAGCTTGTTGAGCCACTACTTCTGGGTAGTAGCTTTCCATAATTTTTCCGACAACCGGCACTAATTTATACAAGAAAGCCTCATCGATACCCAGTTTTTTTCCATGCATAACCGCCCGACGTAACAAGCGGCGAAGAACATAACCACGCCCTTCGTTAGATGGCAACGCTCCATCACCGATGGCAAAAGATAAAGCTCGGATGTGGTCGGCGATCACTTTAAAGGAAATATCGGTTTGAGCCGTTTCACCGTACTTAAATTTTCCGCTTAAGCGTTCAGTTTCGTGAATAATTGGTAAAAACAGATCAGTTTCAAAATTCGTTGGTGCATTTTGAACGATGGAAACCATCCGTTCAAGTCCCATGCCCGTATCAATGTTTTTATGTGGCAGTGGTTCATAAGTATCGTCCGCTTTATGATTAAACTCAGAAAAGACCAAGTTCCAGATTTCTAAATAGCGTTCGTTTTCGCCACCAGGATAGTTTTCAGGATCATCTTCTGCGACATCGTTGTATTCTGGTCCACGATCGTAAAAGATTTCGGTATCGGGACCACTTGGACCAGCACCGATATCCCAGAAATTGTCTTCGATTTCAACAATATGCGCTAAAGGCAGGCCAACTTCTTCGTGCCAAATCCGTTTTGCTTCGGTATCTTTAGGATAAACCGTCACATAAAGTTTCTCCGGATCAAATGCCATCCATTTGTCATCTGTTAAAAATTCCCATGCCCAATGAATAGCTTCTTCTTTAAAATAATCACCAATTGAAAAATTCCCCAACATTTCAAACATCGTATGATGGCGAGCAGTTTTACCAACATTCTCAATATCATTGGTTCGAATGGATTTTTGTGCGTTAGTGATTCGAGGGTTTTCGGGAACGACAGAACCGTCAAAATATTTTTTTAAGGTTGCAACACCTGAGTTGATCCATAGCAAAGTAGGATCGTTGACAGGAACAAGCGAAGCACTTGGTTCAATCGTATGTCCCTTTGATTTAAAGAAATCCAAAAACAACTGCCGAACTTGTGCACTGGTTAATTCTTTCATTTTATTTCCTTCTTTCCTTTTCTAATTGAAGATATAAACAAAAAAAGACATCCTTGCAACCCAAGGACGTGAACACGCGGTACCACCTTGATTGCAATGATGTCGAATCATTACCTCTTCAGCTCGTTAACGCAGAGACGCGTTGATATTTCTATCAAGAAGCATAAGGGAGCAATAAAAGCGTTTCTTGTTCTTCTCTCAGCAATGAAGAACTTTCTGTAAAGAGTGACACTTGTTACCATGTCCTTATTCTTTTAAAAGTATAGGGCATCACCAAATGATTGTCAACGGCTTGCCAAAGATTCCTTTCCTATTTTTTAATCAGAATCGTTTTGCGATATAAAAATTCTGTCGGAGAAATCTCTTCTTCAACAGTGAGTTCACGGGAAGAACGGTAATACGTGGCAAAAGGCAACAAATCCAGTAAAGGAATACCGGAGTTTTCCCACTGTTCCATTTTTAATTTGTTCCCGTCGGTCACCTCGTACCGATTCAGATGAGGAGAAAAAACTAATCCAAACATATTTTCTCCCTTGATATGTTTTTTCACCTGATTGCCCCAATAAGAATCATCTGCATCCAGATCATTGCCCCAGCGAAATAGTCGGCGTGTGCCGCCACCTACCGCGTATTCCCACTGCTCTTCTGTCAATAAATCGAAGCCGTTACGGCGAACCCGCTTGCGTAATTGTTCTTGGGTACAACTGGTATGTTCAAATACATAGTAATCGTCACTATTTTCCCCAAGTTCAAGATAATAGTGATCTTTTTTTAAATCTGTTTTTGGCAAAGACCAGGTCAAACTTTCTTCAAATGACTGTGGTGGAATAAATGTGGCTCGTATCGCTTCTTCCATTTTTTCAAATCGATCCACCTCACCGGTAAATTCTCCCGTGATTGTATTTAGGTTTCCTAAATAGGTTGTTCCAGCCGGTAAAGGAAACTTTTGAACCAACATGGGAGGAATCACTGCTTTGCGAAGGTCAGAGGTTGAATGATTGACGAAGGCTTGCCAATCCTCACTGGTTTCCAGCTGATAACGTTTAATAAGCGCATTCATTTTCTCAGATTGCTTCTCTGGACGGGGGTGATTCCATGCGGGCGTTGGTAAGCCTTGGATGCCTAAATCCCAACCCAAGATTGCTTCTTGATTTCCCGGTACAAAAACAAAATGTTCATTATCAATTAAAATTTCAAAGGTACGGCACTTGATTCCCGCCAATTCAAAATCAACCAGTTTTACTTCGTTGATTTTTCGTAAAGGACTGACAAAATACATCAAGACTTGGCGAAACATCTGATTCTTCACTTCATCACTCAGGTTTTTCCAGTTGCTCCATTCTAACGATTCAAAAAAATCCATGACGACTCCTCTTTTCCAACTTACTATCTCTTGTTAGAATAAGTATAGCATGAAAAGGAGAAAAACAATGACCCAAATTCATTTCGGTAACACCCCTTGGCTACAAGCAACAGCCTTTTATTTACGCTATTCAGTATTTGTATTGGAGCAAAATATTTTACCAATAGATGAGTTCGATCAGTTGGATCAATCCGATCGAAATTATTTCATCGCAATGACAAAAGGAAAACCTTCCGGTACGATTCGCTATCAAAGAAAAGGAAAACAGCTGCAACCGGATCGTTTCTGTATTCTCAACGAGTTTCGTCACCAAGGAATTGGTACCCAACTGATTCGAGCTTGTGAAAACAGAGGAAAAAGTGAAGGGTGCAGCATTTCTCGCTTGTCTGCAGAAACAAGTGCAGAATCTTTTTATAAAAAATTGGGGTATCAGCGAGTGTCATCGCCTTTTTTTGAAGATGGTATCCTTTGTGTGACAATGGAAAAAAAGCTTTAAACAAAAAAACGGAGTTCGCTCAAGAAGGAAAGCCTAAAGAGAACCTTCCTTTTTAAGAGCAAACTCCGACTCAATTATTTACTGGAATCTTTTTTATTTTTGCGAATGGCGCGACCTTGCTGCCGGCGTTCGACTTTTCGTTTCTGTTTATTGCTTTTATCAACTGCCCATTGAATTTTTTTCTTGTAGCCGGGCTTGATTTTTTTCTTCTTCTTTTTCACCAAACCAATCAACGTTGGGTCCAACTCATCTCGAGATTTTTCCCGCTTTTGTCGCCGATTTCGATCATAACCGTCAACGATTTCATCATTCTTGATTTCTTTTGGTTTAAAAACGACTCCGGTTCCTTCAATATCGCTGATAGCTTTTTCATCAGCCGGGTCGTATAACGTAATAGCTGTTCCGGGCAGATTGTTTCGTCCTGTTCTTCCAACTCGATGGATGAAGAAATCCAAATCAGCCGGAATTTCTGCATTAATTACATGAGAAACACCTTCAATGTCGATTCCTCTTGCGGCTAAATCAGTCGCAACTACATATTGATATTCCAAATTTTGGACTTGCCGCATAACCCGTTTCCGTTCTCTTGGAGGAACATCTCCGTGAATTTTGGCTACCCGCAGTCCCTTTTCTTTTAAGTAATCGGTGATTTCATCTACTCGCTGTTTTGTATTTGCAAAAACAATCGCCATATATGGATGACCCACTGTCAATAATTGATAGATCAATCGATTTTTATTTTTTCCTTTAGTCGAAATCAACCAATTATCAATCGTTTCGGAAATGACTGCTTTGGGCTTGATTTCTTCAATTAATGGATTTTGCATGTATTTTTTCAAAAAAGGACGCAATTTTTCTGGAATTGTTGCGGAAAATACTAGCATTTGCAATTTTTCAGGCAAACGTCCGGCGATTTGATCTACCTCAGCTAAAAAGCCCATGTCTAATGTCATGTCTGCTTCATCGACAACAAATGCTTTTGCTGTATGAACAGAAAGCGCCTGTTCATTCATCATGTCTAAAATTCTTCCTGGTGTTCCAATCACTACTTGTGGTTGTTGGTGCTTCAAGCGATCTAATTGTCGCTGTTTATCTGTACCACCAACAAAATTTGTGACCCGAATTTCAGGATCAGAAAATTGTGCAATCTGTTTGGCTGCTTGATAAATCTGGCTGGCTAACTCACGACTTGGTGCCGTGATCACCACCTGAACTTCCTCCCGTGAATCAATCAAATCAAAAAGTGGAAGCAAAAAGGTATGGGTCTTTCCACTACCGGTTTGAGACTGTCCTACGACACTCCGTCCTTTTTGAATAACGGGAATCAATTTTTTCTGTACTTCGGTCGGCTCGCTAAAGCCTTTATCTGCTAATGCAGTCATAATAAATGGTTGGAAATTAAATTCTTCAAAACTCATCTGAGCACCTTCTTTCATTAGATATTCCTTGGGCATTATAGCACAATTTTTAGCGTTCACCTATTTTTCTTTAGTAGAAATCGTACTGATCGTATAGGTATGGCTGCTTCGTTCATAAAATAATTGACGTCGTTTTTTCAAAAATGACCATAGAATCGTAATCAGAAAGACAAGCTGTAAAGCGACACCGGTCAGCGTTATAAGAATAGAAATCACCATCAAAAAATGATTTTTGCTTTGAACAAAAGGAGCAAGTAAGGCAGTGAAACGACCGATTCCTCCGTAAAAGAAGTACAAAATGCCGTAACGTTTTACCAAGGAACTGAAACGGATTCGTTTGTCTCCCTCCACCACTTGGATACGAACAATTTTTTTCCCGATAGTTTGTCCATTGCAAAGATAAGCAAAGCAGACGAAATAAAGAAAGACTTCAGCAAAATACCAGCCTAAAGAATTGGTGAAATCGATGGAATAGTCCTTGGAAAACCAACGATACATAATCAGAATTATTAAAGAAAGAATCCGTAGAAATCCCCAATCCAGCGCAAATGCTACCAATCGACGGAACAAGGTTACTTCTTTGCCCTTTGCATACGCAAGCTGATCGATTTCTTTTCGACTTGGCAGCACAAAAGTCAGCAAAGGTTCAATGACAAAACCTATCAGTCCACCTAATGTATTGTGAAGCAGATCGTTCACATCTGCCAATCGATACGGCCGCGGATAAATAAAATATAATCCGGTATATTGCGTCACTTCAAAGAAGAGAGATAACAAGAAACTTAGTAGAATTGTTTTGATCAAAGAAAATTTGAAGTAATACCGCAAATAAACCCCAAAGGGCACCACCAGTAAAATATTAAATACTGGTTCTAAAAACACATTTTGCTTCATTGCCGGCAAGTAAGTAGAGGGATCACCGAGAGATAAAACGGTCTGCTGCAAAAAATGTTCAAAGCTTGCACCAAGATGCCACTCTACCGTAGGAGTGGTATACTGTGCCACCTCACTGATCGGCGGTAGTGGCAGAATAACCAGGAAAAAAGCACACAAGAGATAAAAAATAAACGAATATAAGATAATTGCGCGGGATAATACGAAAGTTCCATATTTACGGTATTCATGAATAAGAAAAAAAGCAGAAAGGAATAACGCTAAAAATGGAAAAATTACGATTGCCCATTTAATTGGTACGATATAGGCAGACATTGGTTCCCTCCTTTGATAAAATTAATAGGATTTTTTTGCTGATTTTTTCACTCCTCAAACGCCTCTATTTCCCAAAATCTTTCCTTTGAAGTATGATAGAAATAGGAGGTGGTTTGATGTTAAATGTATATTTTGCTTTAGGTGTCCCTGTTTTTTTACTCCTTCTCTATTTAGGTATCGCCCTTTTTCGCAGAAAAAAAAGGATTCCCTATTTAGGATTTGCTCTTTTTATTATTGCCGGATTTCTAACGGCTTTCAGCTTTCAAGTAATCCAATTTGCGTTCCATCAGTTACGAACGATTTCAAAACTAAATCTTGAAGCACAAATTGGTTATCCAATCGTTTTACTAGGATTTCCCCTTGTTCTTGGCATTATTTTAGTAGTTCTTAATATTTATCGCGGCTATCTTCGAGTAAAGGGTACACAACACAAGTAAGGGTCATCCTCTAAATGAATGGGTCGAAAAAAGGCTGGAACAAGCGCTGTTCCGGCCTTTTTGAACTACTCTGCTTCCGTTGTTTCTGAAACAAACTGCTCTTTTTCTTCCTCATCGAGTTTACTGATTAAATAATCAAAATCCGCAAGCGAAATTACCATGGCATCCACGTCATTGTTTTCATCAATCAATTCCAGTGCAGCATACTCATCACCGACATTTTGTAAAAGATCAATAAAATTCCGATCGCTAAAGCTTATATATTCCGTTCGTTTCATTTTATCACTTCCTAATCAACAAATTCATAATATTGTATCTCCAAAGTAGCAGAAGTTTCTGCCAATTTGGACAGTGTTGCTAAATCCAGCAGAACGAACCCTTCATCTACGACAAAATAAAAATTGTCTTCCATCGCTTCTTCAATGTAAGGCAAAATTTGATTTTCATCCCCTTGATGGGCTGACTTCATAGCAGCCGCTCGTGAGTATAGACGATCATCCGTCAGCAAAAAAAATTCTTTTTCATACTTATAGACCGCTGCTTTGTAAAAACGATCTGAGAGCTGACCTTCGATCACAAAAAAGCACTCTCCGACATGGGGCAAAACACTCAATAATTCTTTTGGCTTCAACGCCTGCTGATAAAACATCCTAAATCCTCTCCTATAGCTTGATTATAGGGGAAGTTTCAAGAAAAATAAAATAATTGAGGTTCTTCATTAAGAAATAATTAAACAAACAGCAAAGAGGAAAAAAATTCTCTTTTGTCTTCAATTAATCCGCCCATTCTTGATAAAATTCTGCCAAAAAATCTGTCATGAATTTCTTTCGTCGCATGGCTTCTTCTTTACCTAATCTTGTATTCATTGAATCAGCCAAAAGAAATAGTTTTTCATAGAAATGATTGATAACAGTCGATCCTTTGCGATAGGTCGCTTTATCTTGATAATTTTCCGGTTTAATCTCAGGATCATAAATAGGATGTCCGTGAGAACCGCCAAAATAGGCAGTGCGCATAATCCCCAGTGCCCCCAATGCATCCAACCGATCCGCATCTTGAACGATTTGTCCTTCTATCGATAAAACGGCTTTTCCTTTTTCCAACTCTCGAGAAAAAGATAAGTGGGTGATGATATACAAGATTTCAGTGACTTGTTCTTGCGTCAGCGTAAGAGAGTGCAGAAAAGCCTCAACCTCCTGCAACGCTTTTGCCGAATCAGCCACCACTTTATCATCGATGGTGTCATGTAAAAGTACAGCGCCTTGAATAATCAGCGGGTCACCAGACTGCTCCTCTGTGATTTTCCTAGCCAATCTTGCAACACGTTGGGCATGATCAAATCCA
Source organism: Enterococcus sp. JM9B (assembly GCF_009933265.1). Lineage (NCBI taxonomy): Bacteria > Bacillati > Bacillota > Bacilli > Lactobacillales > Enterococcaceae > Enterococcus > Enterococcus sp. JM9B. The sequence continues at coordinate 3,096 of NZ_MAEK01000024.1, read as the reverse complement.
TGTCCGGTATGATCCTGCCCTAAACGCATTTTTGCAAATTCTGTGATTTTTTCGATTTGTTTGTCCATGCTAACGCCCCTATGATTTCTATCGGCTATTTCTTAATCTTGTACCTTGTAGACAGAATAGTAGATTTTTTTAAGGTAATCAATCAGATATTGCGGATTCAAAGCTTCACCAGTTGCATCCAATATCAATTGATTTGGTTTACGAGAAGCCCCATATTGATGAATGTTTTGACACAACCAGTTTTTGATTGGTTGATAGTCCTCAGAAGCAAGCACCGCATCAACATCGAGGTCTTTTTTCATTGCATGGTGTAATTGCGCCGCATACATATAGCCTAACGCATAGGATGGGAAGTAACCAAAACTTGCCCCAGACCAATGTACATCTTGCAAAATACCTTCCAAATCATTTTCTGGTCGAATTCCCAAATATTCTTCGTATTTTTGATTCCACAGTTCTGGCAATTGATCAACAGTTGCATCACCATTAAAAATCAATTTTTCTAATTCATAACGAATAATGATATGCAGCGGATAAGTCAGACTATCTGCTTCGATTCGGATTAGGCTTGCTCTTGTCCGTTTCAATGAATCATAAAAAGCATCAAAGGACACATCATCAAAGGTTCCTTCCGCACATTCTTGGAAAAATGGGTATTGTTTTTTCCAAAATGCACGATTGCTGCCGACGATAATTTCATTAAACAAAGATTGTGATTCATGAATCCCCATTGAAGCCCCTTGGTGAACAGGTGTATATTCATACTTTTTATCAATATCTTGTTCATACATACCGTGACCCGCTTCATGAATTACACCAAAAATTCCCATTGAAAAATCGTGTTCATTCCACCGAGTAGTTAAACGGACATCATTATGATTGATGCCTGTGGCAAAGGGATGGATTGTATCATCCAAGCGTCCACGGGAAAAATCGTAACCGAGTTCTGTCACCACTTTTGTAATGAATTTTCGTTGTTGCTCTTTGGTCATCTTCCGTGAAAGAAAAGAAGTATCTGGTTCGGTTCCCTTTTCTGCCAATGTTTTACGAATAGCCATAATCCCATCACGCAGTTGAGCAAAGACTTGATCCAAGATTTCCACCGTCATTTTCGGTTCATACTGATTCAATAAAACATCGTAATTGGTCGCTTCGTCTTTTTTCCAGTAAGGAATCAATTCTTTTGTCAAACGGATATTTTCAGATAATTCTTCTCGAAAATCAGCAAAATCCTTTGTTTTACGGGCTTTTTGCCATGCAGCATGCGCTTTTGATGTGGCCGCTGAATGTTCCACCATTTTTTCTGATGGAACAGCTTGGTTCAAATCATAGTCTTCTTTTGCAACCATGTAGGCAGCTTTTCCAACTTCAGAAAGTTCTTCTTGATGATCAGAAAAATAAGTCAAGGCTTCTTTCATCTTAGGTCCGATCATTTTATCAAAATAAAGTCCATAAAGATAACTGTCCACCTCGCTGCGTTCTTCACTTGCCGCTTCCGGCATTCCTGTTTGAGAATCCCAATCCAAAATAGCGAAGGCCTGCATCAGTAAATTCATTTCTTTTAATTCTTGTAAAAATTCTTGTTCCTTCATTTCTTTCAGCTCCCTACTCTTTCATCCTGTATTTTTTTAGGCGGACGTTGCCCCCAATATTGGAAGAAATCCGTTCGCAAAGCCCCGTTATATAATTTACGTTTTTTGGTGGCTTTTTCCCCATAAAATTCCTCAAAGAGCAAATCACTTGTCAAAATGTACTTACTCCATGTTTTCAAAGGACGAAATACCTCGCCCATCTCGTGATACAATCGGCGGACACTTTCTTCTTCCCCTAAACGTTCTCCATAAGGGGGATTAGCAACGATCACACCGTATTCTTTCTCTGTTTTAAAATCCTTGACAGCTTGTTGCTTAAAAACAATCGAATCACCTAATCCAATTTCTTCCGCATTGGCTTGGGCAATTTCGATCATTTTGCCATTGATATCGGTACCCATGATATCCAATACATAATCGTAATCTGCTTGAGCTTCAGCATCTTCCCGAACTTTTGTAAAAATTTCTTTAGAAAACCAATCCCATGATTCGCAAGCAAAGGCGCGGTTAAATCCAGGAGCGATATTATGACCGATCAAAGCGGCTTCAATACAAAGTGTTCCTGATCCGCAAACTGGATCAACGAAAGGACGGTCTCTACGCCAATTCGTCAACATAACTAAAGCTGCTGCCATATTTTCTTTTAACGGTGCTCCACCTTTTTCTAACCGGTAACCACGTTTAAACAAGCTTGGTCCAGTGGTGTCTAGTGTCACTAACACGTGGTCTTTTAATAGCGCAACTTCCAATTGAAACAAAGCCCCAGTTTCTGCTAAGGGAACGGTCGCTGGACGATGATAAAATTCCCGTAGCCGGTTTACGATTGCTTTTTTTGTGATTGCCTGACAATCCGGTACACTGTAAAGCTTGGATTTGATGGATCTTCCTGCAACAGGAAAAGCGGCATCCAATGGGAGAAAATCTTCCCACGGCAATGCTTTGACACTTTCAAATAATTCATCGAAACTGAAGGCGTCAAATTCACCAACAACAATTTTAACCCGATCCGCTGTTCGCAACCATAAATTTGCTTTGGCAATTGTTTCCATTGTTCCCTTGAACCGCGCCCGACCATTTTCCACCTGACAATCGATTCCTAAATCACGTAATTCTTTCCCTACTAAGGCTTCTAAACCACTTGCAGCTGTCGCAAGCAAATGAAATTCCTGATTATTTTCCATGAGCACTCCTTGTTCGTTTTAATGTATTAAATTTTCCTATAGAAAATTTCGTTTTATTCTCACGCCGTATATCATTCCACTAGACTTCTTGGAATAAGTGGAACTGACATCCTTGTTCGTTTTAATGTATTAAATTTTCTTATAGAAAATTTCGTTTTATTCTCACACCGTATATCATTCCACTAGACTTCTTAGAATAAGTGGAACTGACATCCTTGTTCGTTTTAATGTATTAAATTTTCTTATAGAAAATTTAGTTTTATTCTCACTCCGTATATCATTCCACTAGTCTTCTTAGAATAAGTGTAACTTTT
>NZ_MAEK01000023.1:5439-7666 GCF_009933265.1 Enterococcus sp. JM9B | reverse complement strand
AGGTTATAACGAAGATAGTAGCTCACGGCTACAATAATCACATCCTGCTGAAATTGCTTTCCTTTAAAATGATTCATCGTCATTCCTCCTGCTATCTTTTTCTATTATTCTACCTTATTTGATAGTAGATTTAAAACTTTGCAACAGAACCAGTTCGCCAATAAGTGGGCTGTTAATGAAGATGAATTATCCTACATGATTGAAAACTACAATGCAAAATATAAAAAACAACCTGGAGAAGCTGAGTTGAAACGTGCGAGTAAATATGAAGAATACAAAGTACACGCAGACAACCCGGTACCTAAATTGAAATATTGGAAATGTGTCATCAATGAGTTTGGTGAAATGATGCATGAGGAGATATTGCCGTTGCAGGATAAGTAAAGGATGTTTTGAAGAGCTGAAAAGAGCTAGTTTTTTGGATTCACTGAACAGATTTGGGCCGTTCTCCCCAAGGAAAAAATATAAAGCGGTTTGGAGTTTCTATTTTAGCTTTTCTCAAGCGATTTTTAGAAGCTAAAATTTTGTTAGTAGAAATTAATCTGAGAATTCATCGGGAAGTAATCGTCAACTCTTCAAAGAGTAAAGATGATTACTTTCTTTTTTTGTTATTTATAATTAAATGTTTTATTCTAGAACCAATGCGATAATTAGATTAATAAAACTCCTATAATTAATAACCTAATTCAACCAATATTTATTAAAAAAATTGGTTTGATAACGTTTACTTCAAAGGAGCTAGTGTGTGTTAAAATCTAATTATTGAGTGATTATCAGAAATGAGGGAAGACAAGTGGTAAGTCAGAAGAATTATTATTTCGTTGGGGCTAATATTGATGGGAATGATCAAACGGATCAGTTCGTCAAAGAAGGAAAATGGGTGCTTGGTTGGCTTGGAGAAGAAGAAAATACACAATATAAAAAGATGCGCTCAAAGCTTGATGCAATGAGTCCGGGCGATAAAATTATTATTAAGTCAACTTATACAAAAAAGAATGGACTTCCTTTTGAGAATCCGTCTGGTGAATATGTATCAGTAATGAATCTAAAGGCTTCCGGAACAGTCCAACGAAATCTTAATGATGGGCATACCATCCTAGTAGACTGGGATCGGGAGTTTAAGCCGAAAGAATGGTACTTTTTCACAGGTCGCGAGACAATTTGGAACGTTTCATCATCGCCTTTTGAAGAGGCAAAAAAATTAATTGAGTATGTCGAGAGTGACAACATCCAAGATTATTCGTGGTTTCTAAGTCAACCAGATTGGTCGAAGTATCTGAAGCCAAGAGAAGAAGTTATCTCTAGTGAAGATCTTATGGTATTTCGAGAATATCTCGATAGTTTTATTGAAGTTGTCAACAATAGTCGAGGAAATATTGGGATAGATAAAAACGGAAAAGAAATAGAAAATTATGTAGTTGGTGGTTCCAGAGAGCGAGCAAAGTTGTCTACTGGGCTTCCGCTAGGCAGAAAATTCGCTGGCACTGGCAATAGACTGTATAGGTATCCGTATGTCAATAATGATAATTGGACGGATTTATATTTTGACTGGAAACCAGAGTATTTTGATAAGCCCACTTTATTTGTGTCTATTCCGAATAAGCCGTCGAAGTATTTTAGTCATCCTTTGGAAGAAGGAATCAATGTAACGTTTGGTAAAAATCCGAATAAAGTATTTGGGTATGAAGCTGTGTCTTCAGTCGATGCAATCGACTATGAAGAATTACTAAAGGCAATGATTAAGCTTACGAACCATGAGAAATTTGATGAATCTAGTGAGGAGGAGAGCGAGTCCATGAGAGAAGAGTATTGTAATCCTCACACGAAAGAACTGCTAATCGCCAAGAATCTAATTTTTAGAGGAGCACCGGGAACGGGGAAAACGTTTCTTGCACAGCAGATTGCTGCAGATCTAATTTCTGGTGGACGGACTGCCACATTAGAGGAGCTTACACCGGAAGAACTGAATCAAATGGCTTTTGTTCAATTTCATCCAAGCTATGACTATACTGATTTTGTAGAAGGGTTGCGACCTGTTACGGATGATGAAACGGGTCAAATTGGTTTTGAATTATGTCCTGGTGTCTTCAAAGAGTTTTGTACATTAGCTAGGAAATCAAAGAAGATAGGGGGCATAGATAATTTTGATGAAGCGTGGGAGAAGTTTTTCGAGGCGGTAAATGAAGTTCAAGACAAAACAGGTGACATAACTGCGACATACAACATT
>NZ_MAEK01000023.1:3148-5339 GCF_009933265.1 Enterococcus sp. JM9B | reverse complement strand
ATGCATTTACAAAGTTATGTACGTGGGGATATGGAAGGTGTTTGGGAATATGGAAAAAGAGGAAGGTATTATAATAAAGAGCAGTGTCGCAATATCTATCAAGGAAAACCGGGAGTTCCACAGGGGGGATTAGATAGTTATCGTAAGGCTATTGTCGCACATCTAAAAGAAGCGTTTGGTCTTAAAGACTATGTTCCTGCTTCTGATAGTACTGATGCAAAACCATATATTTTTATCATTGATGAAATCAATCGCGGTGAGATTTCGAAAATATTTGGGGAACTCTTCTTTTCGGTAGATCCAGGTTATCGCGGTCCGTTGGGGGCAGTCGCAACGCAGTATGAAAATTTACACGAGAGTTCGGAAGAAAAATTTTATATTCCTGATAATGTTTATATCATTGGAACTATGAACGATATTGATCGTTCGGTAGACAGTTTTGACTTTGCGATGCGTCGACGTTTTAGATTTATTGAAATCACGGCAGAGCAAAGTTGTGATATGTTAATGTATCTTGGAGAAAAAGAGCAGATTGCTCGAAAAAGGCTGACCTCTTTAAATGTTGCTATTTCAAATGTTAGTGAATTGAATCCTAATTATCATATAGGAGCGGCATATTTTCTGAAATTGAAAGATTTGGACGAAGAACAACTGTGGAACGATTATTTGAAGCCTCTTCTTCAAGACTATGTCCGGGGAATGTATGAAGAAGATAAAATAATGGATTCTTTCTATCAAGCATACAAACTGGTTAGTAGCGACGAAGGCGACGATTATGAAACTAATTGATAATTGTAAAAATCACTTAGTAGATAGCGTTCGACGCGAGATTCCTCGACTAGCGGCTCTTTTAGAAGACAAGACTCTTTTCAATCTTGAACAGAAGGGAATATTTGTCTTTCCAGAGTTAATAAAAGACGCCGAGGACTTAACAGGTGATCAAATAGTCTTACAAAAAGTCGATGATTACTATTGTACGGGCAACGTCATGGGTTATTTGGGTTGTGGCAGTGAACAGATGACTATTAGCTCACGTTTTTCTGAAGGGGAGACCGATTTTTTATTTCAGTATTTATTAGAGAAAGTACTAGATATTCCAAATATTTTTAATCTTCATGTGCAAATAAATCAAAAAGAAAGAGTACAGGACTTACTAATCTTTTTGTTTCCGATGTACTTAAGAAAAGCTATGCGTAAAGGTATATACAAAACATATATTAATAGAAATTATAATAGTGCTAACGTAAGAGGGCGGATTAATGTGGAGTGTCATATTAAACAAAATACTCCATTTACAGGTAAAGTGGCATATAGTCAAAGAGAATTTTCTTATGATAATAATCTTATGGAATTAATCAGGCATACTATAGAGTTTGTTAAAACAAAATCCTATCATTTGGCCATTGCTTCAAAAATACGTGAAGAAGCTTCAAGTGTGATTGAAGTGACAAAGGGCTATAATTTCTATGACCGGCGCAAGATCGTCCTAGAAAATAAGCAGAACCCGGTTCGACATGCTTATTATCGTGAGTATAGACAGTTACAGCTTCTTTGTATAATGATCCTGCAATACGACCGACATCAATTTGGTGAAGGGTCTAAAGAAGTAAATGGAATACTATTTGATGGCGCATGGCTGTGGGAGGAATATATCAATTTATTGATTAAGGATTCTTTTTATCATCCGCAAAATAAAGGTGGTAAAGGTGCACAACGTTTGTTCTTATCTGCTAGTAGTGGACGGCAATTAGGATTAATCTATCCTGATTTTATCAGTAGAGATTGTACAAACCGAATCATAGCGGATGCGAAGTACAAACCAATTGAAAATATTGGAAATCGGGACTATTTACAAGTTTTAGCTTACATGTTTCGTTTCGACGCATCGAGAGGTTTCTATCTTTATCCTGAAAACGGTGAGAAACATATCGAGAAATTTAATTTACAAAAAGGAACAACTTACGAAAAAAATGTAACCACTCGGGAAGAAATTGAAGTTAAAAAAATAGGATTACTTATACCACGTAATTGTGAAAGATACTCGGAGTTTGTTGACTTAATAAAAGTAAATGAAAAAAATTTTATTTCAGAAATTCTTGATGAGTAGGTGTAAAATCACAATTTTTTTGAAAATGTAACATTCCAGCATTAATCTATTCAATTGTTAATGTGATGTTAGGATGATTTCATG
>NZ_MAEK01000023.1:1972-3048 GCF_009933265.1 Enterococcus sp. JM9B | reverse complement strand
AATCGGTCGAGGAACTGGCAGCGCAATATGGTATCGCTACACAAACGATTTATCGTTGGAAGAAGCTTCATACAAAGAATGTAGCAACCGGCATGACTGAGGCAGAAATCCTAGCGATGAAAAAGGAAATGGCCCGCATGCAGGAGGAAAACACTATCCTAAAAAAGGCTTTAACCATATTCGCTCAAAAGTAAAAATGAGTGATGTCTTCGAATTTATTCAATCAAATGTTCATGATCATGACGTAAAACAAATGTGTACCGTTTTGGAAGCACCGAAATCCAGCTACTATGACTGGAAGAAAAAGAAACCTTCCAAGCGCCAATCAGAAAACAAACGCTTAAACCGCTTGATTTCAGGAATCTACTTTGAAAACAAGGGTATCTATGGTGCGCCTAAAATTCATAAGATTCTTGTTGGCCGTGGCGAGACCTTGTCCTTAAAGAAAGTACAAATACTGATGAGAAAATTAGGCTTGCGTTCAGTCACCCTCAAGAAGTACAAGCCTGGCAAACAAGCGAAAGTTAAAAGTGAAGGACGTAAAAACCTGTTAAACCAAGATTTTACCACTACGTCGATCAATCAAAAATGGGTGACAGATATTACCTATATTCATACCCTAAAAGATGGCTGGACCTACCTCTCCACTATCCAAGACCTCCACACAAAGAAAGTCATCGGTTGGAAGTTTGGCAAGCAGATGACGAAAGAATTGGTTATCGAAACCCTTGACAATGCGCTCTTAAACCAAACACCCTCCGAGAACTTGATCATCCACTCAGATTTGGGTTCTCAGTACACTAGCGAAGCCTATGAGGCAAAGCTGAATGAATTGAACATTCGGCACTCCTTCAGTCGTAAGGGCTGTCCCTACGATAATGCCGGTATCGAATCGTTTCACGCCTCACTCAAAAAAGAAGAAGTCTATCCATCAAAAGCGTATGAAAACTTTGAAGCTGCTCATTTAGCGTTATTTCAATACATTGAAGGATTTTACAATCGCAAGCGAATCCATAGTAGTATCAACTATTTAACACCAAATCAGATGGAGGAGTTGGCATTGCAAGCTTAGTTCC
>NZ_MAEK01000023.1:665-1872 GCF_009933265.1 Enterococcus sp. JM9B | reverse complement strand
CGAGGTATTGACTCAAATCCAATTTAGGCTTAAGGATATGGTACAATCAGAGGTAACATGATAATCGATATTTTTGTTAAATTAGGAGGAAATGAGAGAAAAGCAGGAGGTATGTAATGGACAATCAAAAGCAAACAGATGTAAGAAAGAACATAACGTTTTCGGTAATTTCATTAGTGGCATTACTACTCGCATTGCTTGGGTACTTTTATACTTTTTTCAATAAAAATACTGACTACAACACGGCAGTTAATGCTTCAATTTTTATTCTAGCTGTAGCAAGCGGTTTAGTAACCACAAAAGAAAAATCAGGGAACAAATTACTACAATCATTGATTACCGTTGATACTGTACTTTTTGTCTCTTGGGTGATAACAATAATTGTGGGTCTGTTTATTTGATATACGATGCTTCGTAGTTGTTGTCTCAATAAGATGGGATTTATGACGCATTGTGAGGGGTTATAGTGGATGTAGCGATTTGATAATGAACACAGATATGATACCCTTGTTCGGGCGGACTGACTTGGTTACAAGTGAGTGCTTTGGAGGAAGTCATCTTCATATCTGTGAAGGTTCATTGTCAAATCATCTGGGGTCGTTGGCTTAAACAAGGGCAGGGGGACTGACTGAGTATGGCATACGCTCACCTAACAGCAGAAGAACGTGGCAAGATTGAGGCATACCTTGATGAAGGTCTATCGCAAGCGGAGATAGCAAGGAGACTGGATCGTCACCGTTCAACTATCTCAAGAGAAATCAAAAGAGGTAGCGAACAAAGAGGACGCAATAGCACTGCAAAACTGCGCTATCAAGCAACAAGTGCGCAAAATATTGCAAGAATGCGGAAGCAGAACTGTGGTACTAAAACAAAAGCAACAATCCATAATACTAGAACAATATTGAAGTATCTAAATATGAAATATTCACCAGAACAAATTGTAAACGCTGTTCGCAGTGTAAAAGTTTGTAGAACAACGATTTACAATTGGATCTATTCGAAAATAATCAACTTTAATATGAAGATGCTGCGTCATCATGGTAGACGCTACAAAGTAAAATCAACTGGGTCTAAAATTCGAGTAGACCGTGCGTTTTTCGCTAATCGAACCATTGATTTGCGGCCAGAGGCAGTCCAACTACGCACGGAATTTGGCCACTGGGAAGCAGATACTGTAGTTTCTATGCGTGGTGTAGCGGCTTGCTTA
>NZ_MAEK01000023.1:0-565 GCF_009933265.1 Enterococcus sp. JM9B | reverse complement strand
GTAGCTATCAAGATCCCTCATAAAACGGGAACGGATATGATGTTGGCAATAAAACGACTCGTAGAATTATATCCTCAAGGTGTTAAATCCATTACTTGTGACCGTGGAACTGAGTTTGTGAGCCAATTCAATATCGGGACGCTTGAAGATACATTTTGTTGTAAAATTTATTACGCTAATCCTTATGCGCCGTATGAGCGTGGTTCCAATGAAAATCATAATGGATTATTGAGAGAATACTTTCCAAAACCATTTAACTTTAAGAATATTTCGCAGCGGAAAATTGATGAAGCGGTATTTAGTATGAATACTCGTCCAAGAAAAGTTTTAGGTTGGAAAACTCCTCAGCATAAATTTAAACTAGAATACGCTAAAGTAACATGAAAACTTGCAAAAAAATATTTCTTTGTTATAAAAAAGTTGTTCACGAACAATATGCTTTAAATCAAATTAACTACATGGTATAATAGACCAAATCACGAACGAAGGTTATATGAAGATGATACCATGTTGCACTTAATCTTAACATTCACCTAACATTGACAACTCCTGGATAGCAAAATAA
>NZ_MAEK01000022.1:86246-99949 GCF_009933265.1 Enterococcus sp. JM9B | reverse complement strand
TAAATCATATCAGATTGACAATTGATTGTCAACTAAAAGTTTGAAGTTTTTTTCGTTTTAACAAAGTGTTTGAAACGAATTTTCTTCGGCTGCTTAACAGCGACTTTGTTATTTTAGCAATCTGTTTGCCGTCTGTCAATCACTTTTTTAAGTTTTTTCCAAACTTTTTTAATTGCTGTTCTCAAGCGTTGTTTCTCTCTTGCGAACATGTAATAATATACCAAGCATTCGCTTCTAAGTCAACCAAAAGATTGTTGTTCTATCAACATTTTTAAGAATCCGTTTGTAATAGAAAGTAATGGTTTTTTTATTCGTTTTATTCTTTTTTATTCCGATGATTTTGTTGTTTTCAAAATAAACGTTCGTGTTTTTTCTATATGGAAGAATCATTCGCTGTTTATAAATCGAAAGTATCGCACCAAAAATGGCTTTAAGTGTCTACTTTTGCTTTTTTTTGATACTATTAAGCTGTGAAGAAGGAAAAGTTGACATTATATAGTAGGAGGAATTTATTTATGAAAATATTAGTTGCTGATGATGACAAGGAAATTGTTGAACTACTGAGCATTTATATCCACAACGAGGGCTATGAAGTGGTAAAAGCTTATGATGGCAAAGAGGCTCTTTCGAAGATTCGCACGACGCCGGATATTGAATTACTGATTTTAGATATTATGATGCCGGAAAAAGATGGGATGCAAGTAGTGAAGGAACTGCGGAAAGAGTCGCAGATTCCAATTATTATGTTGACTGCCAAAACTACTGACATGGATAAAATCAAAGGCTTGGTGGCTGGAGCAGATGATTATGTGACGAAGCCCTTCAATCCTTTAGAGGTAATGGCCAGAGTCAAATCTTTGTTGCGCCGAACCAGCATGCAGGTCAAACCAGAACAACCAGATGTACTGGAAGTCAGCTCCCTGATTATCAACAAAGATTCCCACGAAGTCAAAACGGTGGAGGGTAAAGAGATCCAACTGACAGCGTTGGAGTTTGGCATTTTGTATCTCCTAGCCTCTCATCCTAATCGGGTCTTTAGTGCCGACGAAATTTTTGAACGGGTTTGGAAACAAGAAAGTGTGGTTTCTGCCAAAACCGTCATGGTACACGTCAGTCATTTGCGAGATAAAATCGAGGAAGCGACGGATGGCGAAAAGGTCATTCAAACTGTGTGGGGGGTCGGCTACAAGATAGATGCAAAATAAAACCGAAAAAAAGAAACATATCACGTTGACCTCAAAAGAAATCAGCGAGTTGTTTGCAGAAGGAATCGTAACGATTATTTTATTGTTACTATTAAATGTCGCTGTTTTGGTGGTACTCTCTTCTGTCATCAACAGCTCCCCTTCATTGACAGATGCTATTTGGGATTCAAAAAATATTTTTGCCAGCCGCTTGGATTCTGACATTTTTTGGAATGGCCGCAATTTTATTTTGCCGCTTTTTCTGATTCTTGATGTGGCGGTTTTGTATTGGCGATTGATTCGCCGATATCGGCAAATGCAGCTGCGGCATATTATCAGCGAGCTGCATTACATCGCTAACGGCAATTACGATCATCGCATTCCCTTTGAACTACGGGGAGACTTGAATCGGGTTGTTTCCAGTATCAACGGGCTGGTAGACAGTACGGTGGCTGCAATCGAAGATGAGCGGCGAATCGAAAAATCTAAGGATGAGTTGATTACAAATGTCAGCCATGATATTCGTACCCCTTTGACTTCGATCATCGGATATTTGGGGCTGATCGAGGATCGGCAGTATCATTCAGAAGAAGATTTGCTGAAATATACCCACACCGCTTACGTCAAAGCCAAGCAAATGAAATCGCTGGTGGAGGATCTTTTTGAATACACGAAGGTTCGGCAACCAAGTGTCCCTATCAACATGACCAGTTTTGATATGGTTCAACTGGTGGAACAACTTGCTGTGGATTTTGAACTGGAAGCCAGTAAAAAAGGTGTGCAGATTCAGACGGTGGCTGATGCTCCGCAATTGATCATGGATGGTGATACGGAAAAACTGGTGCGGGTCTTTAACAATTTACTGACCAATGCCCTGAAATACGGCAAAGGCGCCACACAAATCATCATTGAAGTGGGAAAAGCCGGAACAGAAGCTGTGCTGGTGGTTAAAAACAATGGGGAAATGATTCCGAAATATGCGCTGGATTCGTTGTTTGACCGATTCTATCGGGTGGAGGAATCCCGCAATCAGGAAACCGGCGGCACCGGTTTAGGGCTGGCGATCTCCCAAAGTATTGTCGCCTTGCACGGTGGCTATATCTATGCAAAATCTACGCCCCAGTGGACTTCCTTTATCATCCATCTACCTATCAAGCGCAATAGCGCAATGGCAAAAAAGGAATAGTTGACGAAGGAGATTTTTTTCGTTATTCTTAGTACAAACAAAAGGGCTAAAATACAGAGAACCTAGTACAAATCTTCTTTTTTTCAGAGAGCTGATGGGTAGTGCAAATCAGTAAGGGACGATTTGGAATCCACTTCTCAATGGGTCTTTCGAAAGAAGGAACGTTTGACTTATGTTACAAGTCTTCAAGGGCAACAGAAATGTTGAACTTGGGTGGCAACGCGATCGTTACTTCGTCCCAAGCATAGCTTTGGGGCGGAGTTTTTTTTATTTATAATTTATAGGGGGAACGAAAATGTTAGATGTAAAAATGATTCGGCAAAATTTTGAAGAGGTAAAAACGAAATTAAGTACACGAGGCGTACCGGCAGAAATTTTGACCCGCTTTTTGACATTGGATGAAAAACGCCGTCAATTGCTAGTTCAATCGGAAGATTTAAAAAAATACCGCAATGACGTTTCTGCAGAAATCGCACAATTGAAACGGACGAAGCAAGATGCAGCAGATAAAATCACTGAAATGAAGGAAGTCGGGACGAAAATCAAAGCCTTCGACGAGGAAATCGCCGCAATTGATGAAGAACTGCGAACGATCACGACCACTTTGCCAAATCTACCGGCTGATTCTGTACCTGTTGGGGCAGACGAAGAGGACAACGTGGAAGTCCGCCGCTGGGAAACACCCCGAACCTTTGATTTTGAACCAAAACCACACTGGGATATCGCAGAAAAATTAGGTATTCTCGATTTTGAACGGGGAGCAAAGGTTTCCGGCAGTCGTTTCGTTTATTACCGCGGTCTTGGTGCACGTCTAGAACGTGCTTTATACAACTTTATGCTGGATCAACACATCTACGAACACGGCTACACTGAAATGATGACACCATACATCGTTAACAGCAATGCTATGTTTGGGACAGGACAATTTCCAAAATTCAAAGAAGATGTCTTTCAATTAGAAAATTCAGATTTGACATTGATCCCTACGGCGGAAGTTCCTTTGACAAACTTTTACAACGGTGAAATTTTAGATGGCAAAGAGCTGCCAATCTCTGTGACCGCCTTGAGCCCTTCTTTCCGTTCAGAAGCCGGTAGTGCCGGTCGGGATACCCGTGGTCTGATTCGTTTGCATCAATTCAACAAAGTAGAAATGGTCAAATTCAGTGATGAAGACCATTCTTATGAAGAATTAGAAAAAATGACCAACAATGCTGAAGACATTTTGCAAAAATTACATTTGCCTTATCGGGTTGTCGCTCTTTCAACCGGAGACATGGGCTTTTCTGCCGCAAAAACCTACGATCTTGAAGTCTGGATTCCTGCGCAAGACACCTATCGGGAAATCAGCTCTTGTTCTAACTGTGAAGACTTCCAAGCACGACGCGCCATGATCCGTTACCGGGATGCTGATGGAAAAATTCATTACGCCCATACCTTGAATGGCTCTGGATTAGCCGTTGGTCGGACAGTGGCAGCTGTGTTGGAAAACTACCAAAATGCAGATGGCAGCGTCACAGTACCGGATGTTTTAGTTCCTTATATGGGCGGCGTAACGGTCATTAAATAATAATGATCGTTAATTTAATTTTTTGTTTGTCTCTTGGGCTTGAAGAAATGTTACAAAGATGTTACAATGCCGTTACAGTTAATAATTTCTATTGTTTTACGGAGGTCTCTAAATGAGTGAAAATCAGCACTATTCGACCCGTAGCCAGCGCCATAGCCAACAGCCGAAAAAAAGTAACACTGGAAAAAATATTTTTACGATTATCAGTATTTTATTTGTAGCTCTCGTCCTTGTTGGCGGCTATTCGATTTTTTCAATGAAGCAGCATCAAGCCCAGGCGATGGAACACTTTACCGACAGCGCCAAAAGCTTGTTGGCAGATATTCAAGAAGAACGGGATCAAAGCGGATTAGCGAATAAGAAAACCGTTAAAGGAAACGAACAGGTCAAATTGGTGATCTACACTCCACAAAATGACAGTCCGATTCCTGATGCAGATAAAAAATTAACCGCACTTGCCAATCAAATCAAAAAACAGGTCAAAGCAGATGAAATGGCGGTTCTTGTCAGCAAAGTTGCTGTCAAGCATGTGACCGATCAATTGGATACCTACCAATTAGTGGCGGAGCATTATCGGTGGAACGAAAAAGAAAATACCTTTAAACAAGCCAAAGGTCTTAGCGAAGCCCCGGTTTATGTCTCACAAAAAACCGGTAAGGCGGTTGCCATCAAAGATGTTATCCCTTCCGAAGCAGATCTTTTGGGTATTCAGCAAGTGATCCAACAAAAAATTCTGGATGCTTCAAAGGAAAAAGGAATGATCGACAAGGTTTTGACTATGCCTCGGATCAGTTTTGATAATGAGATCACTTATACACCAGAAAATCTGACGATCTCCTTGCCAAAAAATGACACGGGAACGTCGACCATCACCTTGGCTTACAAAGATATTGCAGCTTATGTCAATACGCAGCTGGTGGATCCGGCAACAGTGAAAGATGCCTTGCCGGTCATCGATCCAAAGAAAAAATATATTGCACTGACATTTGATGACGGGCCAAATGGTGTGACGACACCAAAATTATTAGATATTCTGAAGGAAAAAAATGCTAAGGCGACCTTCTTCATGCTGGGTGAAAATGTGTCTGCCAATCAAGAATTGGTAAAACGTGTCCACGAGGAAGGCCATGAAGTTGCCAGTCATTCCTATTCCCATCCTCAGTTGACGACTTTAAATGCCGAACAGGTCCAAGAAGAAGTTCGCAAGACCGACAAGGCGATTTTTGAAGCCAGCGGAATATTGCCACGAAATATTCGCCCTCCTTATGGCGCAATTGATGGAGCAACCGCAAAAACGATCGGCAAGCCGATCATTCAATGGGATATTGATTCTGAAGACTGGAAATCCAAAAACGCAGCGATCATTACGCCACGGGTGACAGGCAGTGCCTATAACGGGGCCATGATCCTGATGCATGATATCCACTCTGAAACGATTGCGGCAGTTCCCGGCATCATCGATACCCTGCAAGCACAGGGGTATGAATTTGTCACTATCGATACTTTATTGGCGGGCAAACAAAAACCTCTCCATCAATACTTCGGTATGACAGACGAACGTTATGTTGAATAAGAAAAGGCTAAGAGTTGCGGAATTTCCGCGGCTCTTAGCCTTTTTTGAATAATTGCTGAAGTTGTTAAAAAATAATGTTTTCTTTGATAATCTCCAGATTCTTGATCCAGATACGCCGATTTTTTACTGCGATGGCACCCATTTCTTTTAATTGCTGCATCATTCGATTGACAGAGCTGGCCGCTGCGATACCGCAAAAACGAGCGATTTCCTCATTGGTGACGACAAAATCGATCAAAATTCCTTTTCCCTCCACATCAACGCCGAACATATCGTAGAGTTCATATATCTGTGCGCAGACTGCCCCAAATTTGCCGTTCATCAGCATCTGCTGCATTTTTTTCATAGAATGGAGCAAACGCAGCCGGTAATAATCTTTAACGTAATTTTGCAGCTCCAGATTACTGTTGATGTGTTTCCAAAATTCCACCCGGTCGATGCGATAAAGCTCGGCTTTTTCTGATTCCACCCGAATATTGAAGGGGGCATCGATAAATTGGGAATACTCGTCTTTTAACAAGGAGACGATTTCAAGGCCGTTGATGTATTCAATGTTGAATTCCCGTCCATCCTTTGAAATCACGCTGGTCTTGATTACCCCGCTCTTCAAAATATAGACATGCTTGTCCTGTAATCCTTCATAAATCAGATACTTCTTCTTTTCCTTCACAATGATCGGAAATGAGTGTTCATTCAGATAGTCACTTAAGACCTTACTATCCATTTTTTGGTGCACTCCCTTTTTCTAATAAACAACTTTTTCTCAACCTATAATAACAGATGTACTCATAAGATACACTAATAATTATTTCTGAAAATTTACAAAAAATAGTAATAAATGTTGTTGATTTAGGTTTCTTCCTTTTGTCATTACCGAAAAAAAACAGCAAAGTCGCATTTTTTTTGGTTTCTGTCTTGGTATAGTGACACTCGTAAAGAAAAAAGAAAAGAGGTTTTTACTATGGAACAATGGACAGAATTATTAATTGACCGGCTAGAAGCTGCCTACCGGGCACGTTTTGACCGGGAAGCTGCGTTGGTTTTCCTCAACGATGCCTACCAAGAATATTTGCTTTTGCGAACACAACCCCTAACAGAGGAGAAAGAACAGCGGGAAATCTTGGCGCGCTTCATGGAAACTCGGGATTTGTTTATTCGTCAGCTGGTGGATCGCTACCCTTCAAACTATGCCGATGTGGAACAAAAAATCCAACAACTGAAAAACGTTTGTCAGGAAGAAACTGCAACGGTCGATTTTGATATGCGTCTGCACCCAGCCTTTTAACAAGAAACTAAAACTTATTGGAGTGAATGATCCGTAATGGAAGAAAAATTATTTAATAAAGGATTTATTAGTATCACTGTTATCAATTTCATCGTCTTTTTGGTTTATTATCTTTTGATGGTCATCATCGCCGTCATCGCACAAGATCATCTTGGAGCTACCCCCGGACAAGCCGGACTTGCTTCTGGGATTTACATTATCGGCACATTGCTTGCCCGGCTTTATGTTGGGAAGAAACTGGAATTATTCGGTCGTAAAGCCGTCTTGCGTTTTGGTGCGGTATTTTACCTGCTGACCACCCTTGCTTATTTTTATATGCCAACCATTGCTATTTTGTATCTGGTACGTTTCTTAAACGGATTTGCTTATGGAACGGTATCCACTGCAACGAATGCGATTGTTACCGCCTATATCCCAGAATCCAAAAACGGCGAAGGCATCAACTATTACGGATTAAGTACCAGTTTAGCAGCAGCCATCGGACCTTTCCTTGGTATGGTTTTGCTGAATACCACCAATTTTTATTTCATTATTCTTTTCTCCGTTCTTTTGATCTTATTTACCACCATTGGTTGTTTCATGATGCCGGTAAAAAATATTACCTTGTCTGAAGAACATCGGGCATTATTGAATAAATGGTCTTTAGACAGCTTTATCGAATACAAGGTCTTGTTTATTTCCTTTATCGCCTTTTTGATTGGCTTGGCTTATTCAAGTGTGTTGGCTTTTCTTTCTTCCTACGCACAAGTCATCCATTTAGTAACAGCCAGCTCCTTCTTCTTCGTGGTCTATGCTACAGTCATTACCTTTACCAGACCATTGTCCGGCAGAATTTTTGATGCCAAGGGAGAAAATTATGTCATGTATCCCAGCTATCTCTTTTTATCTTTAGGGTTGATCGTGTTGAGCTTTACTTCTGCTAGCTGGATGCTACTGCTGGCTGGTGCCTTTATCGGTTTAGGTTACGGTACTTTCATGTCAAATGGACAAGCGATTTGTTTGAAAAAGGTCAACAGCCATCGGATTGGGATCGCTCTTTCCACGTATTTCATCGGTTTAGATCTGGGCTTAGGTGTTGGTCCTTACCTTATGGGTGAATTACGCAGCTTCCTATCATTTTCCGGATTGTATCTATTTTCAGCGATCATTCCAATTCTTTGCACGGTTTTATATGCTATTTTTTATAAAAAAACCGTCAGCACCAAAGAAAAAAGCGAAGCCGTATCGGAGTCTGTCGCTGAATAATTAGACGGAAACTTCTTTCCTTTTTATCGAAAATTGATTTGTACCATCAAAAACCCCCACAGCAACTGCTGCGGGGGTTTTGTTAGATTCTCAGTTTTTAAGATTCAACGGAATAGTTTGGTGCTTCTTTGGTGATTTGTACGTCATGAGGATGGGATTCCTTCAAGCCGTTGCCGCTCATTTGGATAAATTGTGCATTTTCCCGCAATTGTTCCAAATTGGCTGCACCCACATAACCCATACCGGATTTCAACCCACCAGTCATTTGGAAAATGATATCTGAGACACTGCCTTTATAGGCAACTCGTCCTTCAATTCCTTCTGGGACCAATTTATTGGCTTCGTTAACGCCACCTTGGAAATAACGGTCGCTGGAGCCTTTTTCCATGGCGCCTAACGAACCCATTCCTCGGTATGTTTTAAAACGACGACCTTGATAGATTTCAAATTCACCAGGGGATTCGTCTGTTCCTGCCAACATACTGCCTAACATAACTGCATGTCCACCGGCTGCCAAAGCTTTGACAATATCACCGGAATACTTGATTCCGCCGTCTGCGATGATTGATTTGCCATATTGACGGGCCACAGAAGCTGCATCATAAATCGCAGTTAATTGGGGAACACCCACACCGGCTACCACCCGTGTCGTACAAATTGACCCAGGTCCGATTCCCACTTTGACAACATCGACACCGACATCATAAAGGGCTTTGGTTGCTTCTGCTGTCGCCACATTTCCAGCGATCAACGTTGCTTGTGGGAAGGTTTCGCGAATTTCTTTGATTTTACGAATCACTCCGGCACTGTGACCGTGAGCTGTATCGATCACGATGGCATCTGCTCCAGCATCCAGCAAGGCTTGCGCCCGTTCAAAGGTGTCACTGGTTACGCCAACTGCCGCCGCTACTAACAAACGACCATGTTCATCTTTGGCCGCATTAGGAAATTCGATGACTTTTTCAATATCTTTGATGGTAATCAAGCCGCTTAAGCGGTTATTTTCATCCACGATTGGCAATTTTTCGATTTTATGTTTCTGTAAAATATTTTCCGCATCCGCTAATTTTGTACCAACAGGCGCCGTTACTAATTCGTCTTTGGTCATGACTTCTGCGATAGGAATTCGATAATCCGTCACGAAACGCATGTCACGGTTGGTGATGATTCCGACTAATTTGCGGTTTTCCATCGTTTCAACGATTGGCACCCCGCTGATTCGGTATTTTGCCATCAAGTGCTCCGCATCCGCCACCAAATGTTCCGGCGTCAAAAAGAAAGGATCAATGATTACACCGCTTTCCGAACGTTTCACTTTTCGCACTTCGTCAGCTTGCGCAGCGATGCTCATATTTTTATGGATGACACCCAGCCCACCTTGACGAGCCATGGCAATCGCCATTTTACTGTCCGTTACGGTATCCATACTGGCGCTGATGATTGGGATATTCAATCGAATATTTTTGGCTAACTGCACTTGCATACTTACCTCGTTTGGCAAAACATGACTTTCTGCCGGAATCAGCAAGACATCATCAAAAGTTAAACCTTTTTTCGCGAATTTTGTTTCCCAGTTGGACATTTCCGTACCACTCCTCAAATTTAATTTTATTTATGAAATTAACAGAAAAAATCAGACAAGTCAAACAATCAAAATAAATTCTCATTTTATTGGCAAAAAAAGTAGGATTTATTAAGAATTGCCGCTGTCTTTTAAGATTTCCAGAAAGGCGGTGCCATATTTCTCCAGTTTGTTTTGACCGACCCCTTTGATCTGCAAAAAATCCAATGTTGTTTGGGGTTGTTTTTCTGCCAGCTCCTGCAACGTTTTATCAGAAAAAATCACGTACGGTGGCAGATTTTGTGCCTGCGCCAATTCGGTTCGCAACCGTCGCAGTTGTTCGAACAATTCTGTATTTTCCACAATCGTTTTGACCGTCGTTTGTTTGCGAGTAACTTTCTGTTTGCCCAGCAGGACTTCGACACCGGTTGCAGAGACCTTCAACATGGGAAACTGTCCTTCCGTTGGTGTTAAAAAACCGGCAGCAGTCAAATAATCAATCAGTTGAACCACTTCTTTTTGACTCCAGTCCTTCATCAAACCATATGTGGGCAGTCTTTCAAAATGCCACTGGCTGATTTTTTGATCCTTTGAGCCGGTCAATACTTTCCCTACAAGAGATTTCCCAAAACGCTCCCCCATCCGTTTGACACAAGACAGAACTTTTTGTGCTTCAATGGTGATATCTGTTACTTCCCGCTCATCCAAACAATTGCTACAACGGCCGCAATCGGGACCGTCCTCGCCAAAATAGCGCAGGATATAACGTTGCAGGCAGATTTGCGAATGGGCGTACTGGCTCATTTCCCGCAATTTTAAATATTCGTTTTGTTTGTAATCAATCGCCATTTCCGACTGATCGATAAAGAATTGCTGAATCTGCAAATCATGAGGAGCAAACAATAAGATTGCTTCACTGGGCAAGCCATCCCGACCGGCACGACCCGCCTCCTGATAATAAGATTCCAAATTACCGGGAACCTGCGCATGAATCACAAACCGGACATTGCTCTTATTGATTCCCATCCCAAAAGCATTGGTGGCCACCATGACCTGAATACGATCAAAAAGAAAATCTTCTTGATTTTGAGAACGTTCCTGCTCGTTCATGCCGCCATGGTATTTGCCAACCGCAATTTTTTTGCTTTTTAATAAGTGATACAGTCGTTCGACTTCTTTCCGGGTGCTGGCATAGATAATGCCGGCTTGCTCCCGATTCACCCGCAGATATTCCAGCAGATAGGTATCTTTTTGTTCCTTAATCACTTGAAAAGCCAGATTTTCTCGGGCAAAGCCGGTCATCACTTTATTTTCTGGGGGAATCTGCAACCGTTGCAAAATATCTTCCGCAACTTGCGGAGTCGCCGTGGCCGTCAATGCTACTACCACCGGGCGCTGATCAAACTGCTGAATCGTTTCCGCCAATTTCAAATAACTGGGGCGAAAATCATGCCCCCACTGTGAAATACAATGGGCTTCATCTACCGCCAGCAATTCAATCGGCACATGCCGCAGCAGTTGTTGAAATTCATAAGATTCCAATCGTTCCGGGGCGACATACAACAATTTGATCTTGCCGTCCACGGCTAAACGCAGCCGTTCATTCATTTCCGGTACACTCAAGGTGCTGTTGATAAATGCTGCCGGAATTCCCATATCGTTCAATGCATCCACTTGATCCTTCATTAAAGAAATCAAAGGGGAAATAACCAAGGTCAAGCCCTCTAAAACCAGTGCCGGCAATTGATAGCAAACCGATTTTCCGCCACCTGTTGGCATAATGCCCAACACGTTTTGATGATGTAAAATTTGATCGATGATTGCTGTTTGTCCCGGACGAAAGGCATCATAGCCGAATTTTTCTTTTAATAATGTTGTTAATTCCAAATCATCCCATCCTTTGGTTCTATTATACGCAAAAAAAGGAAAGAACCCACCTCTCCATTGATTTTCTTTTCAAAACGGATTCGTGAGGTTCTTTCACCTATCAAAAAAACGTCGAAAATTTTCGACGTTAGTTTCTTGGCACGGATAGGCTGCCAACGATGTGGTATTTTTTCTTTAAATAGTAACGCAAACCAAAGGCTGCGGCACCGATGACGATTGTAATGATTGGATCGAGAACCGGATTGATGGCTTTTGGCAACAAAGGCGAACTGCTGAAAACAATAATCCATAATAAGAAGGATGGTACCAGCAATAAGATGGTCTTCCATAATTTTGGTCGTTGACTCTTGTCAGCACCTTTGCGTTCATACTGATAGATGTATTTATACATCAGGTAGAAGACCCAACCACCGACCATAGCGGCAAGCAAGAGTGCCAGCATTCCGTAAGATTGACCTTGACCTTTGGCGATAAAGGACATCAGACCGATCATGACGGAGAAAAGTCCCAATAATAACAGGGTATTATCCAGCCACATCAAAACCGGAGAAGATTCCTCTTTTTCGGCAGGTGCACTTAGAATAGCTTCGGTTCGTTCAGAGACAGTACCGAACAATTGGCGGGCAGTTTTGCCCCCTTTTTGTTCTTTTACTAAAACCGGCAGCATTTCATGCAGCGCAATCGTTTTTTCTTCTTCAGAAAGATTGGCGGCATCCAAAGATTTTTTCAAATCAAAGATGTATTGTTGGTTACGTTTTGTTAGTTCTTTTTCTAATTCACGATTTTCTGAAACATATGTGCGCAGAGTTTCTGGCTCCATTTGTTATTCTCCCTTCGCTCTTGACATTTCCAGAGGCAATTTTACCATACCATTTTCTCGTATGATAGTGTTTTTAGACATTAAAACGAAACAACATGACATCTCCGTCTTGCACTTCGTAGTCTTTTCCTTCTAAACGGACCCGTCCTGCTTCTTTGGCGGCGTGCATTGTGCCATATTTGTCAAGATCTTCAAAGGAAACCGTTTCAGCTCGGATAAAGCCCCGTTCAAAATCGGTATGGATAATACCGGCAGCTTGTGGTGCCTTCATTCCTTTGCGGAAGGTCCAAGCCCGAACTTCTTGTTCTCCGGCAGTAAAATAGGTTGCCAAGCCCAATAAATCGTAGGCTGCCCGAATCAATTGATCCAACCCGGATTCTTCGATGCCCATCGCTTCAAGAAAATCAGCTTTGTCTTCATCATCCAATTCAGCGATTTCTTCTTCTGCACGGGCGCAAACAGCGATGACTTCTGCATTTTCAGTTGCAGCAAAATTGCGGACTTCCTGTACATAATGGTTGTTGTCGGCATCAGCTACTTCGTCTTCTGCCACGTTTGCCACATAAAGGACGGGTTTGCTGGTCAATAGGAATAGCCCTTTGACGATTTTTTGTTGCTCATCGGTAAATTCCACACTGCGGGCGGATTTCCCTGCTTCTAACGCAACTTTGATTTTTTCCAAAACAGCCAATTCGGCAACGGCTTCTTTGTCTTTAGTTTTCGCAACTTTTGCTACGCGATCGTAACGTTTGGTGATGGATTCTAAATCAGCCAAAATCAACTCCAAATTGATGGTGTCAATGTCGTCTAAGGGATCGACACGTCCTTCTACGTGAGTGATGTTCTCATCATCAAAACAGCGAACCACGTGACAAATCGCATCCACTTGGCGGATATGACTAAGGAATTTGTTTCCCAAGCCTTCCCCTTTGCTGGCACCTTTGACGATTCCCGCAATATCAGTAAATTCAAAGGTTGTAGGAACTGTTTTTTTCGGATGCACCAGCTCAGTCAGGCGTTGCAAGCGCCAGTCTGGTACTTCTACCATTCCCACATTGGGATCGATCGTTGCAAAAGGATAATTTGCTGCTTCTGCTCCTGCTTTTGTGATTGCGTTAAATAAAGTTGATTTTCCAACGTTAGGCAAGCCAACGATTCCGGCGGTTAATGCCATGATTTCCTTCACACTTTCTTTTCTAGAATTTTTTTCATTTTCTTTTCAAAATCG
The DNA here is from genome assembly GCF_009933265.1 of Enterococcus sp. JM9B. Classification (NCBI taxonomy): domain Bacteria; kingdom Bacillati; phylum Bacillota; class Bacilli; order Lactobacillales; family Enterococcaceae; genus Enterococcus; species Enterococcus sp. JM9B. The sequence continues at coordinate 86,413 of NZ_MAEK01000022.1, read as the reverse complement.
CGACGGGTCAACATTACGATGTGGCCGCAATTGGTACATTTTATTTTAATGTCTGCCCCCATGCGGATGATTTCCCAGCGATTGGCTTGGCAAGCATGGGGTTTTTTCATTTCTACAATATCACCTAAATCATACATTAAAACACCTTCTTGTTCATAGTGAGGTAG
>NZ_MAEK01000022.1:36310-86146 GCF_009933265.1 Enterococcus sp. JM9B | reverse complement strand
AGTGGAACTGACATTCTTGTTTATAGTCACACTATCAGGCTTCGTCAAAGTGGATATCCAAAATATCCAGGATGCGGGTCAGGTCATTTTGCGAAAGGTATTCGATCTCGATCTTTCCTTTGCCGTCTTTTTCTTGGATTTCGACACTTGTACCGAATTTATCCATCAAACGGTCTTCGCTTTCCCGTAAATAATAAGGTTTGACTTTGGCGATTCGCGGCGTTTTCTTTTCTTCTTTGGCTTCGTTCATTTGTCCCACTAGCTGTTCTAGTTGACGGACAGTCAGGTTTTCCTTCACACAACGATTGGCAAGCTTCAGGATTTGATCTTTTTTCTTCAAACCTAACAGGGTACGGGCTTGTCCCATCGATAGTCGTTCATCTTGAACCATTTCCTTGACCAGCTTCGGCAAAGTCAACAGTCGCAGATAATTGGCGATGTAAGGGCGACTTTTCCCTAAACGTTCGGCTACTTCTGCTTGGGTCAGCTTGAGATTTTTCATCAACATATCGTAAGCCTCAGCTTCTTCCAAAGGATTCAAATCTTCCCGCTGCAAATTTTCTAAAACAGCGACTTGCATCATCGCTTCTTCGTCAAACTCACGAATAATTGCCGGAATCGTTTCTTTGACCGCCAATTTTGACGCCCGGAAACGACGTTCACCTGCGATGATTTCATAGCCCTTCACTGCTGATTTGCGCACGATGATTGGCTGAAAAACCCCAGATTGGGCAATGGAAGCTGCTAATTCCTGTAACGAGGCTTCGTCAAATGTTTTTCGTGGTTGATAGGGGTTGGGACGCAATTCATTCAGCGGAATATCAACAACTGCTTCTTTTTTGACATCCACATCTTCCAAGTTGGCAAAATCCTGAAACAATGCATCGATGCCGCGACCTAAGCCCTTGCCTTTATTTTTCACGAGCTAACACTTCCTTTGCTAGAGCTTGATACACTTCAGCACCTTTTGACCGCAAATCATAATCAACAATCGACAATCCATGACTTGGCGCTTCTGACAAACGGATATTTCTTGGGATGATTGTGTCATAAACTTTTTCTTGGAAATAGCGGCGAACTTCCTCCACTACCTCTGCCCCTAAATTCGTGCGGGCATCATACATCGTCAATAAAACCCCTTCGATTTTCAACGTTGGGTTAAAATGTTTTTGCACTAAACGCACCGTATTCAGTAATTGGCTCAAACCTTCCAGCGCATAATATTCACATTGAACAGGAATCAAAATCGAATCACTGGCTGTAAATGCATTGATTGTCAAATGTCCCAATGAAGGCGGGCAATCGATAAATACAAAATCATATTCGTCTCTGACTTCTTCCAATGCTGTTTTTAACCGTGATTCCCGCGCCATCATGGAAGTCAATTCAATTTCGGCACCGGCTAATTGGATCGTTGCCGGTACGATGTCTAAATTTTCGCGAGAACTTGGTAAAATCGCATGCTTGATTGGTTCTTCGTTAACCAACACATCATACACGTCTTTCACGACATCTGGTTTACGAATACCCACACCGCTTGTTGCATTGCCTTGCGCATCGATATCCACAAGCAGGATTTTTTTGCCGGCATAAGCCAGACAAGCGCCAAGATTCACGGTAGTCGTCGTTTTACCGACCCCGCCTTTTTGATTTGCGACAGAAATAATTCTTCCCATCAAGTTTCCTCCTATTAGTTGGTCAAATGGATCAGAAAAACACTCTCATCTTCTGGTCTTGCCGGAAAAATTTTTACGGCATTATTTGATTGGTTGTTTATTGGGCAGCCCCGGTTTGCGGGGATATTTTTTAGGTGTTTCTTTTTTCTTTTCGATCACAATGATATGGCGCTCGTCACCGGTAATCGGCAGCGGAATCGCCCGTTCCTCGATAAACTTGCCGCCAAGCAGCGCAATCGCCGGTTTGGCTTCAGTTAATTCTTCGTCGCTTTTTGCGGCTTTCAGGGCAAAAAAGGTGCCGTTTTTCTTCACCAAGGGCAGACATAATTCTGCCAATACATTCAAACGAGCCACTGCACGGGCCGTCACGTAGTCAAAAGTTTCGCGAAACTGCTTGTTTTGACCGAATGTTTCTCCCCGATCATGATACAGATGAACATTTTCTAAGCCTAATTCCTGTACCAAATGGGTTAAAAAGGTGATCCGCTTGTTCAGGGAATCTACGATCGTAACCGATAGTTGCGGAAAAACGATTTTCAAAGGAATACTTGGAAACCCTGCTCCGGCACCCACATCGCACAAGGCGACTTCTTTCGTGAAATCCGCCGTCAGCGCCAACGTCAAGGAATCGTAAAAATGTTTGAGATAGACTTCTTTTTGCTCCGTGATAGCGGTAAGATTCATTTTTTCGTTCCATTCGACTAACAGCTCAAAGTAGCGGTGAAACTGCGCCATTTGCTTGTCGCTTAAAATGATCTGCTGCTGCAGCAATTGTTGCTGAAATTCTTCAGGTAACATCTCGTTTTCCTCTCTTTTTTGTGAAACAAATATTTGTTTCACGACTTCCTCTACTTTAACGCAAATGGGCTGTTTCTGCAATGGTTTGTGGGAAAATTTAACGACTGATCTTGAGAACAACTCAATTTTATTGACGGAAATTGAACGAAATCCATCCAATCGAAAAAAGCTGGATAGTGGGTTGAGTTTACCCACATCCAGCTATCTTTATTTTCTCTTCACCCGCTGAACAAATTGTTCTAACGCTTGCAAATCATACAACTGCTGATTACATGCTTGGCTGTCGACACAAATATAGTTGCCTTTTTTCGTATAAGTGCCGTCGCCGCTTTCTTTGGTGGTTGCTAAAAATAGCGCCACCGTCGCGGTGTGGTTGCAAATGCTGCAAATATTTTTCAAATGATTCGGCGACAAATGACCAGAAACACCGGTCAACTGATCCTCTTGATAAAGTAGGATGAATTTCTTTTGACTGCCAGGATCATTCCAACCAATGTATGAATTTTCCCGCAGATCCATGCTCTCCCAGTCAGGGATTTTTAGTTTCTTGGTTTTGCGAAATACTTTTTCCACTTGCTTGTTGGAAGGTGGGGCAAAAGGAATCACATGTTCCTTTATTTCCTCAAAAAAGCGTTCTGCCCGAACTTTCGTCAAGGTCGTGTCTAAAATAAATGGCGAGAGTTTCCTAAAAATTTCTGATGTTTCTCCAAGAATTTGTTGGATCTTTTCGATCGTCAATGCCTGCATCGTTTGTACCGTCTTCGGATCGTTAACGGATTGATAGGTATTGATCAGATGATCGACTTGTTTTTGTACGGCAAAATAATCATTGGGTTTTATTGTTGGTTGCATTGTTTTTCCTTTCTTCAAACCAGTGATACTTTGAAGAAATGCACCAAAGTATCACACTACCAGGCGACACTTTTTGGTGCAGAGGATACGAAACGTATCACATGACCACCCCCCTAAAATAATTTATCTCCTCGTTTTTTCTACAAAGGTGATAATAGCCAGTTTTTGAAAAAAATGCAACAAAAAACGTATCTTCAAGAAAAAGATACGTCATCTGTTACTTATTATTTATTACTATCTGCAGCATTCCAAATTTGTTTTAACGCAGGCACATTTCCCAGCTCTGTCATATTAGTCGGTAAAATCACCGTGTTGCCATTGTTTTCTACCACATGTTTAAAAGCTTCAATTCCAAGATAAGCCAGCATTTGATCGTTGAGTTGACTGTCTTGGATAGCCTGATTGATTTCTTTGATCCGTTGTTTTTCTGCTTCTGTGACGATACGGATACGTTCCGCTTCTGCTTGCGCATCAATATGAATACGTTCTGCCCGTGCAGTGGCATCGATTTTGGTTTGCTTCGACCGAGCAGCAGCATCGATCTCCATTTCAGAGGCTTTGGCTTCTGATTCCAAAATGACTGATTGCTTGCGGCCTTCAGAAATCGTGATTTGTGATTCTTTATCCCGACTGGCGGTAATCAATTTATTCATAGAATTAACGATTTCATCAGAAACGGAAATTTCCCCAATGTTAATCCGATCAATTGACAGCCCATAACCCGCCGTAATATCCCGAACACTTTCGTACAGTGCCACGTTGATTTCTTCCGTACCATTCAGCACTTCATTCAAATCCATCTTCCCGATAATGCCCCGCAGATTAGACTGACAATCTTGAATCATTGAGAGTACAGAATTTTGGTTATCATAAACAAATGCCCGCACATCGGTTACATGGTATTTAATTGCTTCGTCGATTTCAACGATAACATTATCCTTAGTAATAACACTTTGCGGATCGATTTGAATCGGAATCTGTTTCAAAGAAACCCGTCTTTTGACGTTGTATAAAACCGGAATCAAAAAATGCAATCCCGGTTCCAAAGATTTCACGTATTTCCCAAAACTTTCGACAACTTTGACTTCTCCCTGTTCCACGATGACTACCATCTGTGAAGCCAAAAAAACGACTAAGATAATAACTAAAATCAAGATAATAATACTAAAAATTGCCAATGTAATTCACATCACTTTCCATAAGATAGTTGTTCACCTGTACCAACAATTGATTTGCGTCATATGCGACGACTTCCAACATCACTCCTACATCCGGAATTCCAGCGACTACCTTGTAATCATACCAGCTGCCGTACACTCGAACGATACCGGTATACGTTCCTGTCGTTGTCCGAAAACATTTGCCTAATGTCTTTTCCATCTGATAATCTGCCACGACTGCGCCTCCACAAGTAACGATTTATCCGCATTATAGCAGAAAAAACACCCGCTATGTGAAATTTCACGCAAGAAGGAGGGTTTCCTCAAAATGTTTCACATGAAACATAAAAAAGGAAAGATGGATGCAAAATTTTGCATCCATCTTTCCTTTCCTATTAACCCAATTCTACGCTGTCTTTTCCACTAATTGTGGGACGGCTTTTTTGTTGTAGTTGATCAATCGCATAGCATTGAAGATAACCACTAAAATACTTGCTTCGTGGACAAACATTCCGCTTGCCATATAGATGAAGCCAGCCATTAGTCCAATCAGTAAGAAGGCAACTACGCTGATAGCAATGATCACATTTTCCCGTGTGTTCAATACGGTTTTCTTCGATAATTTGTAGGCATGAACCAATGCAGAAAAACTTGATTGCATCAAGACAACATCGGAGGTTTCAATAGCAACATCTGTTCCGCTGCCCATAGCAATTCCGATATCGGCAGTTGCCAATGAAGGCGAATCATTGATACCGTCACCGACAAAAGCAACCCGACGACCTTCTTTTTGGAATTGTTTAACGAATCCAACCTTTTGATCTGGCAGTAATTCAGCATGAACTTCATCAATACCTAATTTATTTGCGACATATTCGGCGGTAACTTGATTGTCACCCGTCAGCATAACCAAATGTTTGGCACCAGCTGCTTTAAGGTTGGCTAATTCTTCCGCAACTTCTGGACGAACGATATCAGAGATACCAATAATCAATTGAATCTTGCTGTCGATGGCTACGATTACGATTGAGCTGCCGGTTTGTTGCAAAGCAACCAAATCTTTTTGTTGTTGGCTGGTCAATGAGACATGGTGGGTTTCCATTAATTTAGCATTTCCGGCACAAACGGTATGACCGTCGATTTTTGCGGTGATCCCTTGTCCTTTAATGGTTTGGTTGTCGCTGATCGACAAGTCATGATACGCAATTTTCTTGTCGTCGGCGTAGCTCATGATGGCCCGACCTAAAGGATGATCCGAAAGAGTTTCAATTTTGGCAGTTAAGCCAATAAATTTTTGTTCCTCTGAGCCATAGCTTTTGATTGCCGAAACGGAAGTCGTTCCTTTTGTCAATGTTCCTGTTTTATCAAAGACAAACGTATCGATTTTTGAGAAAGTATCCATGGCTTCCCCACCCTTGACCAAAATACCGCGTTTTGCGCCATTACCGATCCCGGCAACGTTGGAGACTGGTGCGCCGATAACCAATGCACCTGGGCAGCCTAATACTAAGACTGTGATGGCTAATTTAAAATCACGGGTGAAAAGAAAGACAGCTAAAGCAATCAGTAGGACTGCAGGCGTGTAAAATTGTGAAAAACGATCAATAAATTTTTCTGCATGAGATTTTGTATCTTGAGCATCTTCTACCAATTCGATGATTTTTGCAAAAGTAGTATCGTCCCCAACTTTAGTGGCTTTGATTTTCAAAAAGCCGTCACTTAAAATAGTTCCTGAAAAAACTTCATCAGATAATTGTTTCGTCACTTCTTTTGATTCACCGGTTACGGCCGCTTCATCCGCGTACCCTTTTCCTTCAACAACGACCCCATCAACAGGAATCGCACCGCCGGTCTTGACCAGAACGATGTCTCCTTCTTCTACATCATCGATCTCAACTTCTTCTGTCGTACCATCCGCTTGCACAATCAAAGCAGTCGTTGGTGCCATTTCAGTCAACGATTTGATTGATTCACGGGTTTTTGACAAAGTTTTTTGTTCCAAAAAATTCCCGAACAAGAATAAGAAAGTAACGATGGCTGATTCATTGTATTCTCCGATAATAAACGCCCCGACTACCGCGATGGTTACCAACAGTTCAATACTGATAACTTTTGCCTTCAACGCTTGAAAGGCGTGAATTGCAATTGGGATGACAGCGATAATTGATGCCAATGCCAATGCAAGTTTATACAGTAGCATCACCCCGGCAAATTTTCCAACAAAACCTACGACAATCAACGCAGCGGTAATCCATGTAATATGGTTACTGTGGTCTTGAATCCATTTTTGAAATTTCATTTTTTACTCCTCCATCACTCATTTGATGTACCTAGTGTACGTCCAAAGAAGTGGAAAGAAATTGATGGCTGTCAAGTTTTCAAAAAATTTGCACAAAAAAACTCCCGCAAAAAGCGAGAGTGATAAACGGAAAGTAACTTAATTTCCCCAAAGAGGGTTGTGAATCAATTATTGTTTCTTCGAAAATCTAATCTGTGATAATTCATTTTCTCTGGAATGACACCTCGTACCCCACCAGCAGGATTCTCTGTATCATCCTTCTATCTAGGAATCAGGTGACAATGAAAAATCGTCTGTCCAGCGACTCCTCCACAATTCAATCCAATATTATATCCTTGTGGAGAATATTGGAAATCTAACACTTTTTTTGCTTCTAACAACAATTCGCTCATATTTTTTCGCTCTTGTGGAGACAGTTGAAAAAAATTTATCCTATGCACTTTAGGGATGATTAATAGATGCCCTAAAGAAACAGGCTTCTTATCATAAAACACAATACAAGTTTCATTCTCTAAAATTACCGAAATTATTGCGGTACAAAAAATACAATCTCACACTTTATCTCACCCATTCATAATTAAAATTTTCAGTAAGTTTTCCCATTTACTCTACTAATTTTTTATCTGATAAAATAATCATACCACCCTAAAAAACGATTACAATCCGTTTATTTCCTATTTTCTAGGTCTTCTTCCCATGCTATACTTCAAGTAATTAATCTATCACAGATAAATCAGATTAGAACGAATGCACGATTTTTTAATAAAAGTTGGGAGACGGGTGATTTCTTGCTTAGTGTATGTTATTTGTTCGGTCAAGCTGCAAAAAGTCTTTTACGAACAAAAGGGATAGTCAGTATTGGAATACTAACAACTTTATTAACTTTTTTTTCCTTTCTTGCTGTTAACGCCAGTTTGTTTCTAAACCATTGGCATGGGGTGATGGTAACAGATTTACAATCAGAAATAGGCTTCGCCCAAACAGCACCCTTGTTGGCATCCACTATTTTTAAAGGAATGGCGTTTATACTCGCTGCAGCTTTATTGTTTGCGACTGTAGGTTATTTGCGACGAACCTTTCTACAATTAGCAATCATGGAAAAGGAAGAATTTTTTACGATGTATCTTCTTGGTCAAAGCATTCCCAGAATCGGTATTGAATTCGGATTGCAGGCTGTTTATGCCACAGTATTTTTCTTTAGTATCGGCATAGGTTGTGCAAATTTTTTGTTTCATCGTTTCTTGATGGATGCTGAAAAATCGGGACTTTTCGCGAATATTATCCCTACTTTCTCTCCTTCTTGGTATAGCTATTTTCTTTTAGTTTTTACAAGTCTGCTTTATATTTTTGCTAGAACCTTTTTAGCTGTAAAAAAACAATTCAATAAAAATACCAAAGAATAATTTTCCACACAAAAACAGCCGGCTGGTTAGACCGACTGCTCTAAAGGGAAGAAATGAAAAAAAGTTTGGGTTATTGGGTTGAATAGACTATAACTGGTGCAACTTAAAACAAGCTTAATGCTATGAGCATAATTTTTATTTTTGTCGGTCTTTTTTCCAATCTTCCCGAGTCAAACGTGTAAAATGTTCTGTACGGGTGGTCGCCAACAAAGGCACCGGAATATCAAAAACCGTGTGGGCGTATGTAAAACCAGCCTTTTCCTGCACTCGTTTTGATTTTTCATTGCCTTCATAATAACCGCACCACATCACAGGAATTGTCAATTCTTCAAAGCCATAGCGCAGAATTTCTGTCATTGCTTCCGGCATCAGCCCTTTCCCCCAAAAGGGAACCCCCAGCCAGTAACCAATTTCTGCATCTGAAGAAGCCATAAAAGGCTGCCGTGCTTGTTCCTTATTCATCATAATACCAATACTTCCGATTACTTCTTCCGGTGCTTCCTTCAAGGCAAGAGCAAAGGTCAGCGGATCAGATAACACTGTTTCAATAATCTCCCGACTATTTTCCACGCTTATATGAGGCGGCCAGCCTGCCATCGGACCCACGCGATTATCTGATGCTAGTTCAAATAATTTGTCTCCATCCGCAGTCGTCCATGGTCGTAAAATCATTCGCTTAGTTTGTAACGCCATTTTTCTTCCTCTTTTCTAATACTATTGAACTTATTGTAGCATAATTTCTTTTTTCTACACCATTTTTAAAAAAGCCCACACAAAAACAGCCGGCTGGTTAGACCGACTGCTCTAAAGGGAAGAAATGAAAAAAGTTTGGGTTATTGGGTTGAATAGACTATAACCGGTGCAACTTAAAACAAGCTTAACCGATTTTATTTTTCTTCAATTGCAAAAACCGGTGCATCAGCAGTCAGTTTTTGTGAGCTCCCGGAAACGCCGAAATAGTTTTCCATCAACCGCTGCATTTCATCCATTGCTTGATTTGCCCGCTGTGCTTGTTCTTCGTTGATGGCTTCAATGACCAACAATGCTTCAGTCGTGTCGTCCGTCAACATGGTTCGTTGGGCTTCCCGCCAATTCAAACAGCGGCATACCGCGCCTTTTTCATCGTAATAAATAATTTCTTCTGGCAACGCCGGCGCATCCACTTCTGCTCCTAAAGGCAAAAAAGTTTCCCCACCGATGGCTTTACCTAAATGCAGGTCACCGGCGATTTTTTTCAGATCTTCCCCGCCACAAGGTACGGCATATTTCAAAGAAATACTGTTGTAAATATCCACCAGCGGATTGATTGGTGAAAATTCATGTCCTTGGTTGACCCGCTTCAAGAGAGCTTCGATGGAGGAACGGGCGCCTTTTTTTGTTTTAAATTGACTGAATGCTTGCCGCCATTGTGCAACAACAGGATTTTGGCTGAAGGTTTCTTCTGTCAAAAAATGTTGCGCTTCTTTGGCACCGTTTTTCAATAGTTCTTCAAAATATGCGTGATTTTCTGGCTGATTTTTTACTCCTTTAAGATGCAGGACGTTGACTTGTGCATCGGGAAAAAGTGTCCAAAATTCTGGTTCTACACTAACTTTCATAGGGATTCCTCCTCGATATTTTTTATCATAATCCAATCTGTCTGTTTGTCATCACCCATATAAAAGGAATGAGCACCAACTTTGGCAAAGCCCATTACCTGATAAAAAGCCTTTGCTGCTTCATTGTGCTCCCACACCCCAAGCCAAACTGTCTGATTGCCTTTGCTTTTTGCCAACTGAATCGCCTGTTTCAGCAAATAACGTCCTAATCCCTGCCTTTTAAAAGACGTACGAATATAAATCCGTTCTACTTCCAAAGCATTCGCGGCAATCGATTCTGTTTGGGCGGTTCCTGTGTTTATTTTTAAATACCCCGCCAACTGTTCCTCAAAAAAAAGAAAATAAAATTCTGAATCCATCTGTTGCAATTCTTCTGTGAGTTTTGCCGAATCGTAGGCTTGCTCTAGATAATCTTGTAGATCTTTGGCAGTATTATATGCGCCAAACGTATCCGTGAAAGTTTCGATACTAAGTTGTTGCAGAGTCGCTAAATCCTCTAATGTACATTTTTTTAGTTGTGTCGTCATTCTTTTGCCTCTTTTCAATACACTCGTTTATGCCCTTTTTTTACCTCGTTCCAATCGGTATCAATATTTTTTCTGACCTTTTCCAAAGTTGCGGCAAAATTTGCCACCTCTTCAGGAGTCAGTCCAGACAAAGCCCGTTGATTGGAATAGGCGTTTTCTTTAAGAATCAGCGGAGCAGTCGCTTTGCCTTTAGCGGTGGGAAAAAGTCGTTTGATTTTACGGTTTTTTTCGTCTTCCCGCTTTTCGATAAAGCCATTTTTCTCCAATTTTTGAATTGCTCGGGCAGTGGTGGTCCGGTCTACTTTGATCCGTTCCGCCAATTTATCTTGAATGATTCCCGGATCTTCAAAAATTCGCACCAAATATAAATACTGTCCTCTTGTCAAATCAAATTCTTTGAATTCGATATTGGCGATTGAATCCAAAGCACGGGCAATTACACCGATATCTCTCAAAACTTCCGTCATCCAGATCCCCTCTTCCTTGTAGAAATAATATACAACATTTTTATTGCATTTGCAACAAAAATATATACAAAAAAACCAGCCGGCTGGTTAGACCGACTGGTTTCTAAAGGGAAGAAATGAAAATGAAAAAGTTTTGGTTATTGGGGTTGAATAGAATATAACGCCGGTGGCTTAACTGAGGCTTAAGAATTTTTAGTGTCGTTTTTTTTCTAATTCTTTCGCCAGTTCTTTTTGTTCTTCGCTAAAGAAATTCGTTGTGCCAAGATTTTCACCCGTCATATCAATGACCCCATTTGCCGCCATCCCGCCTTTATTCAAACCTCCAAGACCCGTATCCACCATCCTATTCCAACCTTTGAGAGGATCTTTGCCTTCTGCCCGCAATTTTGCATTTTTTATCCGCAATTCTTCAGCCTTCTCGCGTTTTTGTTCAGCCAACTGCTTTTTCATTTCCTCCAACATTTTGATGACCTCCCTAATTTTAGTTGAATTTTTTTCAAAAGCTCCACGCATTCTTTATAAGTTATTTTTTTACATTATACAACAAATTTCCACAAATGACAGCCTTTTCAAAACCACTTACTATTAAAAGGCTTAGTGAAATCGCGCCCATCGATTTTTTTGATAGGTGATAATCGCAGAGATACCCGCCACAATCAAGGAAAAATACCCCAATGGAATACAGAAAAATGCGGGTTCGATCAGATACCCCTGTGCATCTATCCGTGAGCCTACTACCGCCGCAACCAAAAAGAAAATGAAGCCAAGTACAGTAAATGTTTTCGTCAACGTATACTTTTTCATACCAATCCCTCCTGTAACAAAAGTACCAGAAAAGAATTAAGAAAAAGTTGAGATGACAAAAATGTTCGTTGGCGATTGTGCAGGTATTAAAAGTGAGGCGTTTCTGCTAAAAAAGATTAGAATCCATTCATCCTGATTCCCAATCTAAAATTATTGCTCATGATAACCAGAAGAGAAAAAGTCCATATAGCATAAAATAACAAAGGTCACTGATTAGCCATGATTTTTTCCCACGGGTTGCTTTGGGAACGAAGTACAAGTCAATCGCAGATAATATCAAGATAACTATAGAAAATGCAATGAGTTGCGAAAAGTTAAAAATGAAAAAAATAGCTGCTATTAGAACAATTGCAATGATAATTGTGATTACATAAATTTTTTGCAGATTCTTGGGTAGTTTATCATAATTACCTAACATAAAAAACCTCCATTATCGAACAACTATTAGTTGTCTAAATAATAGCTAAATCATTGTTATTACGCAAATAAAAACGCTTAATAAAATTAAAGTTTTTCTACCGAAAAAAGAGCTAAAATCAGTAATATCAAAGCAGAAAAATAGAGAATACTCCCGATAGTTTTGCCCGTTTCCTTTGCTTCTTCTCCTGGTGGACTAAAGGTATTGCCCGCCATTAACCGCAGCCACTTGCCCTGCCTGAATTTTTTTCCGACTATGAGAAACAGACCCGCTGTGAAGAGTAGAATTAATGACATTAGGCTTCCTCCTTTTCCTACCGTCTTTTTCCTGATAAACCTATTTTAATTTTTTTTGAAATATTGTTTCTTGGTTTCCATGCATCGTTTTTTCCAAACCTATTTTCTCATAACCGAATTTTTCATACAATCCTTTTTCATCCGATACAAGATAGACCTGTCCAAAACCAATTTTTTTCAAATAGTTCTCAGAAAAAGTGAGGAGCTTTTGCGATAGTCGCTGTCCTCGATAATCTTCAAAGACGAATACATAGCCGATAAAGGGTGTATATTGCTTTGTTTGCAATGAGTCTTGTTTCACCACGGTGCAAAAACCTACTAATTCTCCATGAATTTTACCAACAGTGAGTCCTTCCCATTCGGTAAACGCGGAAGTATTCATTTTTTGATACAAAGATTCCCCGGCTGTCCATGAAATAGTTCTGATGGTATTGGCAAGTGTTGCCCATTCAGAAGAATTTACAGATACGAAATAAAAATCTGTCATTTACGTTTATGTCCCTTTCTTAATCTCCATTTAAATCATATTGTGATAGCTCATCTCGCAAAATTCCATACTTTACTGAGTCGAAATAGTGATTTTTCCAAAAACGAACCTTCCGAATACGACCCTCTTCTCGCATGCCACTTTTTTCACCGGCTTTTTGCATACCGATATTTCCAGACCAAGTTGTAAACCCGATATGCGGCAAATATGGATACATTTCAAAAAGCTGTTGATACCATAAACGAAGGGCAAAATGACCGATTCCTTTCCCCCAATAGTCCGCATCATAGATTGCGATTCCTATCTCTAACCATTGTTTGAGGTTTCCATCTTCCCAATAAGCTGTGACGATTCCGACTATTTTGTTGCCGACCAACATCAGATTTCTGTGTGAATCGTTAACCGCGGTCTTTCCCCAGCCAGTAGTAAATTCTTCCCAAGTTAACACAGAATCTTCAAAATAAGGACCATCAAATTCCATCCATTTCAAATCCGCCTTTGGTCCATAACTGACTTCCCATAGCGGTTTTAAATCCTCAGTGCCTACTTTCTTTAGCCAAATTTTTTTCCATAGCAGCTCCTTCTCTTTGCTAATTTTATTCTACTATAGATTTTCATATTTTCGATAGTTCAATTTTCTTGAAAACAAAAAACTCATCTTTAAAAGGACACAACAGTTACCTGTGAACTTTTAAAGATGAGTTTGTTTATCTTATATAAAATAGGATTGGTAGTCACTTTTAAATGTTTCACATGAAACATCGACATTTCTTACCCTCAAGCCGTTTCCTTCGATACCTTCGCAATCTTCCCTTGTTCGATATACACCATCAAAATACTTAGATCAGCGGGGTTTACGCCGCTGATTCGGCTAGCTTGAGCGATGGTTTCGGGTTGGATCTTTTGTAGTTTTTGTTTGGCTTCTGTCGCTAAGCCGTTGATGGCAGCGTAGTCGATGTTTTCAGGAATTTTTTTGGCTTCCATTCGTTTCAACTTTTCAACTTTTTCCATGGCTTTTTTGATGTAGCCTTCATATTTGATTTGAATTTCGACTTGTTCGACTTCTTTGTGGGTCAATTCATCGTTTTCAGGAACAAATTGCATCAATTCTTGGTAGCTGATTTCTGGTCGGCGCAAAAATTCATTAGCCAACACACCGTCTTTCAGCGGGGCAGATCCTTTGGCTTCAAGAAAAGCTTGAACCTCCGGCGTTGGTTTGATTCGAATGGTTGCTAGACGAGCAATTTCTGCTTCCACAGCGGCTTTTTTCTTCAAATACGTTTGATATTGCGGTTCTCTGACTAACCCGATTCGATGCCCCATTTCTGTTAGACGTAAATCAGCATTGTCATGGCGCAAAATCAAGCGATATTCTGCACGGGAAGTCAATAAACGATACGGTTCATTGGTTCCTTTCGTCACCAAGTCATCAATCATCACACCGATGTAGCCATCGCTGCGCTTTAAAATCATTGGGTCTTTGCCTTGTACCTTCAAACCGGCGTTGATTCCGGCAATCAGACCTTGTCCAGCCGCTTCTTCATAGCCGCTGGTACCATTGGTTTGTCCAGCAGTATAAAGATTTTCAATCAATTTGGTTTCTAATGTTGGGCGTAATTGATGAGGAACCACGACATCATATTCGATGGCATAACCGGTTCGCATCATTTCTACTTTTTCCAATCCGGCGATTGACCGCAACATTTCCACTTGAACATCCTCCGGCATCGAGGTAGAAAGTCCTTGCACATATACTTCTTCCGTATTCAAGCCTTCTGGTTCTAAAAATAACTGATGGCGGGGTTTATCTGCAAAACGGACGATCTTGTCTTCGATGGAAGGGCAGTATCTAGCGCCTACTCCTTCAACGATACCAGTAAACATTGGTGCCCGATGCAAATTGGCTTGGATGATTTCATGGGTTTTTTGCCCGGTATAAGTCAACCAGCAAGGCTCTTGATCGGTTTTGTAGGCACTGTCTGGAGTGCTGTAACTAAAATGATTAGGTTCTTTGTCACCTGGCTGAATCTCGGTCACGCTGTAATCGATCGAGCTGGATTTTACCCGTGGTGGCGTACCCGTTTTAAAACGGGCAATCTCAAAGCCCAATTCCTTCAAACTATTGGCTAAACCAACAGATGGTTGTGAATTATTGGGACCGGAAGAATATTTCAATTCTCCGATAATGATTTCTCCCCGCAAAGCGGTTCCTGCAGTGATTACCACCGCTTTTGCTCCATAACGAGCACCGGTATTGGTGATGACCCCTTTACAGACACCTTCTTCTACGATTAGCTTTTCTGCCATTCCTTGACGTAGCGTCAAATTTTCTTCTTTTTCAATCGTATGTTTCATTTCTGTTGCGTAGGCATGCTTGTCCGCTTGTGCCCGCAATGCGCGAACCGCTGGACCTTTTCCCGTATTCAGCATCCGCATTTGGATATAGGTCTTGTCGATATTTTTACCCATTTCGCCGCCAAGAGCATCGATTTCCCGTACGACGACTCCTTTGGCTGGACCACCGACTGACGGATTGCAGGGCATGAACGCCACCATATCCAAATTGATCGTTAACAGCAAGGTCTTGTTGCCCATGCGCGCATTTGCCAGTGCTGCTTCTGAACCGGCATGTCCAGCACCGACAACGATGACATCATAGGTTTCTGCTTGATATTCCATAAATTTCTTTTGCTCCTTTTTTGGGTGAACTGTTTTATCGTTTTTTGCGACTATTTTCCTAAACAAAATTGACTGAATAATTGGGTAATCAACTCGTCTTGTACACTATCCCCGACGATTTCTCCCAAATAATCCCAACAACGGGTCATGTCGATCTGCACCAAGTCCACCGGCATTCCCAGAGCAATTCCGCTGCTGACTTCGCCAAGAGCTTGACTGGCTTTTTCCAGCAATGCGATATGACGTGTGTTGGAAACATAAGAAGCATCCTTATCCCCGGTCTGTCCGGCAAAAAATAACGAAGCGATGGCTTGCTCTAATTGATCTAAGCCAGTATTTTCAATAACGGAAATGGTCAAGATGGTATCTGATTCTGTATATTTAGCCAATTCCGCAGCATCTAGCTGACTTGGCAAATCGGTTTTATTCAGCAAAATAATGCGTTTGCTTGCTTGCGTCAGTGTCAGTAATTCTCGATCTTCTTTGGTCAGTACCTCGCTTTGATTCAAGACCAATAAAACCAGATCTGCCTCCTTCAAGGCTTTTTTGCTGCGTTCCACTCCGATTTTTTCCACTTGATCTTGTGTCTCACGAATGCCTGCCGTATCCACCAGTTTCAATGGCACACCGCGAACATTAACGTATTCTTCGATGACATCACGGGTCGTTCCTTCAATATCCGTGACGATTGCCTTTTCTTCCTTTAAAAGTAAATTCAATAAACTTGATTTTCCGACGTTCGGTCGACCAATAATAGCTGTGCTGAGTCCCTCCCGCAAAATTTTTCCTTGTTGGGCGGTCACTAATAATTCCTGAATTTGTCCTTGAACTTGAGTTGCTTTTTCCTGTAATAGTTTAGTGGTCAGTTCCTCCACATCATCATATTCGGGATAGTCGATATTTACTTCAACTTGTGCCAAAGTTTCCAGAATTTCCTGCCGCAAAGCTCGAATCAAATGAGAAAGATTGCCATCCAATTGATTCAACGCCAAATTCATTGCTTTATCGGTCTTTGCTCGAATCAGATCCATCACCGCTTCTGCCTGTGACAGGTCGACACGACCATTTAAAAAGGCCCGCTTGGTAAATTCTCCCGGTTCGGCTAACCGAGCACCCTGCCGCAATAAGAGCTGCAACATTTGATTCACCACAACGATTCCGCCGTGACAATTAATCTCAACCACATCTTCTCGCGTAAAGGTTTTGGGTGCCCGCATCACGGAAACCATCACTTCATCTAAAAGCTGGTCATTTTGCGGATCAACGATATGTCCATAATGAATCGTATGCGTTGCCACGTCTTGCAGGTGTTTGCTGCCAGAACGATAGACCTCACCGGCAATCTTGATGGCATCCTCTCCGCTTAAACGTACGATGCTGATAGCACCTTCTCCCGGCGGTGTCGAAATTGCGGCGATCGTATCAAATTCTTTCGTAATTTCAGCCATTTTCTTCTCCTTCGCACAAAAAAAGTGCCTACTCCACCCTTTGAGAAAACAGGGTAGACTCTGCACTTTGACTGCTTGTCTGATTAAATTCTGGTCATAGATTAGCATAATTTCAAGGGTTATGCAAGTTTGTCGAAAAAAATTGCATCATTCTTTATTTCTTAGTTTATTCCTTTATTATAGAAGCTTTCTGTATCCTTATGTACAACAATCAGCTTTTGCAGTCAAACTGACGGAAACAAAAGCTGATTGTTTCTTTACT
The DNA here is from genome assembly GCF_009933265.1 of Enterococcus sp. JM9B. NCBI lineage: Bacteria > Bacillati > Bacillota > Bacilli > Lactobacillales > Enterococcaceae > Enterococcus > Enterococcus sp. JM9B. Next base: position 68,972 of record NZ_MAEK01000022.1, on the reverse strand, counting down.
TTATTGGCTTCCTATTTCCCCACCATATGAGGATTGGTTCGCCGTTGATTTAACAAAAATCCAGTAAATATAGTCAAAATTGGTGCCAGTAATGGGAAAAATGCAAAAGGCAGGTACTGAACCGCACCAACTTTCAACGTGCCCATAATAAAGGTTCCACTGACTCCCCACGGAATCAGGGCGTTAACTGCCGCTCCCGCATCCGCAATGGTTCGGGACAGATATTTCCCCTCCAGATCGGCTTCTTCAAAAGAATGCTTGAACGTTTCTCCCGGCAAAATAATCGACAAATATTGTTCACCGACGATTACATTGATACCGATACTGCTGATAGCAGTAAACCCAATCAAACGAGAAGGACGATCCATCGCTTTTTTTAATTTATCAATAAGTGTCGCTACGATTTGATATTCCAACAACAAACCGCCTAAAGCCAGCGCCAAAAGAATCAAACTGACGGAACTGAGCATGCTGACGATACCACCACGGGAAAACAACGCATCCAGCTTGGCATCTGACGTATGGGCGATAAATCCATTCATCAAAATATTGGCTGTTTTAGTAACCGTGAGTTGCGGATTGTGAATAAAAGATAATACCACCGCTGAAGTCGATCCCAACAACAATGTAGGAATTGCGGGAATTTTTTTGATTGCTCCAAAAAATAAAATCAGCAGTGGAATCATCGTCCATGGTGAAATCCAGAAATTAGTCTGAATCGTGTGGATCATCTGATCTACACTTGCCAAATTGGCTGTATGGCTAGTGTGTCCTAAGACTATATAAAGGACCACACTCAAAAGAAACGCTGGCAAATCAGTAAACCGCATATTTGCGATATGTTCAAATAAATTGACGTGACCGATTCCGGCAGCCAAGTTGGTGGTATCTGACAATGGAGAAACATTATTTCCTAAAAAAGCACCGGAAACAATCGCTCCTGCTGTCAGCGCATCATTGAACCCCAGAATGTGTCCAATCCCCAAAAAAGCAATGCCGATGGTAGAAATCGTTGTAAAGGAGCTGCCGACAGTGACGCCCACAATTCCGCAAACAACAAAGACTGTTGGGATAAAGAAACGTACAGAGATCAATTGAAAACCGTAGACCATAATCGTTGGGATTGTTCCAGCTAAAATCCAAGAAGCTACTAACACACCGATTAACATAAAGATAATGATGGGAATGATTCCCGGCGTGATTCCTTTCGTAATTCCCCCATGAATCTCATCCCAACTATACCCGCGAAACCGTCCGTAAAATAACAACAACATGAAAACGACCAAAATCGGGATATGGGGAGTCAGATGAAAGCCGATAATAGAAATACCTAGTATAGCCAGCATTAAGAAAAGCAAAATAACGCTCTCTTTGATGGTATGATTCTTTTTCAATTTGATGTCCTCCTTCCATTGAAAACGACAAGGCCGCTGAACTTTTTTCAAGCAGGACCTTGTCGTATTTTTTAGTGACTATGAGAAACCTTTGAGTAATCCTCTGTCGATTTTTCTACATCGGATTGCCAAGACTGTTTCTTGAAGCCGTTGATTATCAATGGAATAACGAACATCACGATGGCAATGATCGCAACCAGTAAAGCATTTTGCAGTGTCGCTGTGCCTAACGTTGCAAAAGCGACTACCACGATTGAAAAGAGCAGCATACAGCTGACGATCCACGCCATCGTATTGCCGGTTTTACCGATACGATAAGGACGAGCCAAATCTGGTTGTTGACGGCGCATTTCCAGTAATGAAATGGCAATCAAAACATACACGATACAATAAATGATGGTGGTGGCATTGGTCAATGTCAGAAAAACTTCGCTGACATCATCCATTACTCCATAAAGCAGTGCAAACAACGAAATTACAACAGATTGCGTCAATACGACATTTTTTGATACGCCATATTTGTTTTCTTTATGAAAGCCGAATTTAGGTGGTAAAAAGCCTTCTCGTGCCACTTGGATGATGGTTTTTGATGGACCTGTGACCCATGCAGAGAGTTGTAGCAAAACACCAAGAAAGACCATGAAACTAAAAATATTGCCGATAATCGTTGGCAAACCTAAAATTTTACAATAAATCAAGATGGGTTGCGTAATATTTGCTAGTTCCATTTTGCCATTTGGTACGACATTTGCTACTAGCAAAGCATTGATCACATTCAACAATACCAAACCGATTAAAGCGGCAAAAACGCCCTTCGTGTAGTTTTTCGTGGAATCTTTTAATCTTGGCATATAGACCGAGCTCATTTCGATTCCGACAAAAATAAAGGTGATACCGGCTAAATATTTCAATGAATCCATATGTTGTAAATCTGGAAGAACCTTCGACCAAGAAAATGCGCCAAGATAACCGTTAGAAACCAGACCTACTTTAAATGCGGAGAACAGACCGAGAATAAACATTACTGCAACTGGAATATAAACCCCCAGCCAAACACCAATATTCCCGCCGACTTTTGCCATATCAAATTTTAAATTCAGTACTGTAATAATCCAATAAATAACTAGAATACTTGCTAAAACAAACCAATGATTGTTTCCAAGTTCTTGGTTGCCGATTGTATTGCCCAGCAAAGGGCCTAATGTTGAAGCGACCATGACCATTCCGGGGAACATTTGCACCCAAAGCAACCATGCAACAACAAATCCCCATTTGCTGCCTAATGCTGTTTTCACCCACAATTGTGGACCACCTTCTTGTGGCAGCATCGTAGAAAGTTCGCCGGAAATCATGGAGATAGGACCAGCAAAAAATAACACAGCAAAAATAGAGTAGAAAATCAATGTCCACCCGACTGCTGCGAGAGTCGGTATACTGCGGACTGTTGCACATAAGGCCATCGTTAACCCGATAAAGGTACCTAGACCGATTTTATTGATAGATGATTGACTCACTGTTGACATCCTCCTAGAAAATAGGAGGCTGCAGCCAGTGAAGAAAAACTGGTTGCAGCCTCGAATTAGTTATTTTACAGCTAATAATTCGTCTGCGTAAATTTTTTCCAGTTTTTCTTGAAGAGCCGCTTTGATTTTGCCGGCGTATTCCTCAAAATTTTCGGCTTGGTTCATGTAAGGTGTCATCACGCTGGCCCGTAAAACCGTTACTTTGCCGGCGCGCTTCCATTCTGCATCTGAAAAACCAAGCTGATTCACAAATTTCAATGGGCTATCGCCATAATCAGGAATCGCAAAATCAGTATGTGAAGTCAAAAATTCATTGCCATAAATACTTCCTTTGACGTAGGAAGAATAATCATAGATATCATGATTTAGTTTGTTCATCGCTTCTAAATCGTCCACGCCTTTTTCTTTAAAGACATAATCCACCATGTTGAAATCAGGATACGTCAACGGATGAACTTCGATTTCTTTATCCCCAACTGTAAAGGACAGGTTATTCAAGAAATTGAAGAAACGATGTGCGCCTTCGATGGAAGCTCCCATCAGTTTGCCATACCCATGAATGTTCAATGGCAATACATGATGCGCCGCCCAAACGCTGGCAGCCGTTGCACCGGCTTTTGATCCTTCCAAAATATAGGCACCTAAAAGAGCAGGAATGTCTGCGCCTTTTTCAAAGACATAGGTTGCAAAATACGAAATAACATCCCGCATCCGGATATCTTGAATCACGATACCACCGGCTGAATAAGGAACGTACCCCATTTTATGGGGATCGATTGTTACAGATTCTGCTTCTTCAATGGCTTTGTAGGCTTCATATACTTCTTTCAAGATATAATTTTTATTTTCAGTGAAGACGCCATTTTGATAATGAACATCTTTTAATTCTTCAAATGGGATAAAGTCATTGTTTTCATCCAAGAAAATTGCCCGACCATAGCCGCCGTATGCTGCATCAACATGCAAATAGAAGTAAAGTCCTTCTTTTTCAAGAGCATGGCGCAAAGCAACAATTTTGTCGATGCCGTCAATGGCCCCTTCTTCGGTAGAACCAACCACACCAACCACACCTAAAATCGGTGTTTTTTCTGCGGTCAGTTGACGGATGATTCGTTCCAGCTCATGGATATCCATCCGGTAATTGTGATCCACAGGAACCGGAATGACTTGATCTAATCCAACACCGATAATATCGGCGGCCTTCAACCAAGAATAGTGCTTGGTTTGTGGAACCAGCCATTTTCCTAATTTTTCTAAATGTTTGCCGCTGCGGGCAGAATGAGCTTTGATCTCATCGATTTTTTCTGGAACAGAATCTAATAAATCCATGATTTTTCTGGTAGGCATATTCAGCAATTCCCAATCGCTTTTGCCAGAAACAAGTTCTGGTGCGACTTCTTTCATCGCAAGCGGTAAGGATTTGATATTGCGGGCGTACCATAAGCCTTCTAAATTGGCTAATGAACCATCGGCAACGATGTGTCCCCAACCATTTTTGTAGCTCATCAAATGAGCAAATTCATGGCCGACTTCTTCTTCCATTTGACTCGTTGCAGGAGAAGATTCGTAAGCGACGTTGTTCCCGTTCCATAGCATCGCGAAGTTGTATGCTAGTAACGATGGCATCAAGGTTTCTGAATTCATGTGTCCCCAGTAACGCCCTGCATTATGCCATGGAACTGAGTGCGTCCGCATCCGCATGGAAATTTCGGATAGAACGTCTTTCATTTGGTTCACAGTGTTTTCGTAACTCTTTGAACTTTTTTCCTCTGGTGTGATGATGGGCATATCTTGTGGCATGTAATTTTGACGCCATCCGAGATGCTCATCCACCAATTCATTCAACAAAGCTTTATAGAGTTGGCCGTTCTCAGCTTTGTCACCAATGAATAGTGCGTGCAAGTTTAGATCATTTGACTTATCAGTCATAATGAACCACTCCTAAAAAAATATTTTAAATTTTGTCGTTGCCTAGATTACACCTGTTATGGAGGACTGTAAACCAAAATCCGAACATTAATCTCATTATATTTTAATTTTAAGCTATTTTCTCAATTGTACCTACAATTATGAAAAATTAAAAAGGGAGGAAATTTGCAGATGCAAATTTCCTCCCAAGTTTGTATTAACGACGATCGCCGCTCTTTTTTTAGGATGGGTTCCTATATGGGAATTCTTTCATTCTCTCCCAGTTTCTCATGGGAAAAAATTACTAAATTCTAATCCACTACTTCGGCCAAAAAGTAGTTTTTCTTTCCTTTACGGATGACCACAAACTTTCCATCAAAGTGTTCTGATGGATCGATGACAAAATCTAAATCGGCAATACGATCGCCGTTAATACTAATAGCTCCGTTTGAAACATCTTCTCGTGCTTGACGTTTCGATGGTTCGATCTTCGTAGCGACTAAAAGCTCCACGATGTTTTCTGGTGTGCTGGAGATGTCAACTTTTGGCATTTTGCCAAAACCTTGCGCGATTTCTTGCGCATTCAACTCTTTGATATCCCCTGAGAACAAAGCTTTCGTGATTTTTTGAGCTTCTTGCAAGTCTTCTTCACTATGGACAAAACGAGTGACTTCTTCTGCCAAACGTCGTTGTGCTTCCCGTTTTTCAGGGGCAGTTTCGACTTTTTTCGCTAACTCATTGATTTCTTCTTGAGACAGGAAGGTAAAGAATTTCAAGTATTTCACAACATCCCGGTCATCTTGGTTCAACCAGAATTGGTAAAATTCAAAAGGTGATGTCTTGTTGGCATCCAGCCAAACCGCACCGCCGGCAGTTTTGCCGAATTTTGTGCCGTCTGCTTTTAACATTAATGGAATCGTCAATCCAAAAGCTTCTGCTTCTGGGCCTTCGATTTTTCGAATCAAGTCCAAGCCGGCGGTAATATTCCCCCATTGATCTGCGCCACCGATTTGCAGTTGGACGTCAAAGGTCTTATGCAAATGTAAAAAGTCGATGGATTGCAGGATTTGGTAAGTAAATTCTGTAAAGGAAATACCGACTTCTAACCGGCTGGCAACGATATCTTTTGCCAACATCGTATTGACGTTGAAGCTTTTTCCGTAATCTCGTAAAAATTCCAACAAGGAGATTTTTGACAACCAATCGTAATTGTTAACGAAGCTGATTGTCGCATCTTTCCCAAATAATTTGCGCATTTGAGCAGTCAGTGCATCAACATTGTGTTGGACTTGTTCCATGGTTTGCAACACCCGTTCGGTCTTCCGTCCGCTGGGATCGCCAATCGTTCCGGTTCCTCCACCAATCAAAATATACGGATGGTGGCCCGCCAATTGAAATCTTTTCATCATCATGAACGGGATTAAATGCCCGATATGCATGGAATCGCCTGTTGGATCAACACCGCAATAAAGTGAAATGCTCTTTTCGTTAACGAGCTTGCGAAGACCTTCTTCATTGGTTTGTTGATTGATGGCATCACGCCATGTTAATTCATTAATAATATTCATTTTATTGACCTCCATCTTTTTTTTGAAAGCAGAAACCTGCTAACTGACAAGTAGTGATTGTGGTGATTACCGGAAAATAAAAAAAATCCCTTAGCTGTTTTCAGCTAAGGGACGATTCTACGTGGTACCACCCAAATTCGTATGCACATGCATACCTCAAACATATAACGCTGTCGCGTGGCATTTTTGCCATAGACTCGCAAAATGTACTTCGTTTTAAAGCATGTGCTAGTTCGCAGCCCCACTAGCTCTCTGAAACATTGGCTTTATCCCTACTTCGTTTTGGTCATTGTCGTTTTCAATAATTACTATACCAGTATCATAGGACCCAACTTTTTCTTTGTCAACCGTAAATTTTTTAAATTTTCATTTCTCCTTGGGATTTTTTGAATAAAAATACTACTCTGACAAGGAGAAAAGCCGGTAAAAAAATTTTTTTCGTTTGTTATGATTTTATTAAAATAACAAATTACCAAATAGCTGTGGGCATAAAAAGGACATTGAGAAAACTCAATGTCCTTTTTATTAGACTGCTGCCACAGTTTCAAATTGTGAATTGTAAAGGGAAGCATAGTAGCCGCCTTTTTCGAGCAATTCTTCGTGGGTTCCTTGTTCTTTGATATCTCCGTCTTGCATGTAGAGGATCTTATCGGCATCTTTGATGGTGGACAACCGGTGAGCGATGACAAAGGAGGTTCTTCCTTGCATCAGGTTGTTCATTGCCGCTTGGATCAATTCTTCCGTACGGGTATCAACAGAAGATGTTGCTTCATCCAAAATCAAAATGGGTTTGTCTGCCAAAATCGCCCGGGCGATGGTCAGCAATTGTTTTTGTCCTTGAGAGATGTTGGAGGATTCTTCGTTCAACACCATGTTATAGCCACCAGGTAACGTCTTGATAAAGTGATCCACATGGGCTGCTTTTGCCGCCGCGTAAACTTCTTCATCCGTCGCATCCAAACGACCATACCGCAGATTATCCATGATTGTTCCTTTGAACAACCAAGTGTCCTGCAAGACCATTCCGATATTTTCCCGTAAGTCAGCACGGTTAAATTTGCGGATATCATGACCATCAATTTCGATTGCACCAGAATTCACGTCATAAAAACGCATCAACAGTTTCACCATCGTTGTTTTTCCGGCACCTGTCGGACCAACGATTGCAACGGTTTGTCCTGGGTCCACATGGGAAGTAAAGTCATTGATGATGATTTTATCCGGTGTATAGCCGAAATGAACGTGATCGAAATCTACCATTCCTTTGGCTTTCCCGATCTTCACTGGGTTTTCAACCGTTTGATCTTCTTCCTCTTCTTCCAAGAATTCAAAGACCCGTTCTGCTGCTGCTGCCATGGATTGCAGCATATTAGAAACTTGTGCCAATTGTGCGATTGGTTGTGTCAAATTCCGCACATATTGGATAAAGGCTTGGATATCTCCGACTGTGATCGTGCCATTGTAAGCCAAGACTCCACCGATGATCGCTACTGCCACGTAACCTAAATTACCGACAAAGTTCATGATTGGCTGCATCAAACCAGACAGAAATTGGGATTTCCATGCCGATTTGAACAAAACATCATTTTGCGCTTTAAAATCTTGCAGCGCATTTTCTTCATCATTGAATAAACGGACGATATTGTGTCCGCCGATTGTTTCTTCCACCTGCCCATTAATAACACCTAAGTATTCTTGTTGGGTTTGGAAATGCTTTTGTGATCTCTTGACAACAAACGCAATTAACAGAATCGAAAGAGGTACAATCAATACAGCAATCCCTGTCATCGGTACTGAGATCGACAACATCATTACGATAACTCCAATCACGGTAAAGACAGAAGTAATCAGTTGGGTGATGGATTGATTCAAGCTTTGTCCCAGTGTATCTACGTCATTGGTGATCCGTGACAGGACATCTCCCACCGTCCGGCTTTCGAAATAATTCATTGGCATCCGATTGATTTTTTCTGAAATTTCTTTCCGCATCCGGTACGTAATTTTTTGGGAAACGGTGGACATAATCCATCCTTGAATAATCCCAAAAAGTGATGCAACAAGATACAAACCTAACATAAATAACAGAATGCCACCAATTTTTTCAAAATCAATGCCGCCGGTTCCTTGATATTTTTCAAGCAATCCGTTGAACAATTCAGTAATTGCTCGGGATAAAATTTTCGGTCCCCAAATATTGAAGATCGTTGACGCGATCGCAAAGACGATAACGAAAAAGACCGCGATTTTATAAGCGCCGATATACGACACTAATTTTTTCAATGTTCCTTTGAAGTCTTTGGCTTTTTGCCCGCCGCCCATATGACCGCCAGGACCGCCGAAACCGCCGCCGCGAGGGCGATTGTTTGTTTTTTCACTCATTGTTTTCGCTCCTCCCTATTCAGCTTCTTCTATGCCTAATTCTGAATTGCTCAATTGTGATTGAGCGATTTCTTGATAGACATGGGATGTTTTGATCAGTTCTTCGTGGGTTCCTTGTGCGACTGCACGTCCTTCTTCTAACACGATAATATTGTCAGCATGAAGAATCGTTGAAATCTTTTGTGCAACAATGATTTGTGTTGCTCCGTGAATATTTTCAGACAAAGCTTTTCGCAGTGCCACGTCGGTTTTATTATCCAAAGCAGAGAAGGAATCATCAAAAATCAAGATTTTTGGATTCTTCGCTAATGCCCGTGCAATGGAAAGCCGTTGTTTCTGTCCGCCGGAAACATTTGAACCACCTTGTGAAATAGCACGTTCATAGCCGGTTTCGTTGCCATTGATAAACTCCGTTGCTTGGGCAATTTCTGCTGCTTTTTTCATTTGTTCATCAGAGATTTCTGCATCACCAAATTTGATGTTGGATTCGATATCCCCAGAGAATAAGATTCCTTTTTGTGGGACAAACCCAATCAGTTCATGCAATTTATGCAAGTATAAGTCGCGAATGTCGATTCCATCGATGGTGATTCGTCCACCTGTCACATCGAATAAACGAGGAATCAAGTTGATGACTGTTGATTTTCCTGAACCAGTAGACCCGATGATTGCGGTAGTTTCTCCCGGTTTAGCGGTGAAATTGATATGATGAAGCACATCTTCGTCCGCATCGCTATAACGGAATTCAACGCCTTCAAATTTCACTTCCCCCTTAAACTCAACGTCATTGTCTTTCACAGTTGGTTTGTCTGTAATGCTAGGTTCAGTTTTCAATACTTCATCTACCCGTCCAGCAGCAACGTTGGCACGAGGCAAAATGATTGAGACCATTGAAAGCATCATAAAGGCCATGACAATTAACATCGTATAGGTAATGAAGGCCATCATATCACCGACTTGCAGTTGACCATCGTTCATGTTGTGACCACCGACCCAAACGATCAATACAGAGATACCATTCATCAATAACATCATGACTGGCATCATGATTGACATTGCCCGGTTGACAAACAATTGGGTCTTCATCAAATCTGTATTGGCATTGTCAAACCGTTTTTCTTCAAATTTTTCCCGTGAAAAGGCGCGGATAACAGAAAGTCCGGTCAAAATTTCCCGTGAAACCAAGTTCACTCGGTCCACTAAATTTTGCAGGGCTTTGAATTTCGGCATGGTGAAGGCTAACAAAGTCACGACTAAAAATAAAACTGCCCCCACTGCAACGCCAACGATCCAGCCCATGCCGGTTCCCGTTTTGGCTACTTGATACACACCGCCGATTCCTAAGATTGGTGCATATAAAACCATCCGGATAATCATCACAATCCCCATCTGGATTTGTTGGATATCGTTGGTGTTTCGGGTAATCAAGGAAGCAGGCGAGAATTTTTCCATTTCATTATTGGAAAATTGCAACGTCCGTTCGTATTGTGCGACCCGTAAATTTCTACCGACAGATGCGGCTACCATAGAAGCAATCCATCCAACAATTACTGCGGCTGCCGCAGATAAGAAAGTCAAACCGACCATTTTACCACCGGTTTTGATCATGTAATTGGTTTGGATTTGTTGGGTGTCCATCTTCAAGGCTTTGTATTCTGCCAGAACGAATTGGATCCCAACGGTTTTCATAGAATCTTCTCCAAGATCCCCCATGGCTTTTTGTGTTGCTTTTCGAGCAGCAATGACTTTGTCCGGCATTGCATCAGCAGCTGTTTTCGCTTCTTCTGCAACTTCTTGTGCCTGTGTACCTTTTTCTTGGGCTTGCGCGGCTAAATCTTGTGCTTCTTGACTTTTTGCCTGTGCCTCAGCAGCAGTTTGTGCGGCCACTTGCGGGTCGGTTGCGCTGGCAGCCTCGGTTCCAAGTTTTTGAGCTTCTTCTCCGGCAGTTTTCGCTTGTTCACCGAGAGTTTTTGCTTCTTCTCCTAATTTTTCTGCTTCTGTTCCTTGTTCACTGAGTTTGGTATACGCCTCAATGATTGCCTTTGCTTCTGTGCTTTCTTCTCCTTTTGTTTGGGAAGCAGCCAACATCATCATCGGCAGTTCAAAAATTTTAGAAAGTTTTTCTTTCGTTACCCCGTCTTGAAGATCCAAGGTATAAATTTTTCCATCTTTTGAAAGTTTGTAGTTTTCTTCAATTGTTTTCTTTTCCGCAGCAGTCATAAACATTTCGACTGCTTGAAGGGATTCTTTGCGGATTTTTTTCGGTGTCGCTGTTTCGATCCCTCCTTGTTGAATACCGACATCAACGATATCAGAGGTTAGATTTGGTAAATTCAAATCACTGTTTGCCTGCACGATTAACAGGACAAGCACGGCGAGAATGGCATACCAGTATTTGCCAAGATGTTTAAAGATCTTCATTTAGGTGTCACTTCCTCTTTCTGTTTCATTGTGCATTTCGTGGGAGTATTTCATAAATTTCACGATCAATTCGAGAAATTTCTCGGTATCGTCTTTTCCCATTTTTTGAAAGACACAAACGATTTTTTCTTGCATTTTTTTCTTTTCAGCTTCAGCGGCTTCCTCGCCTGATTTGGTTAGCGTCACTTGGATTCGGCGACGATCATCCGGGTCCATTGTGCGCTGGATCTTCCCTTTTTTCTCAAGGCTTCCCAATAAAGCGGCGATTCTTGCGCTAGAAACATTTAACGCACCAGCCAAATGTTTAGGACTGACGGCCCGATTTTCATGACCAAGATACTTGATCACAACCGTTTCACCACGATTGCTTTTTTCCATCTCACTGAATGCACCATGACGGTTTCGCACCATCAACTGCTCTAATTTTCGTTGCGCTTCCTCAGCGTAGGACATGATTTTCCTCCTTCACGATTAATTAACACTATTAATCACTAACACTATTAATCACTAACACTATTAATCACTAACACTATTAGTGAATTTCGCTTTGCTATAATAAGCCTATTTTTTTCTGATGTCAACCGATTAAAACCGTGATTTCGCTTACAGTTTTACTTTTTTTATTCCACCCTTCTATGGATGAAAAAATTCCCTTAGCGTGTGATAAAGATACCTTTTTCCTTTTGCAGATTTCGATGCTATACTGACAAAAAAAGAACCGTTTACAAAGAAATTGTTTCTTTTACCTCAAAATCAAAACAAGCCGGGTTCCTCCATCAAACGGGAGAAACTCGGCTTGTTTTTGATCAAAATGACAAACGCAACGTCTTTCACTTTGATAAGAATGATTTCTAGTAAAATATACTTGGTTTCGTAAACGTTGTCAATCGCTTTTTAAAAAGGGATACGTCCTTTTTAGTAATGTTTTTTGACGGGTTCGACAACGAGGTACCGGTAAGGTTCATCCCCTTCTGAATGGGTCTTGACTTGATCGTCATGACTCAAAACAGAATGGATTTGCTTGCGTTCAAAAGCCGGCATCGGTTCGAGGAAAACAGGACGTCCGGTTCGTTTGACCTTGTCTGCTGTCCGTTCAGCCAACCGTTGCAAAATTGCTTGCCGCTTTTGACGGTAATCCCCTACATTGACTACTACTGAAAGTTTATTTTCAGCAATACGATGGATGAAAACCTGTGCCAAATATTGTAAAGCATTTAGCATTTTGCCATGTTTTCCAATCAGAATCCCTTGTTTTTGCGTTTCTAGATGGAAAATGATCAATCCGTCTGCTCGCTCCATTTTGACTAACGCCGGTGCTTGCAGTTCGTTGGTGATATTGGTCAGATAAAGCGCCAATTCTGTCAAAGCAGCTTCATCGCCAAGTTCACTTACCTCGGCTTCAGAGACAGGTGCTGGAGCTGGAGCAACCGGTGCTTCTTCTCTTGCAACGGCTGTCACTGTATCCACGACAGCCTCGCTGATTTCTTCACTGACGGTTGGTTCGAGGGAAACACGGGCATCTTTTTTGCCCATTCCCAAAAATCCTTTTTTTCCTTCTTCTAAAACCTCGATGGATGCTTCTTCTTGCGTAAGTCCTAATGCGGCTAACCCTTTTTGGATCGCTTCTTCCACAGTTGTCCCTTCATAGATCGGCATCTGTTTGACCTCCCTTACTATTTTTTACGTTTTTTCTTCGGTGTCATCGCTTTTTGCAACGCCCGTTCCCGTTCACGAATTTTACGAGCTTCTTCTTCCCGTTCTTTGCGGATCTTGAATGGGTTGTTAATCAAAAGTGTTTGAACGACTTGGAAGGCGTTGGACACTACCCAGTACAAGGACAACCCGCTGGCTAAATTGACACCCATTACCAAGATCATGACCGGCATCACAAAGTTCATGATTTTCATGCTTGGGTTCGCATCGATTTGGCTCATGCTGGACAAGTAAGTACTTGCAAAGGTAAAGATCGCTGCCAGAATCGGCAAGATAAACGTTGGATCAGATTCCCCAAGGTTCAACCATAAGAAATGGCCTTGACGCAATTCCGGTACCCGTTGAATCGATTGCCACAACGCCATCAAGATTGGCATTTGAACCAGCAATGGCAGACACCCGGCATAAGGATTAACATTGTTTTCCGCATACAGCCGTTGTGTTTCTTCCTTTAACTTATTTTGAGTCTCAACATCTTTTGACGCATATTGTTTTTGCAGCGCTTTTAATTTGGGTTGCAATTCTTGCGTCTTGCGCATGCTCTTCGTTTGAAAATGCATCAATGGTAATAAAATGATTCGGATGATCAAGGTGAATAAGATGATCCCGATTCCGGCATTCCCAAAAGATAAGCCTTTAATCGCTTGGGCAAAAGTATAAACAATGTAGCGATCCCAAACTCCCGTACTTTCTGCACTGACATTTCCCGTTCCGCAGGCGGATAGGAAAAGAACCAGTCCTAGCAGACTTGCTAATAAGATAAGCTGTTTTCTCTTCACGAAACAAATTCCCCTTTACTTCTTTATTTAGTTTTTAAAATTTTTGCGAGTTTCAAGACATGTTCCAGATTTGTATAGACTTCCTTGCTATCCAGCTCGCTGATCGCTGGTCGAGCAATGACGATGAAATCAATCTCAGGCACTATTTTTTCCCGCATGTCATACAGGCAAGCGCGAATTTTTCGTTTCACGGCATTTCGTGTCACGGCATTGCCGATTTTTTTTCCTACCGAAAGCCCCACGCGAAAATGCGCTTGTTCAGGCTTATCCAAGCGATAGACCACAAACTTGCGATTGGCAAAAGATGCGCCGTTTTGAAAAACTGTTTGAAAATCACTTTCCTTTTTTACTCGATAGGACTTTCTCATTTCGCTTCCTTCATTTCTCTCTCATTTACTCACTCAACAATAATACCATATCTGCGCCGCTTACTTCATCCTTTTAAAGGAAAAAAGGGCATAAAAAAAAACCACTGTGGTTTCAGTGGTTTACGCTGCAAGAACTTTTCTTCCTTTACGACGACGGCTTGCTAAAACACGACGACCGTTTTTAGTACTCATACGTTTTCGGAATCCATGAACTTTTTGACGTTTACGTTTATTTGGTTGGTAAGTTCTTTTCATTACTTCCACCTCCATCAAGATGATCTATCTAGATACTAGACATACTTTGATAGTATAACGAGAACTTATCTATTTTGTCAATAAGAAAACGTGAATTCTTCCGTCGGACAACCAACGAAATTATCCACATTTTTACTGCCAGCTTGGGAAAATTTGTGGATGCCTTTCAAAGATGTCAACAGCTTTTCAGGATTTTTCCGGAAGTTTTCAACAATTACACAGCCCTAAATAAGTTTTCAACATTTTTTTATTACACTGTGGACAACTTGCTAGAAAACGCCTAATATCGGGCTTTATAATTCACATTCGCTTGTGGATTACTTTTGGACAATAGCAAAGAATCCCCAAAAACTTTTTTTGTGTGGATAACTTTATTGCCTTCCGTGGATAACTTTTATTTTTTTATGCACAGCTGTGGAAAAGATAAAAAACTTTTTTTCTGCCTTTGGCTTTTTTTTTCGTTAATCTGTGGAAAACTTTGCTAATCCATGCTAAATTAGTACTAGTATTCTAAATTGAACCTAGGAGGACATTCTATGTCATCTCTTAAAAGCATATGGGAGGAACTTCAAAACACCTTTCGAAAGGAACTCAATCCGCAAAGCTATGAAGTGTGGATCGAGACGGTCAAACCGATTTCTTTTGAAAACAATCAATTGGTGATTGAAGTCCCTACAGATGTCCACAAGACATATTGGAAGAAAAATTTGGCGTCAAAAATCGTGGAAACAAGTTTTATGCTGTACGGCAAAGAAATTATTCCTACCTTTGTAACCCCGGAAGAGGCCCAACAGCTAACCCCGGTGAAAAAAACCGAAGAACCAAAAGAAGTCAGCAAACCAAATGCCATGCTCAATCCCAAGTACACCTTTGACACATTTGTTATCGGGAAAGGCAATCAGATGGCTCATGCAGCAGCTTTAGTGGTAGCGGAAGAACCCGGTTCGATCTATAATCCGCTCTTTTTTTATGGCGGCGTTGGTCTAGGAAAAACCCATTTGATGCATGCCATCGGACATCAAATGCTGCTAAACCGCCCCGATGCAAAAATCAAATATGTCAGCAGTGAAAATTTCACGAATGACTTCATCAACTCCATTCAAAAGAATAAAATGGAGGATTTTCGCAACGAATACCGCAGTGTCGATTTACTTTTAGTGGATGATATTCAGTTTTTAGTCAGCAAAGAAGGCACCCAGGAGGAATTTTTCTATACATTTGAAGAATTGTACAAAAACAATAAACAGATCGTCCTGACCAGTGACCGGTTGCCTCATGAAATCCCAACCTTGCCGGAACGATTGGTTTCCCGCTTTGCGTGGGGGTTGTCAGTAGACATCACACCACCGGATTTGGAAACTCGAATCGCTATTTTGCGGAAAAAAGCCGAAGCAGAACGTTTGGAAATTCCCGATGATACGTTGAGTTACATCGCCGGGCAAATCGATTCCAACATTCGTGAATTAGAAGGGGCGTTGGTCCGAGTGCAGGCCTTTGCTACCATGAATAATTCCGATATCACCACCAGTTTGGCGGCAGAAGCCCTAAAAGCATTGAAATCCAATCATGGCTTGGCACAGGTTTCTATTTTGCAAATTCAAGAAGAAGTGGCAAAATATTATCATATCCAATTAAAAGATTTAAAAGGGAAAAAACGGGTCAAAACTATTGTTGTTCCCCGACAAATCGCCATGTATCTCTCTCGGGAGCTGACGGACCATTCCTTGCCGAAAATCGGCGCAGAATTTGGTGGAAAGGATCACACCACTGTCATCCATGCCCACGAAAAAATCGAAAAATTAGTTGCCAGCGATGAAACCATAAAGACCGAAATCGGCGAAATCAAAAATCTGCTGATTCATTAGCATGTGGATAAAAGCGGCAGAATCCCAAAAGTTATCCACACGTTATACACATGGGGAAAACTGGACTGTCCGCACTTTTTCTGAGTTATCCACTGTTTAAACAGCCCTACTACTACTATTATCTTTAATTATCTATTAATAGATAAAGCACCACCGAACAAACAAGAAAAATCCAGACAATAAACCGAATAAGGATGTCAGTTCCACTTTTCCAAGTATTCTAGTGGAATGATATACGGTGCGAAAATAAACTTAAATTTTCTTTTAGAAAATTTAATACACTAAAATGAGCAAGGAGAGTCATCTATGAAAGTCACCCTAAATCGTGCGTCATTTATACAAGAATTACAAACTGTTCAACGGGCAATTTCTTCTAAAACTACGATCCCCATTTTGACAGGCGTAAAAATCGTTTTAACCAGTGAAGGATTGACCTTGACCGGCAGCAATGCCGATATCTCGATTGAAACCTTTTTATCAGTGGAAAATGAAAAAGCCCAAATGCAGATCGAGGAAACGGGAGCTGTTGTATTACAGGCACGTTTCTTTAGCGAAATCATCAGACGATTACCAGAAGACACCTTTTCGATGGAAGTGTTAGAAAATAATCTCGTTGCCATCAACTCTGGAAAAGCCAACTTTACCGTCAACGGTTTGGATGCCGACAGTTATCCACATTTGCCAGTTGTCGAAAGTCAAAATCAAATGAAGATTCCGGTACATGTCTTGAACCAACTGATCAATGAAACGGTTTTTGCAGTGTCTCAACACGAAAGTCGTCCCATTTTGACTGGGGTCCATTTTGTTTTAGACAATCAAAAATTATTAGCTGTTGCGACAGACTCTCATCGTTTAAGCCAACGAGTGATTCCTATCGAGCAGGCAGCCAGTGATTTCAATATCGTGATTCCTGGCAAGAGCCTGATCGAATTATCCCGTTCATTGAGCGATGAAGAAGAAATCGTGGAAATCAGCATTATGGAAAACCAAGTTCTGTTCAAAACCGAAAATATGTTGTTTTATTCTCGCTTGTTAGAAGGCAATTATCCTGATACCAATCGTTTGATTCCAGCCAGCTTCAATACCGAAATCGAATTTTCCGTACCAAAACTATTGGCTGCTATCGAACGGGCGTCATTGCTGTCTCATGAAGGCCGCAACAATATTGTTCGTTTGTCTATCCGCAACGATGCAGTAACTCTTTACGGAAATTCACCAGAAATCGGGAAAGTAGAAGAAGCGCTGAATTACGAAAAAGTAACCGGCGAACCATTGGATATTTCCTTCAATCCAGATTACATGAAAGCTGCATTGCGGGCATTTGGCGATATGAGTATCACCGTCAAGTTCATCTCTGCAATCCGTCCTTTCACTTTGGAACCAACGGAAGGCGAAGCAGCCTTTATCCAACTGATTACTCCGGTCCGCACCAACTAAGAGATGTTTAGAAAGTGAAAATCCTCAGAAATTTTACAGAATAGAATCAATCACAGAAAACGGGCTTAAAATCGATTTTGAGCCCGTTTATTTATTTTTGTTAAAAAAACTCGATTTGGAACAAAACTTCTTAGAAAGAAAATAAACAAGATAAATTTGTTTTTCCCCCTAAAAAAAGGTATAATAAAGCCATATGTCTGCCATAGAATTGAGGGATGAAAATGAAAGAGAAAATATTTTTGGAAACAGATTATATGACATTGGGGCAGGTGCTCAAAGAAGTCAGTGTCATCAGCAGTGGCGGACAAGCAAAATGGTATCTGGCAGAAAATACCGTATTTGTTGACGGAGAGCCGGAAAATCGCCGCGGTCGAAAACTTTATGCCGGTATGATGATCGAGATACCTGATGCAGGTACTTTTTTTATGACTAAAAAGGAACAACCCCATGAGGCTGACTGATCTCCATTTAAAAAATTACCGAAATTACTCAGAACTCTCTCTTTCTTTTTCCAAAAATCTCACTCTTTTTTTGGGAGAAAACGCACAGGGAAAAACCAATTTATTGGAAAGTATCTATGTATTGGCCATGACCCGCAGTCATCGGACGAATAATGAGCAGGAATTGATCCAATGGGGCAATGAATTTGCGCATATTCAAGGAACGGTGACAAAAAATACCAGCAAGATTCCATTAGAGATCACACTTTCGAAAAAAGGTCGGAAAACGAAAGTTAATCACATGGAACAAAAAAAGCTCAGCAGTTATGTGGGGCAGATGAACGTGATTTTGTTTGCGCCGGAGGATCTGTCGCTGGTCAAGGGCAGTCCGCAGGTGCGGCGAAAATTTTTGGACATGGAAATCGGGCAGATTGATCCTATCTATCTCTACGATCTGGTCCAGTACCAGCATGTACTGAAGCAGCGGAATCAATACCTAAAACAAATGCTGAACAAAGCCGATCCTCTGTATCTGGATATCTTATCCGAGCAGCTGGTGGCATTTGGCAGCAAGGTGCTTTTAGGACGAGCAAAATTTGTCAAACATTTAGAGTACTGGGCAAATGAGCTGCATCATAAAATCAGCCATGAAAAAGAGACTCTGACGATCGATTATGTTTCAAGTATTCCATTTCACTCTTCAAATTTGGAAGAAATCCAAGCAGCTTTTACCCAAGAGTTGAAAAAAAGCCGAGAAAAAGAACGGCTGCGTTTATCTACGTTGGCAGGTCCTCATCGGGATGATCTGCATTTTGCGATTAATGGCAAAGACGTCCAAACCTATGGCTCTCAAGGACAACAGCGAACGACAGCCTTGAGCGTCAAACTGGCAGAAATCGATTTGATGAAGGAGGAGACCGGCGAATATCCAATTCTTTTATTGGACGATGTCATGAGTGAATTGGATGACACACGGCAGCTCCATCTCTTAGAAACCATTGAAGGCAAAGTCCAGACCTTCTTGACTACCACGACGTTGGAACATGTGAAAAATAAAATGACTGTTGAACCGGAAATTTTTTACGTTCAGCAAGGCGAATTAAAAGGAGAAGAAAACTAGATGACAGAAGAAGAAAAAAGTTTAGTCGAACGCGCCAAAGAATATGATGCCAGTCAGATCCAAGTGTTGGAAGGACTGGAAGCCGTTCGGAAACGTCCCGGTATGTATATCGGTTCGACTAGCTCTGAAGGATTGCACCACCTTGTTTGGGAAATCGTCGATAACTCCATCGATGAAGCGCTGGCAGGTTTTGCGACGAAGATTCAAGTCGTTGTGGAAGAAGACAACAGTGTCACCGTTGTTGATGATGGCCGGGGAATTCCTGTCGGCATCCAAGCCAAGACGGGACGTCCCGCAGTGGAAACTGTCTTTACGATTCTACATGCCGGCGGAAAATTCGGCGGTGGCGGCTATAAAGTTTCCGGTGGGCTGCACGGGGTAGGTTCCTCCGTTGTCAACGCCTTGTCGACAACACTAGATGTCAAAGTGTTTAAAGACGGCAAGATTTATTTCCAAGAATACCATCGGGGTGCTGTCGTAGATGATTTGAAAATCATCGGAGAAACCGATCAACACGGAACGGCGGTCCATTTTGTTCCGGATCCGGAAATTTTTACGGAAACCGTTGAATTTGATTTTGACAAACTAGCTACTCGGATTCGTGAATTAGCTTTCTTGAATCGTGGCTTGCATATCTCTATTGAAGACCGTCGTGGGGAACCGGTATTGAAAGAATACCATTTTGATGGCGGAATCAAGAGCTACGTGGAACATTTGAATGCCAACAAGAATGTATTGTTCCCTGAACCGATTTATGTTGAAGGGGAACAGCAAGACATTACGGTTGAAGTGTCGCTACAATACACAGACAGCTACCACACGAACCTGTTGAGCTTTGCCAACAATATCCATACCTATGAAGGCGGGACCCATGAGTTCGGCTTTAAAACGGCGCTGACACGGGTCATTAATGATTATGCCCGCAAACAAAAGCTGATGAAGGAAAATGATGAAAATCTGACGGGGGAAGATGTCCGAGAAGGCATGACTGCCGTGGTTTCCATCAAACACCCTGATCCTCAGTTTGAAGGTCAGACCAAAACCAAATTAGGCAACTCAGAAGTCCGGACGGTTACCGATCGTTTGTTTTCAGAGCATTTTACTAAATTCTTGATGGAAAATCCGACGATTGGTCGTCAAGTCGTTGAAAAAGGGATGCTGGCTTCCAAAGCTCGACTAGCTGCCAAACGAGCACGGGAAGTGACCCGACGAAAAGGTGCGCTTGAAATCAGCAATCTCCCTGGAAAACTGGCAGACTGTTCCAGCAACGATCCGGAAAAATGCGAATTGTTCATCGTCGAAGGGGATTCCGCTGGTGGTTCTGCAAAACAAGGACGAAATCGGGAATTCCAAGCGATTTTACCAATCCGCGGAAAAATCTTGAATGTTGAAAAAGCAACGATGGATAAAATTTTAGCCAATGAAGAAATCCGTTCTCTTTTCACAGCAATGGGAACCGGCTTTGGTTCCGATTTTGATGTCTCCAAAGCCCGTTACCACAAATTAGTGATTATGACGGATGCCGATGTCGATGGCGCCCATATCCGGACCTTGCTATTGACGTTGTTCTATCGTTACATGCGTCCAATCGTGGAAGCAGGGTACGTTTATATCGCCCAACCACCATTGTATGGCGTAAAGCAAGGAAAAAATATCACCTACGTTCAGCCTGGAAAACGTGCAGAAGAAGAGTTGCAGGAAGTGATTCAATCCTTGCCGGCAACACCAAAACCTAACGTACAACGGTACAAAGGTCTAGGAGAAATGGACGACCACCAATTATGGGAAACCACAATGGACCCTGATAATCGCTTGATGCTGAGAGTCAGCGTGGATGATGCTATCGAAGCCGATCAAATCTTTGAAATGCTAATGGGAGACCGGGTAGAACCTCGCCGTGCGTTTATCGAAGAAAATGCCCATTACGTGAAAAATCTTGATATCTAGATGAAGGATGTCAGCTCCACTTGTGTAAGTATTTTGTGGAATGATAGACGGCATGAAAATCGGTGGAAATTTAAAAGAAATTTCTTACCTTGACATAAATAAGGAGGAAAATCGTGAGCGAAGCAAAGAAAAATATCCATGATGTAAATTTAACCAGCGAAATGAAAGAGTCCTTCATCGACTATGCCATGAGCGTAATTGTTGCTCGGGCCCTTCCAGATGTCCGCGACGGCTTAAAACCGGTCCATCGGCGAATCCTTTACGGGATGAACGAATTAGGTGTAACACCGGATAAACCCCATAAAAAATCAGCCCGGATTGTCGGAGATGTTATGGGGAAATACCATCCCCACGGCGACAGTGCCATCTATGAATCAATGGTGCGGATGGCACAACCCTTTAGTTACCGTTACATGCTAGTAGACGGCCACGGAAATTTCGGCTCTGTCGATGGTGACGGTGCTGCGGCGATGCGGTATACCGAAGCCCGCATGAGCAAATTAGCGTTAGAGATGTTGCGGGACATCAATAAAAATACTGTAGGCTTTATCAGCAACTATGATGATACCGAAAGAGAACCAGAAGTTTTACCGGCACGTTTTCCTAACTTGCTGGTAAATGGAACTACCGGGATCGCAGTAGGGATGGCGACCAACATTCCTCCACATAACTTGAATGAAGTCATTGCAGCGATTGATTTGTTGATGGAAAACCCAGAAGTGACCAACAGCGAATTGATGGAAGTTTTACCAGGACCAGATTTTCCAACAGGGGGTCTTGTCATGGGAAAATCCGGCATTCGTCGGGCCTATGAAACTGGAAAAGGATCAATCACGATCCGCGGTCGGGTAGAAATCACCGAGATGCCTAACGGAAAAGAACGAATTTTGGTGACTGAACTGCCTTACATGGTCAACAAAGCCAAGCTGATTGAACGAATCTCAGAACTTCATCGCGACAAACGGATCGAAGGAATCACGGATCTACGGGACGAATCTTCTCGGGAAGGCATGCGGATCGTCATTGACGTTCGACGGGATGTCAGCTCTTCGGTTATTTTGAATAATTTATATAAAATGACGTCATTGCAAACCTCTTTTGGCTTCAATATGTTGGCCATCGAAAAAGGTGTGCCAAAGATTCTCAGCTTAAAACAAATCTTGGAAAATTATGTCGAACACCAACGGGAAGTTGTGACTCGTCGGACAGAATTTGACAAAAACAAAGCTGAAGCCAGAGCGCATATTTTAGAAGGTTTGCGGATTGCTTTGGATCACATTGATGAAATTATTGCGATTATTCGCGGATCAAAATCAGATGATGTGGCCAAAACCACGATGATGGACCGCTTCAAGCTGTCAGATCGACAAGCGCAAGCGATTTTAGACATGCGTTTACGCCGATTGACCGGTTTGGAACGGGAAAAAATCGAAAATGAATACCAAGATTTACTGACTTTAATTGCTGATTTGAAGGAAATTTTAGCAAATCCAGAACGGGTTTCTGAAATCATCCGAACAGAATTAGGTGAAATTGCCAATCGTTTCGGAGATAAACGCCGGACGGAATTGTTGGTGGGTGAAGTGTTGAGTTTGGAAGACGAGGACTTGATCGAAGAAGAAGAAATCGTGATTACCTTGACCAACAACGGCTACATCAAACGTTTGGCAAAAAGTGAATTTCGCGCGCAACGCCGTGGCGGCCGCGGAATTCAGGGGATGGGCATTCACGATGAAGACTTTGTGAAGACGCTGGTTTCTTGTTCCACCCATGATACGTTGTTATTCTTTACCAATAAAGGAAAAGTTTATCGGGCGAAGGGCTATGAAATTCCAGAATATGGTCGGACAGCTAAGGGAATCCCAGTAATCAATCTATTGGGAATCGACTCCAGTGAAAAGATCCAAACGATTATTTCCGTTGACGGTTCACCAAAAGATGGTCGCTATCTCTTCTTTACGACACTATTGGGTGTAGTTAAGCGGACTTCAGTAACGGCATTTGCCAATATCCGCAGCAATGGACTGATTGCTATCGGATTGAAGAAAGGCGATGAGTTAGTCAACGTCTTGGAAACAAATGGTGAAAATGTCATTATCATTGGCACGCATAACGGTTATTCCGTTACCTTCAAGGAAGAAGCCGTCCGAGATATGGGACGGACTGCAGCAGGTGTTCGCGGAATTCGTTTACGTGAAGAGGATTATGTCGTTGGCGCAGCTGTTATTACTCCTGATCGGGAAGTACTGGTCATTACCGAAAACGGCTATGGCAAACGAACCGGCGGCGATCAATACCCAATCAAAGGTCGGGGAGGCAAAGGGATCAAGACTGCCAATATCACGACGAAAAATGGTCCACTGGCTGGTCTGACGACGGTAAACGGAGAAGAAGATATTTTACTGATCACCAATCGTGGTGTAATCATTCGTTTCAATGTTGCGACAGTCTCGCAAACCGGACGGGCAACCTTAGGGGTTCGTTTGATGAAGATGGAAGACAATGCCAAGGTAGTTACCATGGCAGCCGTTGATCCAGAAGCGATTGAAGAGGAAGCAGAAAGTGTTGACCCAGAATAAGAAAGTAGACCGCCTAGTTTGTAGGTGGTCTTTTTTCTAAAGCGAGACGTAAAAAAAGAAATGTGGATAAATAAAACCGTCAAAAGTTTTCCCCAGTGGATAACTTTTGACGGTTTCTTTTTATCTTTTTTCACAAATTCGTTTGACATTTTGTGCTTTTTTTTCGTTATAGAGGTAAAGGGATCGGAGGGAAAAAGATGCGTTATTATTTGGATACGAAAATTGAACTCTTGTTTCAAAATGGGCGGGGACAGCTCTTTAAGCAGGGATTGAACGATGTCATCAAAGGACCAACAGAAGAAGCGCTGCACCGCTGGACTGAACTTTGTCAGCGATTGATGCCGTCAGAATTTGCAGCTGTTGCAGTTATTGAAACCACACGAAAAATACAAAAACTGGCAAAAGAGGAGGATTATTTAGAAAAAGTGAAGCTGCGAAATTTCAGAAGGGAGGGAGATGCTCGAAAAAAGCTGTCCTTAACTTTTTTGGATGGCAACAATCGTCCCCACACCTTTATGCCAATTGCCTGTCGAGAGGATCTGACCGAAGCAGAGGTGCGGGAGATTATGACAGAGATGACGAAAGTGAAACTTTTTGAAAAAGAAGGCGTTCGTCGGTTTTGCTATATGGAAAGCGCCAAGTATGTGGAGCAAGAAGAACAAATTCTTTTTGAAATAAAAGATTTGAAAAAAGATTCGACTGAAAAAGGCGTATTTAAAACTAGAGGAGAGAAAAACAGCAGCTAAAAATTCAGAAAAGCCGCAATTCTTTTACGAAAAAAGCCTGGAGAATCAGCGATTCTTTGCTTGCCTTTTAGGAACTTTTCCTGTATAATTTGACTTTGTGAGTAGTCTTTTATGACAGCTCTCCTTGCTCTTAGGGAATTCTAAGGGCCAAAGTCCATAGGGAGGTGAAAATCAATGGAAAACACGAAGTATGAAATCTTATACATCATTCGTCCTAACATTGATGAGGAAGCAAAATCTGCTTTGATCGAACGTTTCGATACAATCTTGAAAGATAACGGAGCTGAAGTTATCGAATCAAAAGATTGGGAAAAACGCCGTCTAGCGTATGAAATGAATGGATTCCGCGAAGGCATCTATCACATCGTAAAAGTTTCTTCTCCATCAAGTGCAGGTGCAATCAATGAATTTGATCGTCTTGCAAAAATCAACGACGATATTCTTCGTCACATGATTGTTAAAGAAGAAGAATAAAAATGTTTCACGTGAAACAAATTTTAACGATGAGGAGATGAATCGATTTGATCAATAATGTCGTATTAGTTGGACGATTGACTAAAGATCCTGATTTACGTTACACTGCTAGCGGATCGGCGGTAGCTACTTTCACACTTGCTGTAAATCGCAACTTCACAAACCAAAGCGGTGAACGTGAAGCTGATTTTATCAACTGTGTCATTTGGCGCAAACCAGCCGAAACAATGGCGAATTATGCACGCAAAGGTACTCTGCTGGGAGTTACCGGACGGATTCAAACCCGTTCTTATGAAAACCAACAAGGTCAGCGGGTCTATGTAACGGAAGTTGTTGCTGAAAACTTTCAATTATTAGAATCACGTTCAGCATCTGAACAACGTCGTACAGATGGTGGCGGGTATTCCAATAATTCTTTCAACAATACCAATACAAGTTCTAACTCGAACGCTAACTCCAATTCATTTGGTAATCAAAATCAATCATCTCAACCATCAACCGGAATGCCGAATTTCGATCGTGATACTTCTGATCCATTTGGAACAGATTCTTCGATCGACATTTCAGACGATGATTTACCATTCTAGTATTTTTAGTTGATAGGAGGGAAACAGAATGGCACAACAAAGAAGAGGCGGACGTAAACGTCGTAAAGTTGATTATCTTGCAGCAAATCATATTGAACACGTAGACTATAAAGATGTTGAATTATTGAAACGTTTTATTTCAGAACGTGGAAAGATTTTGCCACGCCGTGTAACAGGTACCGGCGCTAAAAACCAACGTAAATTAACTATTGCGATCAAACGCGCACGTATCATGGGCTTACTACCATTTGTAGGCGAAGAATAATTAGAATTTCAAAGATGGAACAAAAGTCAATTGATTTTTGTTTCATCTTTTTTATGTTATTTAAATGATGGGTTTTCGCGAAAATGTTTCACGTGAAACATCCTAAATCGCATTCACAGGCAAGTTGTGATAAAATAAAAGAGATGAAATGAGTTGTAGTGAGGAGTTATCTATGAAAAAAGAAGTTTTTGGGAAACTTGCTTTGCTTTGTTGTCTCTTGCAGGTCCTGAGTCTCCTGTTTCTCAATAAATGGCTGGCAGTTGGCATCGTGATTGTTGCCAATCTTTTTCTTTTTCAAATGCACATTCGTTTGCGCCGATGGCATCAAATCAGTGAGCAGGAGAGTATCCGAATGTCTGCCAGAGTTGCGCAGGAAAACTCCAAATATTTATCTGAGAAATCACCTTCCTTGATCTTTATCTATGATGAGCATCAGCAGGTAGAATGGATGAACCAAAATGCGCTGCAACTGCTGCACAAGTACAGCAAGTCTGTTTGGCAGGACTATTTGGTCAATTTGCTGAATCACAATAAGGAACAGGGCTTGCTGCATTTACCAGATGATGTATATACCTATTCCATGGATCGAAAAAAAGGAATTCTTTTTCTATACAATGTCACGGATCAGGAACGGGCAAAGAAGAAACAATTGGCAATTCGTCCGGGAATCGGAATTATTTCGGTAGATAATTATACCGACGTCGTGGATAAAATGGATGATAAGGAAGTTTCTTATTTGAATTCCCTGATTACCACGGTTATTTCTGATTGGATCAACGAATATCAGATTTTTTATAAACGCCTGAATGCGGAACGTTATTTTTTTGTAGCCCACAATGAAGACATCGATAAAATGGCACAGGATGAATTTTCTTTGATGGAGCGAATCCGCAAAGCCACGGAAGAACAGGCACCACCATTGACCATCAGTATTGGTGTAGCGTATGGTTCAGAATCGTTGGTGAAAATTGGGGAAGTTGCCCAAAATAATTTGGATATGGCATTGGTGCGTGGGGGAGATCAAACCGTTCTCAAAGAAGCGTTGGACGAAGCCAAACCGAAATTTTTCGGCGGCAATACTGCCGGCACTGCAAAGAGAACACGTGTTCGCTCTCGTGCCATGAGTACGGCGCTGAAAAATATTATCAATGAAAACAATGACATCTATATTATGGGTCACCGTTTTCCAGATATGGACGCAATCGGTTCGGCTTTTGGGGTTGCTTGTTTGGCGGACTTTCAAGGCAAGACCAATTATATTGTGATTGACGAAAATGAGCTGATTCCTGATGTGGAACGTTGTCTGGAGGAAATCCATAAACATGAAGAGCTGGAAGCCAAGCTGATTACGGTACAACAGGCGATGGGGCAAATCACCAAGGATAGTTTGCTGATTATGGTGGATTACCACAAGCCTTCTCTTTCGATTTCGCAACCTCTTTACGAGCAATTTGAAAAGGTCGTGATTATCGATCATCATCGACGAGGGGATGAATTTCCGTCGAAACCGTTATTGACCTATATTGAATCTTCCGCATCTTCTGCCTCGGAATTAGTCAGCGAATTGATCCAATACGAGAGCAACAGTCAGAAGAAACTTGATAAAATAACAGCAACACTCCTGCTTTCAGGAATGATTGTGGACACGAAAAGCTTTGCGGTACGAACCAGCAGCCGAACCTTTGACGTTGCCAGTTATTTAAAAGACAGCGGAGCAGATGGTGCAATCGTCCAGTACATGTTAAGTACCGATCTAACGTCCTTCTTGGAAATCAGTGAGATGGTGGCAAGCAGTGAATTTATTACCACCAGTATCGTGGTTGCCTGCGGATCGGAAGAAAAGCTGTACGACAGCGTTACCGCCGCAAAAACAGCAGATACGTTGCTTTCAATGAATGGCGTGGAAGCTGCGTTTGTCATCACGAAACGTGAGGACGGCAAAGTGGGAATCAGCGCCCGCAGCAGTGGCAAAGTCAATGTCCAAAAACTTATGGAAACACTAGGGGGCGGCGGACATTTTACCAACGCAGCGACACAAATTTCCGGAAAAAAGATTAACGAAGTGAAAACAATGTTATATAATGAATTAAAAGAGTACCAAGTGAAAGAGGGGACCACGGAATGAAAGTAATTTTTATTGAAGATGTCAAAGGCAAAGGCAAAAAAGGCGACATCAAAGAAGTACCAACCGGATATGCGCAAAACTATTTGCTGAAAAATCATCTGGCAAAAGAAGCGACATCAGAAAGTCTTGCGGAAATGAAGGGCAAGAAAAAAGCCCAAGAAAAACATGAATCAGAAATTTTGGCAGAAGCCAATCAATTGAAGGCCTTTATTGAAAAAGAAGAAACAGTGGTAGAAATCAAAGCAAAGGCAGGAGAAGACGGCCGTCTCTTTGGCTCGATTCCTTCAAAACAAATCGCAGAAGGTCTGAAAAAGCAATACGATGTCAAAATTGACAAACGTAAACTCGAATTGGCGAATCCCATTCGGACACTAGGCTATACAAAAGTTCCAATCAAGCTACATCCTGAAGTATCAGCGACCCTGAAAGTCCATGTGGCAGAATAAGTAACCAAGTGAAAACAACAGCTTACAGGCTCAGAAGTTTCCTTCTGGGCCTATATTGTGCTTTCCTAAAATATCTTGTAGAATTAGTAGACCGAAATGATTTTAAAAGACTGATTTTTCCTAGTAACGCAAACCTGCCAGTTCCACTAATGTACAGTGTCTAGTGGAATGGGGATAGGGCATGAGAAACAGACTAAATTTTCTGTAAAGAAAATTTAATACTTTAAAACGAATAAGGATGCCAGTTCCACTAATGTACAGTGTCTAGTGGAATGGGGATAGGGCATGAGAAACAGACTAAATTTTCTGTAAAGAAAATTTAATACTTTAAAACGAATAAGGAGAACACAATGGTAGAATGGCAAGATCGGATGCCGCCGCAAGACATTGAAGCAGAACAAGCTGTCTTGGGAGCAATTTTTCTTGAACCAGATGAATTGATCAATGCGATGGAAGTCGTTGAAGCCAAAGACTTCTATCAAAGACGGCATCAAATCATTTTTCAAGGAATGATCAATTTAAGCGACCGCAATGAAGCGATCGATGTAGTGACATTAAAGGCGGAAGTCGAAAAAAGCAATGCGCTGGAGGATATCGGTGGTGTCAGTTATTTGGTGGAGTTGAGCCAGACAACGCCTTACGCCGGCAGTATCGGCTTTTATGCGAAAATTGTCAGCGACAAGGCACTTTTGCGTAATCTGATCCAAGCAGCCAATCAAATCGTTACAGAAGGCTTTGAACAAAGCGGTGATATTTCCGCTATCGTTGAAAATGCAGAGAAACGGATTTTAGAGGTTTCCGAGCGCCGCAACAGCAATGGGTTCCAAATGATTGCAGATGTACTGACACAAGCCATCGAAAACATCGATCAATTGGCGCAAAATAATGAAGAAATCACGGGACTTCCCACCGGCTACCCAGCATTAGATAAAATGACAGCAGGATTGCAGGAAGAAGAATTGATTATCCTTGCTGCCCGACCAGCTGTCGGAAAAACAGCTTTTGCTTTGAATATTGCGCAAAATATCGGTACAAAAACCGATCGTTCCGTGGCTATTTTTAGTTTGGAAATGGGGGCAGAGTCCTTGGTACGGCGGATGCTTTGTGCGGAAGGATCGATTGAAGCCAGCCATTTGCGTACTGGACAATTGACGGAAGAAGAATGGCGTAATTTGATTATTGCCATGGGAAGTTTATCCAAGGCCAATATTTATATCGATGATACTCCCGGAATCAAAATCTCGGAGATTCGTGCCCGTTGTCGCCGATTAGCCCAAGAAAAGAAAAATCTTGGACTGATTTTAATCGATTATTTGCAGTTGATTGAAGGAACGGGTCGGGAAAACCGCCAACAAGAAGTTTCCGAAATTTCCCGGCAACTAAAAAAATTAGCCAAAGAATTAAAAGTACCTGTCATCGCCTTGTCCCAGCTTTCACGGGGTGTGGAGCAACGGCAGGACAAACGCCCCGTGTTGAGTGATATCCGTGAATCCGGATCAATCGAGCAGGATGCGGATATCGTTGCCTTTTTGTATCGGGAGGATTACTACCAACGAGACGGGGAAGAGGACGCCCCTGAAGAAGCCCACAACGACAATATCGTTGAAGTCATCATTGAAAAAAACCGGAGCGGGGCACGGGGGACGGTAGAATTGTTATTTATCAAGGAGTACAACAAATTCTCCTCCTTGTCACCAAGAGAAGAATTTTGAGCCAAAAGCAGAAGGTTGCGGCCTTCTGCTTTTTTTCTGCAATTTTTTTGATTATTCATGAAAAAAAGGTTTTTTTGACTCAATCCAAAATAATGTTCGTGTTTTACTAGATTAATTAATAAAATTAAAACGAATATTCGATTATTAGTTGCCTTAGGGGAGGATTATTGATACAATAATTCAGGATCAAGAAGAAAGAATGAGGTGTTCGAATGTCATCAGTAGTTGTAGTAGGAACACAATGGGGCGACGAAGGCAAAGGAAAAATCACAGACTTTTTAAGTGAAAATGCAGAAGTGATCGCTCGTTACCAAGGAGGAGACAATGCCGGACATACCATCAAATTCGACGGTGTGACCTATAAATTGCATTTGATTCCGTCCGGGATATTTTACAAAGATAAAATCAGCGTAATCGGAAACGGTGTTGTGGTTAATCCGAAATCCCTCGTGACCGAATTGAACTATTTGAAAGAACACAAGGTGCAAACCGACAATCTGCGGATTTCTGATCGGGCGCATGTTATCTTGCCTTACCATATCAAATTGGATCAATTACAAGAAGATGCGAAGGGCGACAATAAAATCGGTACCACCATCAAAGGGATCGGACCTGCGTATATGGATAAAGCCGCTCGTGTGGGGATTCGGATTGCCGATTTATTAGATAAAGAAATTTTTGAAGAACGGTTACGGATCAATTTGGAAGAAAAAAATCGTCAATTCGTGAAAATGTTTGATTCAGAACCAATCACTTTTGAAGAAATTTTTGAAGAATATTATGAATATGGTCAACAAATCAAAAAATATGTCACCGATACTTCAGTTATTTTAAATGATGCTCTTGATGCAGGTAAACGGGTGTTATTTGAAGGCGCGCAAGGGGTAATGCTGGATATCGATCAAGGAACCTATCCATTTGTGACCTCCTCCAATCCGGTAGCCGGCGGGGTAACCATCGGCAGCGGCGTTGGTCCATCAAAAATCAATAAAGTTGTTGGCGTCTGCAAAGCCTACACATCACGAGTGGGGGATGGTCCATTTCCGACTGAATTATTTGATGAAACCGGCGAACGCATTCGGGAAGTCGGCCGCGAATACGGGACAACAACAGGACGTCCCCGTCGTGTCGGCTGGTTTGATTCCGTGGTAATGCGCCATTCAAAACGAGTTTCCGGGATCACTAATCTGTCATTGAATTCGATTGATGTCCTGAGCGGATTAGAAACTGTTAAAATTTGTACGGCTTATGAACTTGACGGGGAATTAATTTATCATTACCCAGCAAGTTTGAAGGAATTGAAACGGTGCAAACCAGTCTACGAAGAACTTCCTGGCTGGAGTGAAGATATCACCAGCTGTAAAACACTAAGTGAATTGCCTGAAAATGCCCGTAATTATGTACGACGGGTGTCCGAATTAGTCGGTGTACGCATCTCGACTTTCTCTGTTGGACCCGACCGTACTCAAACCAATATTTTGGAAAGTGTCTGGGCACAAATCTAAGCAGCAATAAATCGATCAAAAAGAGATGCTGATTCCGTAAAAAAAACGGTGTCAGCGACTCTTTTTGTTTTTTTATTGCTATTCTATGATAAAATGGGAATAGATTTAAGTGGATACAACTTCACCGAGAAGGTTTCGTGAAGGAGAGACAAATGCGAAAATCAAACTAAATTTTCTAAAAGGAAAATGGATCACCAAAATAGGAGGCATCGTTATGTACCAAATCATTACTGACTCATGCTGCGACATTCCTTTTCAACAGTTGGAAGAAGTCGGGGTTGCTTATATTCCCATGCTGATTGAAATGGATGGACAAGAATATGTAGACGATCTTGGTAAGACCTTTGATTACGAACAATTTCTTGAAAAAATAAAAGCCAATCACCAAGCAACGACAACACAGATCAATGTCGGTCGCTACGTGGAATTTTTCCGTCCTTATGTGGAACAACAAACACCGATTTTGTATTTGGCATTTTCTTCTGGAATGAGCGGTTCTTATAATAGCGCCTTGCAAGCAGTCGCTTTGCTGAAAGAAGACTACCCGGAAGTACAGATTACTGTCGTTGACACATTGGCGGCTTGTGCCGGTGAGGGACTGCTGGTCATGGAAGCACAAAAACGCCAAGCTCAAGGCAAAACTTTGGAAGAAGTAGCACAATGGGTCGAAAAAAACAAAATGAACCTGCAATCATGGGTAACCGTGGATGATTTGAAACATTTGGAACGAGGCGGACGTATCTCAAAAACCGCAGCGGCAGTCGGCGGGTTATTGAATGTCAAACCGATCATTCATGTGGATGCTACGGGGCATTTAAAAAACGTGGACAAAGTGCGGGGACGGAACAAATCCTTGCAGAAAGTGGCGGACGAAACCATCAATCGCATCGCTTCTAAAGAAGATCAAATCATTTATATCGCCTATTCCGGAGATCGCCCAAGTGCTGAAAAAGTGGCAGATCTGCTAAAACAAAAAATAACCATCAAAGAATTGAAGCTGCTGCCGATGGGACCAACCATCGCCAGTCATACCGGCTACGGCTGTATCGCTGTCTTTTCCTTTGGTGAAGTGCGCGTGGATTAAGTTGAATAAAAAAATCTTGTAT
>NZ_MAEK01000022.1:0-36210 GCF_009933265.1 Enterococcus sp. JM9B | reverse complement strand
ATACAAGATTTTTTTATTCAATTATATTAGTTAGAATTTTAGTAACAACGGTATTTGAATCAGTGATTTCTAGTTTTTCTTGAAGCAAACTGGCAACTTCAATTCCTAATTCATAAGGATTTTGTTTTACAAAGGTAATAATATTTTTAGAAAAAATCTGTTGAAAAGTAATTTGACCATAGGAAGCTATCGGATAAAGTACACGATCTTTATCACTAAAATTTTCATACATTTCTGTAATTATACCTGAAGTCATGGTATTACTTAATGAAATAATACCACATCCATTAGGAAAATCAGTTCTAATTTTTGAAAATATTTTTTTAGCATTTTTCTCGTTATATTGTCCATCGTAATAGTGAAAAGGAATATTTTTTTCTCCCAAAGCTTTTTTTACGCCCTGAATTCGCTCATACCCGATAGAAAGATATTCATAACCACCAAGTAAAGCAATTTCTTTAACAGTAGTTGTTTCCAAAAATTTAATAGTCAGTTCATAAGCAGATTTATTATTTGACTCTCCAACAAAATCTATTCGCGGTTTAATATCTATTAAGCGATCTACTGTGATAATTTTTGTTCCCATTTTTACTAATTCTTTGATAAATGATTCATTATAGCCAATAGTAGCTAAGACAATTATTTCAGCATTACTTTCGTATAATTTACGTAAAATGGACTCTTCTTTTTGAGGGTTATCATCAGAGCTAGCAATATAGAAAACATAATCTGAACGGTTAAAATGGTCCTCAATTCCTTTAATCAGCTGCATAAAGAATTCATTTGCCAATGTTGGAATAATTATTCCAATAATATTACTACTATTTTTTTTTAAATTTGCAGCAGTTTTATTTGAAAAATAATTTAATTCTTCAATTGCTGCATTAACTTTTTCCTTATTTTCAGAAGTTACCGTGTTTATATTATTTATGACTCGTG
This sequence comes from Enterococcus sp. JM9B, assembly GCF_009933265.1. Taxonomy (NCBI): domain Bacteria; kingdom Bacillati; phylum Bacillota; class Bacilli; order Lactobacillales; family Enterococcaceae; genus Enterococcus; species Enterococcus sp. JM9B. The sequence continues at coordinate 35,271 of NZ_MAEK01000022.1, read as the reverse complement.
AGACTGTTGCAATCGAAACATTTGCAAGTTTAGCAACTTCTTTAATCGTAACTCGGTTCAATGTTTTTCTCCTTAGGTTAAAAATACTTTTTAAGTAAACGTTTACTATTACATCATATAGAATACAACTAAGCGGACTTAAAAACAATAAAAAACACGTTTCTAAACAATTATAAAATATTTTATTGAGGTATGAAAGTATATACACATAATGAAATTTAAATTAAGAAACAAATTAGAAACAAAAATAACGTATTGAATTCTTAAACGAGAGACTGTATTATTAATTTTGTAAAAAGCAAACGCTTTCAATGGAATGTGGGCGTTTGCTTGCTAAAAGCCTCCACAAGTAAACGTTTACTTGTGGAAAAAGCAAATCATATTTTTTTTAAAAGCGTAAGTAAACGTTTACTTGGAGGGGTATTTAATGGCTAAAATTGTTATATTAGGAAGCTTCATGATGGATCTTCTGACAAAAGCAACCCGTTTACCTGAAAATGGTGAAACACTAATTGGCGTTGATTTTGATAAGAATGCTGGAGGAAAAGGAGCTAATCAGGCGGCAACTATTGCAAAGTTAGAAGAAGAAGTTACTTTTATTGGAATGGTCGGAAAAGATGATTTTGGTATTGAGGCAAAAGAGGTCTTAAATAGAGTAGGAGTAGATACAGAATATATGTTATCTACGAGTAAGTCATCAACAGGTGTGGGGTGTGTTTGGGTAGATAAAGATGGTAACAATAGAATAATAGTAGTTCCAGGAGCAAATTTGCAATTTTCAATGGATGACTTTAATGAAGTAAAGTCGATTATTTTGGATGCAGAATTACTAGTTTTGCAATTAGAGATGGATCTGAGTGTAACAAAAAGAGTGATTGAGTTTGCCTATAAAAATCAAATAAAAGTTTTGTTGAATCCAGCCCCGGCCGTTTTATTAGAAAAGGACATTTTACAAAAAATTAGCTACTTAACACCTAATGAAACAGAACTTGGTATTTTAACTGATAAAAAAATTAAAACAAGGAAGGATGTAATCGAATCCTCACGATTATTAATAGAAATGGGAGTTGAAAACGTCATTGTCACTCTCGGTGAAAAAGGAGCATTATGGATGGACAATAATTTTCAAATAACCGAAATGGGTGCATTCAAAGTGGAGCCTGTTGATACTGTAGCTGCAGGGGATTCATTTAATGGTGCGTTAGCTTATGGTCTTGTAAATAATATGAATAAAAAAGAAATCTTACTATTGGCAAATACTGTAGGAGCTTTCACTGTAACAAAATCAGGAGCAATTAAGTCTTTGCCAACGAAGAAAGATCTTGTAAATCTAAACAGAATATTAATTTAAGGTATTGTGATGAAAAGAAAAAGAACAACAATTCGAGATGTTGCTACTGAAGCACAGCTATCAATTGCTACTGTTTCACGAGTAATAAATAATCTCGGTACGGTCTCTGAAGATAATAAAAACAAGGTTTTAGAAGCAATAAAAAGAACGAATTATTATTCAAATATGACTGCCTCAAATTTAAAGAGGAATAGCAGCAACATTGTGGGAATCGTAATTCCTAATGTTACAAATGAGTATTTTATGCAAATTATAAAAGGGCTGGAGGATACGTTTAGCAAACAGAAGTATGTACTTTATATAGCTAGTTCAAATGATAATCCAGTACATGAAAAAAATATTTTGAAAAAATTTCTCGAAAACAATGTAGAAGCCGTTATTTTAGCTACTACCGGAGAAAATGATTCTTTTATTGAAGAGTTAGCTACTACAGGATTGAAAATTATTTCAATTGATAGACAAGTTGAAAAAGCTTCTAATATAAGCTTTGTTGGGGAGGCTAATTTCCAAAATGCTTATAAATTGACAAAAAAATTTTTAGAGAATGTTACACAGCCAATAGTTATAGTAAATGGGTTACAGAATTTATCAGTTGGAAATGATCGATTGTGTGGAACTATTTCGGCTTTAGAGGAAGTGGGGGAGGATTACTCCATATTAGATGGGAACTACACTGAAAAAGGAGGAGAAATTTTATTTAGAGAAATAATAGATAGATTTCCAAATGGATGCAATATTATTTCACTTAACAATGCAATGACTACTGGAATAATTAAAGCTATTTATGAAAGACTTCCACAAGACCAACGCGAATCATATAAAATTGCTTCCTATGGTAAGATTCAGTTTCAAAATTTATTTCAAAATTTTATTTTGTGCTATGTGCAGCAAGAACCAAGAGAGATTGGAATTGAAGCAGCAAAATTAGTAATAAGAATGAATGAAAAAAAATACTACGAAAATCAAACTAGGTTAGTTATGAAAACGGTTATTCAAGGAGGAAGTTAGATGGAAAATGTATTGGATCGAGCAAGAGCGGTAATTGATACCGAGCAACGGGCGCTAAAGTCAGTGGGAGACAATCTTAATTCGGAGTTTTTGAAAGTAGTACATGCTGTTCAAAAAAGAAAAGGAAAGGTTGTTTTTACAGGTGTGGGTAAATCTGGACACATCGGACAAAAATTAGCTGCTACTTTCTCAAGTTTAGGAATTACTTCGATTTTCGTTCATAGCACGGAAGCAGTACATGGTGATTTGGGAATGGTTAATAAAGAGGATGTTGTTTTTTTATTATCAAACAGCGGAGAAACGAGAGAGGTGTTAGCAGTAATTCCGTCATTAAGTAAAATCGGTTGTTTTAAGATAGCATTTACTTCAAAAAAAAATTCCTCTTTGGCACATGCTTGCGATCTTACTTTAGCTTACAGCTATGAAAATGAAGCAGATCAATTGAATTTGGCTCCCACAACGAGTGCTATTATTATGTTGGCTTTAGGGGATAGCTTAGGTGTTACCTTATCCGAATCTGCTAACTTTAGTAGTGATGATTTTCATCTTTATCATCCTGGGGGGTCCCTTGGAGAAAAATTAGAAAAAACAGGAGGAGAATAAAATGAATAAAAAAGTATTATCATTTGTTACAATTGTTGGAGCTGTACTACTTTTAGGAGCTTGTGGTAATAAAAAAGAAAATTCTTCTAGCAGTGACAAAACTAAAATTGAATTTTGGAACCATTGGACCAGTGAAGGTGGAGAAGGGAAATTTTTTAATGAAAAAATTAAAGAGTACGAAGAAAAGAATCCATCTATAGATATCGTTCAAAAAAATATTCCAATTGATGACTATACCGGTACTAAATTAACTACTGCCTTTGCTACAGGTGAAGGACCAGATGTTTTTAGTGCAAGTCCAGGTACAATTAATACGTTTATTGAATCAGGTATTACTTATCCTCTCGATAAATATTTTGATGAAGAAGTACTAAAAGATTATTCAGAAGAATCAATTAAAGATGTTACAAAAGATGGAAAAATCATTGCTATACCATTTGAGCAAGATTTAATGGCTTTGTTCTATGACAAAGACATGTTTGAAAAAGTTGGAATCCAACCACCAACAACTTGGGATGAAATGATAACAGCAGCAAAAAAATTAACTACGGATGAAATTTCGGGAATTACTTACGATTTAACGAAAGGAGCATATGGTAATTTTTCGTTCATGCCATTTGTATGGCAGTCAGGTGGGGATTTCTTCGATGGTGAAAAATCATTGCTTAATACTAAACCAGTAATAGATGCTCTGACTTTGTGGAAAAAAATGGTTGATGACGGCAGCGCTAACCTAAAGCCTTCTCGTTTTGCTAGTGATGTGGGGATTTTGGGAGATGAAGAAACTGCAATGTGGATTGGCGGAAGTTTTGGTATTAAAGCATTGGAAGACGATTATGCAGATACCAATGTTGGTGTAGTTCCGTTACCTATTCCAGAGGATGGGATGCCTACTTCAGTTGCAGGCGGTTGGAAATTAGTTGTCAATTCTCAAAGTAAGCATGCAGATGAAGCAGCAAAATTTGCTAAATGGTTATTTCTTGATAAGGATGCTAAGAACAGCACTGAATGGAATACAGAAGTGAAATTTTCCTATTCTCCTAGAAAATCAGTTATTAAAAATGCTGAAGATATCTATCAAAAAGGGTTACGTGCTAACTTTACAAATGATATTTACGGCACTGAACGCCCTGAATTATCAATGGATCCCAAGGTATCCGATATTATTGGAGATATGATTCAAAATGCTTTATTTAGTGATACCCCTGAACAAGCGGCTAAAGATGCAGATAAAAAATTAACGGAATATTTCGAAAGTAATTAATTTTTGAATTATGGAGGTCAAATAAATTTTGACCTCCATAAAGGGGGGAGAACAATGCAAAAAGTAGAACAAAAAAAGCAAAAAAAAACTAAGAAAAGTATAAACAAAACTTTAGGAGAAAGCCTAACGGCCTATTTAATGCTTCTTCCAGATATTTTAGGATTAGCAATATTTGTTTTTATACCTATGCTATATGCTATTTATGTTAGTTTTCATGAATGGAACGGCTTGACTGAAATGAGTTTTATAGGATTGGATAATTATAAAAGACTACTTAGAGATAGCGATTTTTTTAATTCACTAAAAGTCACATTTACTTATGCAATTATCTATATTCCAGCAGTTTATGCTGTTTCATTGGGATTGGCATTAATTACAACAAGTTTGAAAGGAAAATTAGAAGTTTTTGCACGTATGGCTTATTTTATTCCTTATTCAATCTCAACTGTTGTTGCTGCATTAGTATGGACATTTATGTATTCTCCAAAGAGAGGTTATTTCAATGAAATATTGAATCTTTTGGGTATTCCAAACCAAAATTTTTTAGCAGATAGGAATCAGGCACTTTTAAGTGTCGTAGCAGTCGGAGTATGGCTAATCGTTGGATATAATATGGTTATTTTTATATCTGCACTGAAAGATGTACCTCAAACATATTATGAAGCAGCAGAAATAGATGGAGCTAGTTCATTTCAAAAGTTCATTCATGTGACTCTTCCTCAAATAAAAAATACAACAATTTTTATTTTAGTTGTGACGACGATTGGATCTTTTCAGGTTTTTGACCAAATCAAAATTATGACAAACGGAGGACCAGCAAAAGCCACCGAAGTAACAGTATTTAGAATTTATGATCAAGCATTTACAATGTACGATTTTGGATATTCATCTACAATGGCGGTTGCCTTATTCTTATTGATTATGGGTCTATCATATTTCCAATTTAAAACAATGAGAGATGATAAAGTTGATATGGTTAAACACAAAAGGGGGAAGAAAAAATGAGAAGTAGAAGAAAACAAATTATTATTAATATTTGTGCAGTACTGCTTGCTTTATTGTTTCTATTCCCCATCTACGTTATGGTTCTAAGCTCTTTTAAACCGAACAATGAAATATTTAATATGTCTTTGATTCCTAACTTTAAAACGTTAACATTTGAAAATTTTAGACAAGTTTTTGCGAATGGTTCATTTTTTAGGAGTATGATAAATTCTTTTATCATTGCTATAACAATTACAATAACTGCGCTTATTTTCCATTCAATGGCTGGTTATGCCTTAGCAAAGCTTAAATTTCCGGGAAGAAAACTTGTTTTTGCATGGTTTATGAGCACGATGATGATTCCTTTTGCGGTAATCATGATTCCGTTGTTTACGATTGTAAAAGGGATGGGATTAATGAATACCCTTTGGGCAGTTATTCTTCCATTATTGCCTAATGCATACGGTATTTTCTTATATCGACAGTTTTTTATGGATATTCCAGATTCATTGATGGAAGCTGCACGAATTGATGGGTTATCTAATTTTAAAATTTTTTGGAAAATATATATGCCGCTTTCCAAACCAATTACCGTAACTCTTGCAATTACATTCTTTGTTACTAACTGGAATACCTATTTATGGCCATTGATCGTTACTCAGCGTCAAGATTTATGGGTAATTCAAGTTGCAATGGCAAACTTTAAGCAGGAACACACAACTGCTTGGAATCTTATATTGGCTGGAGCAGTAATAGCCGCATTACCAACGGTTATCTTATTTTTCCTATTCCAAAATTATATTAAAGATGGGATAAAAACATCTGGTATGAAAGAATAGTGGTTGAATATACAGTAAATTTATATATATGAGGAGAGATATTATGTTAGGAAGCTCATTGAGAGATATTTGTAAAGAAAGATCAGGTAAAAGAAAACGCTTTTCTAGTTATGATGTCACCGGAGGAAACCGCGACTTCCTCAAACTTTATCCAAATGACAGAAAAGTACTTGCTAATATTAATAAACCAGGTTGCATCACACATATTTGGATAACTATGGCACCGTTAGAAAATATGATGGAGGACTATCTATATAGAAAGATTATTTTGAGAATGTATTGGGATGGAGAAGAGAACCCTAGCGTAGAGGTTCCTATAGGTGATTTTTTTGGCATGGGACATGGAATTACTAAGAACTTTGTTTCAGCACCATTTCAGATGGGTCCTGAAAATGGTCAGGCTTTGAATTGTTTTCTTCCAATGCCGTTTAATGAAAAAGCAGTCATCGAGGTTCAGTGCGAATCAGAAAGACCATTAAAATTTTATTACTACATTGATTATGAAGAATATGAGGAAAACGTTGATACGAACTTGCGATTTCATGCACATTGGCATAGAGAAGTCACTCAAGGATTAAAAGATGAAAATAATGATAATGCCTATTTTGAATTTGGAGGTAAAAATACCTCTGGAGAAAATAATTATGTACTACTAGAAGCGGAAGGAAAGGGACATTATATTGGATGTAACTTGAATATTCACAATTTGCGTTTTACGAATGAATGGAACTGGTACGGTGAAGGCGATGACATGATATTCATTGATGGAGAAGAATGGCCTCCTTCTCTACATGGAACTGGCATGGAAGATTATTTTAATACGGCTTGGTGTCCAACGCAGGAATACAATAGCCCATACTTTGGGTTGATACTTGGTGGCGATCCAAATTGGGCTGGAAAAATATCGACCTATCGTTATCATATAGAAGACCCTGTTATGTTTGATAAATCAATAAAAGTTACTATCGAACACGGTCATAATAACCATCGAAGTGATGATTATAGTAGTACTGCGTATTGGTATCAGACCGAACCTCATAAAGAATTTTTACCAATCATAGGTGTAACAGGCAGATTGCCTTTATCAGATATCATTGAACCAAAAGAATCAGAAACAGAAGATTTTTTTAACTATTAAACAGGCTAAGGAGTAAAGACATGAAAAAAAGTGTTTGGGGATTCTTAATAGTAATAGTTTTCTTTAGCTTAGCTGGTTGTGGTAGCAATAATAATACTGAAGAGAACAATGATAAAAAAATACAATTAAGTTTTTGGAACTTTTGGTCAAAGGGTGGTGGAGAGGAAAAATTTTTTAATGATCGTATCAAAGATTTTGAGACGTTGCACACAAATGTGGAAATTACACAAACGAATGTACCAGTAGACGAATATATGGGAACCAAACTTGCAACTGCTTTTACTTCTGGAACTGGACCAGATATATTTGTTGCAAGTCCGGGAACCATAAGTACATTTATTAATGCTGGAATTCCCTATCCAATGGAAAAATATTTCCCGAAAGAAGTGTTAGCGGATTATTCAAAAGCTTCTATCGACTCTGTTACTGATGAAAAGGGCCATATTTTAGCAGTACCAACAGAACAAGATCTAGTGGCTCTTTTTTATGATAAGAATCTTTTAGATAATGCTAATATAACACCTCCTAAAACATGGGATGAATTAATTCTTGCAGCAAAAAAACTTACAACACCAGAACGAGCAGGTATTACCTTTGAAATGACGAAAGGAGCATTTCAAAATTTTTGTTTAATGCCATTCATTTGGCAGCAAGATAGCAATTACATCGTTGATGGAAGAGCAAATTTAAATTCTCCTGAAGTTATCAAAGCACTAACATTTTGGAGATCTTTTATTGAAGATGGAAGTGCAAATGTTAAACCATCACGTGGAGCAGGTGACGTAGGGATTCTTGGTGATGATGAAACAGCATTGTGGATTGGAGGAACGGTAGGTATACGTGTATTGAATGAGGAGTATAAAGATAGAAATATAGGTGTAATTCCTTTACCTAAACCATCACTAGATGCAAAAGATGTCACGGTTGCTGGAGGGTGGAATTTCGTAGTAAATTCCAAAGGTAAACATCCTGATGAAGCAGCAGAATTTGTTAAATATATGTTTTTAGATGAAGATGGTGTGAGTAGTACAAAATGGAATACAGAGGCTAAATTTTCATACTCCCCTCGCCGAAGTATCATTGACGGATCGCCTGAGTCCTACCAACAAAATTTAGCTAAAGATGTTACTGATAAAATTTATGGAACACAGATTCCTGAATTAACTCTTTCACCAGAAGAAAGTAATATTATTGGTGATATGATTCAAAATGCTTTATTTGCTACATCTCCAACAAAGGCTGCAGAAGAAGCTCAGAAGAAGTTAGAAGCTGCCTTAGCCAAAGAATAAAAAATATACCTTTGGATGAGAATTCATGAAGGACCCGCAAAAGTTAGATTTTATTGTCTAACTTTTACGGGTCCTTCAAAACCCAATGGGTACATTTTTATAGTAACACACGAAAATCACGCATAAAGTGCGGCAACGCGATCCTGTACGTCTTTACTTTCCAAAAATTCATCATAGGTAGTATCCATCCGGTCAACCACACCTTTATTGGAAACGGCGATTACGCGATTTGCCAAGGTTTGGATGAATTGGTGGTCATGGGAAGCGAAAAGCAGTGAGCCGGTAAAGGCCATCAAACCGTCATTCAGCGCAGTGATGGATTCCAAATCCAAGTGATTGGTCGGATCATCTAAAACCAGCACATTGGCTTTTGAAAGCATGATTTTTGACAACATACAACGGACTTTTTCTCCACCGGAAAGGACATTGACCGGTTTCAAGACATCTTCACCGGAAAAGAGCATCCGTCCTAAGAAGCTGCGTAGGAACGTATTGTCGTCTTCTTCCTTCGCTGCATATTGCCGCAACCAATCCAGAATCGTCATTTCGTTGGCGAACTCCTTGCTGGTATCTTTAGGCAGGTAGGCTTGGCTAGTAGTAACCCCCCAGCGAACGCTGCCGGTATCCGGCGTCAATTCCCCCATGATAACCTTAAACAAGGTGGTGGTCACGATATCGTTGTCTGCCACGAAGGCCACTTTGTCTTCTTTGTTCAGGGTAAAGGAAATATTATCTAAAATTTTCTTGCCGTCAATTGTGACACTGACATTTTCTACTTGCAGTAAATCATTACCGATTTCCCGTTCCGGTTTGAAGCCGACAAAAGGATAGCGGCGGGAAGAAGGCTGGATGTCGTCCAATGTGATTTTTTCCAGCATTTTTTTCCGTGAGGTCGCTTGTTTTGATTTCGACGCATTCGCACTGAAGCGAGCGATAAAGTCTTGCAATTCTTTGATTTGTTCTTCTTTTTTCGCATTTTGTTGGGATTGCAGTTTTGTTGCTAACTGACTGGATTCCAACCAGAAATCATAATTGCCGACATATAATTTGATTTTACTGAAATCAAGGTCAGCCATGTGGGTACAAACTTTGTTTAGAAAATGGCGGTCATGGGAAACCACGATCACGGTATTTTCAAAATCAATCAAAAAGTCTTCCAGCCAATTGATGGATTGGATATCCAATCCATTGGTAGGTTCATCCAGCAGCAAAACATCCGGCTTGCCAAACAGTGCCTGTGCCAACAATACTTTCACTTTTTGTCCCGCAGTCAATTCACTCATTTGCAAATGGTGAAGCTCTTCCGGAATGTTTAATCCTTGCAGCATAACTGCAGCTTCCGGTTCCGCTTCCCAGCCGTTCAATTCCGCAAATTCACCTTCTAATTCCGCTGCCTTGATACCGTCTTCGTCTGTAAATTCTTCTTTCATGTAGATGGCATCTTTTTCTTTCATCACGTCATAAAGCCGTTTGTGTCCCATAATAACGGTCTCGATTACGGAATAATCTTCAAAGTCAAAATGATTTTGCTTTAAAACTGCCATCCGTTCGTCCGGACCAATTGTAACATTTCCGGTAGAAGGTTGGATTTCGCCAGATAGTACTTTTAAAAAGGTCGATTTTCCGGCGCCGTTTGCACCAATCAAGCCGTAGCAGTTGCCAGGGATAAATTTAATGTTCACATCATCAAAAAGTTTACGATCAGAAAACTGTAAACTTACGTCACTTACTGTAATCAATGGGTATCCTCACTTTTTCTTATTATTGTCAAGTCTTATAGCATTATAGCGGGGAAAATGGGAAGTTTCAACAAACTTTAAGTAAATTCACATTTTCTGAAGAAATCACCAGATCCTGTTTTTTCAAAAGGTCCAGAGAAAAAGAGCAGAAAAATAAGTATCAAACCATTAAAAATTTTGTTTGACAAATAAATTTATTAGGCTTACCATAAAAATAGAAAATTATCATAGCGATAGTAGGCGATTGTGCTATTTTGAAGGCGGAATCATTGTCAAAAAGTGGTCTGCCAAACTATGATAAAGGAGAAGAATAGTTTTGGAGGGTGAGTAATGATCGATTGGATTTTGAGTTTGGCACCATGGCAGCAAGCCTTGGTGGGGACAGGATTTACCTATTTTATGACAGCTTTAGGCGCGGGATTGGTTTTTTTCTTTAAAACCATCAAGCGGGATGTATTGAACATGATGTTGGGTTTTGCTTCAGGAATCATGATTGCAGCAAGTTTTTGGTCCTTATTAGATCCGGCGATCAGTCGTGCAGCTGAGAATGGGGATATTCCTTGGCTGGTGGTCAGTATCGGTTTTGGTGCCGGGGGATTATTTTTGTATGTGGCGGATAAAACGTTGCCCCATATGCACTTTGGTCCGAACAAAGAAAGAGAAGGACTGCCCAGTCATTTAAAACGAACGGTGTTATTGGTATTTTCAATTACGTTGCACAATATTCCGGAAGGGTTGGCAGTTGGTGTGGCCTTTGGTGCGGCGGTAAACGCCCCTAATCCGCAAACCGCCGTTTTAGCGGCGATTTCGGTGGCATTAGGTATCGGTATCCAAAACTTCCCAGAAGGCGCTGCTGTCTCAATTCCTTTGCGGCAAGAAGGCTTAAGCCGTCGAAAATCCTTTATGTACGGTCAGGCGTCCGGAATCGTTGAGCCGATTGCCGGCGTTATCGGTGCAATCTTGGTGACAAAAATGACACCGATTCTGCCTTATGCTTTGGCTTTTGCAGCCGGTGCAATGATTTATGTCGTCGTGGAAGAGCTGATTCCAGAAGCACAGCAAACCACTTCGAGCAAACGCCATTTTGCAGTCTTTGGCACGATGCTGGGCTTTATGGTGATGATGATTTTGGATGTAGCGTTAGGGTAGGAAAAACAAAAAAATCAGTCGATAGAACATCGACTGATTTTTTTATTTCGGGGAAGAATCTCAATTTTTAATACCGGCGAGACGTGTTGCGATTACTCAACCAGCGAAGAATGAAGTAGACGATTGCCACAGGGATCCCAATTTTGAAGACTAGCCAAATAAGAGAACCGGCAAGACCTAAAACGATTTTTAATAAAAAACTGGCAACGACTAAAAAGCCGACGAATGCTAAAACTTTATAAAGCGTGGATTGATTACTCATAGTATTCTCCTCATTTCCTTTTTTTTAAGAATAACAAAAAAAGCGAAGACTGCCATCGGTCTAGGGAAGTATTCTGGTTTCCCGATTTGTCAGACTTTGGTATGATAAGAAAAAAAGAAAGGGCTGAAAAAATGAAGTTAGTTGTAGGCAATCAGCGTTGGCAGAGGGCGGCTAGTTGTTACATAAGGCTGCAGGTGTTTGTGTTGGAACAAAAAATTCCGCTGGAAGAAGAATTTGATGCCCATGATTTAGATGAAACAATCTATGCGGTTTTGTATGACGAAAACAAACCAGCCGCAACCGGTCGTTTTTTGCAGGAAGGAACAACTGCTCGGCTGACCCGGATTGCGACCTTGCCGGAATACCGCAAACAGCATTTAGGCAGCCAAATTATTGAGGCGCTAGAAGTCTATGCATTGGCTCAAGGATTAAAAAAAGCAAGTATTCATGCTGATTTAACGGCTTTGCCTTTCTATCAAAAGTTGGGGTATGTGCCTTACGGCGAGGTGTATTTAGAAGACGGCGTTCCTTGCCAAAGTTTGGAAAAAGAGTTTTAAAAAAAGACCGGAAAGTTGGCTACACTAGCCAAACTTTCTGGTCTTTTTCCTATTTTCTAACTTGTCCTTCGCCATAAATAATGTATTTTGTGGAGGTTAGAGCTTCCAGCCCCATAGGACCACGGGCGTGGAGTTTTTGGGTGGAGATGCCGATCTCAGCGCCAAAGCCAAAGACGAACCCATCCGTAAAGCGGGTGGAGGCATTGACATAGACAGCCGCAGCATCGACTTCTTTCAGAAATTTTTGGGAAGCAGAGTAGTTCTCGGTGATGATCGCTTCGGAGTGCTTCGTGTTGTATTTATTGATATGTGCGATTGCTTCCTCCACGGAATCAACGACTTTCACTGCGAGAATGTAATCCAAAAATTCGGTTTCCCAGTCGGCTTCTGTTGCGGGAACGGCTTGTTTTAAATAAGCCAAGGCTTTTTCGTCAGCCCGTAGTTCAACTTGTTTTTCTGTTAAAGCCGCTTCGATTTGTGGTAAAAATTCGGCGGCAACCGCTTGATGAATCAATAAGGTTTCAGCGGCATTGCAGACAGATGGTCGCTGGGTTTTGGCGTTGACGATAATATCGATCGCCATAGCTAGTTGGGCATCTTTGTCAATATACACATGATTGTTGCCGGTGCCTGTTTCAATAACCGGAACAGTAGCCGTTTCTTTGACTCGACGGATCAGCCCTGCGCCACCGCGGGGGATCAACACATCCAAGTAATCCGTCAAGCCCATCATTTCGTTGGCGACCTTATGGGAAGTGTCGTCGACAAATTGGATGGCATAAGGATTCTCTTTTTGGGCAGCCAGGCTTTCCTGCAAAATATCCACCAGAACCTGATTGGAATGGAACGCTTCTTTTCCTCCACGTAAAATTACGGCGTTGCCGGTTTTAAAACAAAGAGAGGCAGCATCAGTCGTGACGTTTGGTCGGGATTCATAGATAATACCGATTACCCCAAGAGGAACTTTTTGTTGTCCGATCATCAAACCGTCGACATTTTTCCACATTTTGTTGACTTCACCAATAGGATCGGGCAACTGGGCTACTTGTCGGATGCCTTCTGCCATTGCGGCGATGCGTTCATCTGTTAAACGCAGTCGGTCTTTCATCGTTTCTTTGATACCGTTTTGATCGGCAACGGCTAAATCTTTGGCGTTGGCAGCTAGGATTTTTTTTGTATTGGCTTCTAAATCAGCTGCCATTTGCAACAAGAGCTGATTTTTCTTTGGGGTATCCATCAAACTTAATTGATAGGCACTTTCTTTGGCTTGGGCGCCTAAAACTGCTAATTGCGTCATTCCTATTCCTCCTTGAATAAAGTACCGAGTTCTTTGCCGGCTAAAAGATCAAAAATAATCGCGGGTTGCTTGCCGTTGGCTAAAATCATAGCTTGATGATTTTCTAAAATTCGTTGGGCGGCTTTTAATTTGCTGTGCATACCACCGGTTCCAAATTGGCTGCCTTTGCCCCCCGCTTGATCCATCAAGGTCTCATTGATGGAAGAAATGCGAGGGTACAGTTTAGCAGCAGCGTTTTTGCTGGGATTGTCTGAATAAAAACCGTCGATATCTGAAAGCATGATTAGCAAATCGGCTTTTAGAATTTGCGCAACGATGGCAGAAAGCTGATCGTTGTCGCCAAATTTGGTCAAGTGATCCATTTCATCAATCGACACAGTATCATTTTCATTAATAATCGGAATCACACCCATGTAAAGCAGTTGTTCGAGGGTATTGATCACATTTTTGCGGCTTTCAGGATATTCAACGATATCGCGAGTCAGCAAAACTTGTGCGGTTTGTTGGCTGTAACTGGCAAAACGCTGAGTGTAGATATTCATCAGCTCTACCTGTCCGACGGCGGCTACGGCTTGCTGTTCGGGAATGGCTGCCGGTCGTGTCCCAATATGTAATTTGTTCATGCCGACTCCAATGGCACCAGAAGAAACCAAAATAATTTCTTTTCCTTGATTTTTTAAATCGGCCAAAACAAACGCCAGTTGGTCGATTCCCGACAAATTGATATTCCCATTTGGATAAATCAATGAACTGGTTCCGATTTTAACTACGATTCGCCGTGCTTCTTTTAAAAATTCCCGCATCTTTCCACCTCAAACTGATAGCTATATTGTTTTTACTATTGTACTAGCTTTTGCCTTTTTTTTCATCTTTATTGTCATGTTAAAAAAAAGGTAGTAAAATCGAGGGATTTCTGGCAAAAATAACCGCACATTATTTTTACAAATGGCTTGATCGCAAAATTGCCAAGAATAGCAAGTCTGCCCGTCAATCTATCCAATAGAACGTAACTAAAGACCGCTAGTCTCACACCCTAGCGGTTCGTTGACTGTACTTTAAGCACTTCTTATTGCTTGTCTAGTCCAGCATATTTCCCCTATTTCTGCAACTTGACAAGTGATGAGCCTCCCACCTTTCTCATCATGTAAAAATCTCTCAAAATTTTTCCAATAGGATCTGCGTAGTTACTTTCAGATTGTCGACTTGCCTGCTATCGTGGTTTTTTACGGGGATTTTTTCTTTTCCCGGCATTCGTGAAGAAATTATGTAAATTTACAGAATAATTGGCATAAATCCCATAATCAGTGGTGAATTGTGTTAAAATTACACTAGGAAATTTTAGGAGGAACCCATGAAAAAACGAGGCTTTGAAATACTTACCACCTATCAAGAGGCGGAGATCACTTTGCCTAAACGGGCAACGCATCACGCAGCGGGCTATGACTTTGAAGCTGCCGCAGAAACAGTGATTCCCAGCATTTGGAAATCAGGAGTTATGGATGCTGCTAAACTGTTGCTGGGGGATCGGGAAAATCTTCAGAAAAAAATCAAACCCGTGTTAGTACCCACAGGGATCAAAGCATATATGGGAGAAGACGAATTTTTGCAGCTTGCCAATCGTTCCAGCAATCCCTTGAAGCGTTTTTTGCTTTTAGCAAATGGCGTGGGAGTCATTGACAGCGATTATTATAATAATCCAGACAATGAAGGACACATCATGTTCCAATTTCTTAATTTTGGTTTGACGGATGTGACCATCAAAAAAGGGGAACGAATCGGGCAAGGAATCTTTCTACCTTTTCTAAAAGCAGACCAAGATGAAACGATGACGCAGCGCCAAGGCGGCTTTGGTTCATCCGATAAATAACTGAACAAAGCGGGAGGCTGAAAATGGCAAAAAAAGCGAAAGTCCAGTTTGTTTGTCAAAATTGCGGCTATGTTTCCCCAAAATATTTAGGAAAATGCCCCAATTGCGGCAGCTGGAATTCCATGGTGGAAGAAATCACTCAGGATACGACAGATCGCCGGGTACGGACAACGATCACCGGACAAAAAATGCAACCCACCAAAATCGCAGATGTCGTACCGAAACGAGAACCACGGGTGGAAACAAAATTAGCGGAACTAAATCGCGTACTGGGAGGCGGTGTGGTTCCCGGCTCACTGATTTTGATTGGCGGTGATCCCGGTATCGGAAAATCAACGTTGCTGCTACAAGTATCACAGCAATTAGCAGAGATCGGCGGCAAGGTGCTTTACGTATCGGGAGAAGAAAGCGCAGAACAAATCAAAATGCGGGCGCAACGGTTAGGTTCAATTGATACCGAATTTTATTTGTACGCAGAAACAGATATGCACGACATCAGTCGAGCTATTGAAAATATTCGTCCAGATTATGTCATCATTGACTCTATCCAAACCATGACCCAACCGGATATCACCAGTGTGGCGGGCAGTGTCAGTCAGGTACGGGAAACAACAGCAGAACTGCTGAAAATCGCCAAGACCAACGGCATCGCGATTTTTATTGTTGGTCATGTGACCAAAGAAGGGTCAATTGCTGGACCGCGAATGTTAGAGCATATGGTGGATACGGTTTTGTATTTTGAAGGAGAAAAGCACCACAGTTTCCGAATTTTGCGAGCGGTCAAAAACCGTTTTGGGTCCACTAATGAGATTGGTATTTTCGAAATGCAGGAAAATGGTCTGCGAGAAGTGGCAAATCCCTCCCAAGTCTTTCTGGAAGAACGATTGGAAGGGGCGACGGGATCAGCAATCGTGGTAGCAATGGAAGGCAGCCGCCCGATTCTGGTGGAGATTCAAGCGTTAGTCACGCCGACGATGTTCGGCAATGCCAAGCGCACCACCACCGGATTGGATTTTAATCGGGTCTCCCTGATTATGGCAGTATTGGAAAAACGTGCCGGTTTGCTGCTGCAAAATCAGGATGCGTATTTGAAAGCTGCCGGCGGAGTCAAACTGAATGAACCGGCGATTGATTTAGCCATTGCCGTCAGCATTGCCTCCAGTTACAAGGAAAAAGGGACCAGTCCCACCGAATGCTTCATTGGTGAAATCGGTCTGACCGGTGAAATCCGCCGCGTGAATGCCATCGAACAGCGGGTCAAAGAAGTACAAAAACTAGGCTTTACCAAAGTGTATTTACCGAAAAATAATCTGGTGGGCTGGCAGCCGCCAAAGGGAATCGAAGTTGTCGGAGTCACTACATTATCGGAGACCTTGAAGAAAGTTTTTCGTTGATAAAAAAGAAAAGGAAGACGATTTTACGTGTTCCTTTTCAAAAATAGGAGGAATGACCATGCAGAAACGCGTCATTGTAATTTTAATGGTCGTTGCCGGAGCAAGCTTAGGAATCTCTTTGTTTCCCTTGGCTTGGCAGGCAATCGATCAGGCAAGTAATCAATGGCTGAACAATCCATTTACCAACAGTTTGTTAGGCGCACTTATTTTCTTTTTATTTTCTTTAGTGTTGGCAAAATATGTTTCAGCCGGAATCAAAAAAATCGAGGAAAAGTTAAGCGAGCTGAGTTTGACTTATTTACTTTTCGGAGCGGCCGGAGCAATCATCGGTCTGACGATCAGTGTAATCATCTCCATGGCGCTTTATAATATTCAAATTCCCTTTATCAACAGTGTAGTACCGATTATCCTGATGATATTGTTCGGCTATTTGGGTTTTCGAATCGGAACGACCCGCATTGATGAATGGAAGAAAATTTTTGCTCCGCGCAACAAAAAAAGCGAAGGCAGCGAACAAGTACTGGAACGTAAAGCGGAAGATTCTTTTCGACGGTATAAGATTTTAGACACCAGCGTCATCATCGACGGGCGTATCTACGACATCGCCAAAACCGGCTTTTTAGAAGGAACGATCTTGATCCCCAATTTTGTTTTGTACGAACTGCAATATATTGCAGATTCTGGTGACAGCTTGAAACGGGTTCGCGGGCGCCGAGGGCTGGATATTTTAAATGCGTTGCAAAAAGAAGATGGGATTTCCGTTGAAATGTACGATGGAGATTTTGAAGAAATCAATGAAGTTGACAGTAAGCTGATCAAGCTGGCAAAATTATTGGATGGGGTGGTCGTCACAAACGACTACAACTTAAATAAAGTTTCTGAGTTTCAAAATGTGCCGGTCCTGAACATCAATGAATTGGCTAATGCAGTCAAACCAGTGGTTATTCCTGGGGAAGCAATGGAAGTTCTGGTAGTCAAAGCCGGAACAGAGCGCCAACAAGGCGTCGCTTATCTGGATGACGGCACGATGGTCGTGGTGGAAGACGGACAGCACTATATGAATGAACGAATCAAAGTAATCGTCACCAGCGCCTTGCAAACGGCTGCTGGTCGCATGATTTTTGCAAAACCGGCCCATTCTGGTCGGGGAATTGATAATAAAAAAGAGGCAAACGGCTGATCCAGTCGTTTTGCCGGTTGTTCTAGTTTTGCTGGTCGGTTGGCTTTACTAATTGGCTTATTGATTGTACAATTCTAGCTGAAGATTGTATTTTCTGACGGTTAAAAAATCGCCTGAAATGCGGATTGCTGTACAATAGATTCTGAGCAGTCAGTTTGACTGACTGTTATTGGAAATTAGTGTCGGCAGTCTCAAAAAGACATCAAAGGAAGAGGAAAAAAGATGACAAAAGTACGTGTACGTTATGCACCAAGCCCCACCGGACATCTACACATTGGAAATGCGCGAACCGCTCTATTCAATTATTTATTTGCCCGTCATAATGATGGAGAGTTTATCATCCGCATCGAGGATACGGATTTAAAACGCAATATTGCGGATGGCGAAAAGAGCCAATTAGAGAATTTGACTTGGTTAGGGATGGATTGGGATGAATCCCCTCAAAATCCTGGGAAATACGGACCTTACCGTCAATCG
This sequence comes from Enterococcus sp. JM9B, assembly GCF_009933265.1. Classification (NCBI taxonomy): domain Bacteria; kingdom Bacillati; phylum Bacillota; class Bacilli; order Lactobacillales; family Enterococcaceae; genus Enterococcus; species Enterococcus sp. JM9B. Next base: position 16,873 of record NZ_MAEK01000022.1, on the reverse strand, counting down.
GAACGTAAAGACATCTATCAACCATTGATCGATCAACTCTTAGCAAGCAATCGGGCATACAAATGCTACTGTACCGAAGAAGAATTAGAAGCCGAACGGGAAACCCAACGAGCACATGGGGAGATGCCTCATTATGGCGGAAAATGTGCCTTCTTGACACCAGAAGAACAAGCGGAAAAAGAAGCGCAAGGACTAGAAGCAGTGATTCGTTTCCGAGTGCCTAAAAATACGGAATACAAATTCCACGATATGGTCAAAGGAGAAATCGTTTTTGAATCCGACAATGTCGGCGGCGATTTTGTTATCCAAAAGCGTGACGGAATGCCAACCTATAATTTTGCCGTAGCTGTGGACGACCATTTGATGAAAATCACGCATGTTTTGCGAGGAGACGACCATATCGCCAACACGCCAAAACAATTGATGATCTATGAAGCCTTTGGTTGGACACCGCCTGAATTTGGGCATATGACTTTAATCATCAACAGTGAAACCGGGAAAAAATTAAGCAAACGGGATGAATCAATTCTGCAATTTATTGAACAATACCGGGAACTTGGCTATTTGCCAGAAGCAATGTTCAACTTCATCGCATTGTTGGGCTGGTCTCCAGTCGGCGAAGAAGAAATCTTCACCCAAAAAGAATTGGTGGAAATGTTTGATCCAAATCGGTTAAGCAAATCACCAGCAGCATTTGATGCGAAGAAATTGGAATGGGTCAACAACCATTACATCAAAGCGATGGATCTGGATGCATTGACGGAAATGTGCCTGCCTTATTTAGCAGCAGAAGGACGAGTAGAAGCAAATCCGACTTCTGAAAAACGAGAATGGGTGAAAAAACTTGTTTCACTGTACCAACCACAAATGAGTTATGCAGCAGAAATCGTTGAAGTTTCCGACCTGTTCTTCAATGAACATCCAGTATTGGACGAGGAAGCGAAGGAAGTTTTAGCCGGTGAAACCGTGCCGACTGTTCTAGACGCATTTAAAGAAAAATTGGAAAAAATGACGGTCGTGGATGCAGCAACCGTGAAAGCAGCCATCAAGGAAGTTCAAAAAGAAACCGGGATCAAAGGAAAAAATCTCTTTATGCCGATTCGTGTGGCGGTTTCCGGACAAATGCACGGACCAGAATTGCCAACAACGATTGAATTACTAGGAAAAGAAAAAGCGTTGGATCATTTGAATAAAGCATTATAACAAACACGAGGAACAGACGAAGTACCAAAAAAACTGATTTCAGAGAGATTGCGGTTGCTGGAAGTGATCATCAGGTTTTGGGAAATGCATCTGGGAGTGGAGTCGGCGGAAGTTGGCTACGGGTCATGAACGTTACTCATTTTAAGCTAGCTGTCTTGGCTAGAAACAAAAGTGGAACCACGCATACAGGCGTCTTTTGAATAAGGAGACTTATTTGAAGGGCGCTTGTTTTATTTTATACGAAAGTAGCTGTGCGCTTTTTTAATACATAGGCTGATTGTATCGGTAGAAGTTTTTCGAAACAGCAAGGAGTCAGAAAAAATCGTTTAAAGGAAGGAGAGAGCTTATGGGGTGGATGAACCGTGCGATTGCATCGGCGAAGCGCAATGATCCGGCGGCGCGGTCAACGCTGGAAATCCTGTTGACTTATCCCGGTGTTCACGCGCTATTTTGGCATCGTTGGTCGCATTTTTTGTATCGCCATCACTGGTTTTTGTTGGCAAAGCTCAATGCACAATTCTGGCGTTTCTTAACGGGAATCGAGATTCATCCCGGGGCGCAGATTGGTCAAGGTGTTTTTATTGATCACGGCATGGGAGTGGTGATTGGTGAAACGGCGGTGGTAGAAGACGATGTGGTTTTATTTCATGGTGTGACCTTAGGAGGAACCGGCAAGCATACCGGCAAACGCCATCCCACTGTGAAAAAAGGAGCGATGCTCTCTACCAATGTGCAGATATTAGGTCCGGTAACCATCGGAGAATACGCTAAAATCGGGGCAAGCGCGGTTGTTTTGGAGGACATTCCGGCTGGGGCGACCGCCGTGGGTATTCCGGCAAAAGTAGTCAGAATCAATGGAAAGAAGGTTTCAAAATGATTAAAGTGTACAATACCTTATCAAGAGAAAAAGAAGAATTTCAACCAATCGAAGCCAATAAGGTGCGCATGTATGTCTGCGGACCAACTGTTTATAATTATATCCATATCGGCAATGCCCGCAGTTCTATCGCCTTTGATACCATCCGCCGGTATTTTGAATATCGGGGCTATCAGGTGGATTATGTATCGAATTTTACTGATGTGGATGACAAAATCATTCGCGCTGCTAAGGAATTGGGGATCACAGCGCCGGAAGTTGCTGATCGCTTTATTCAAGCTTTTGAAGAAGACACCCACGCCTTGAACGTCAAGCCCGCAACGTTGCATCCGCGAGTGATGGATCATATGAAAGAAATCGTTGCCTTTATTCAAGCGCTGATCGAAAAAGACTATGCCTATGTAGCTGAAGGGGATGTGTATTACCGCACCCGGAAATTTGCAGATTACGGAAAATTAAGTGACCAATCCATCGATGAATTGGAAGTTGGTGCCAGTCAACGAACCGGGGAAGAACAAGCCATCAAAGAAGATCCATTAGATTTTGCTTTATGGAAAGCTGCCAAACCGGGAGAAATTTCGTGGGCGGCACCTTGGGGGGAAGGTCGTCCCGGCTGGCACATCGAATGCTCCGTGATGGCTACCCAACATCTGGGGGAAACGATTGACATTCACGGTGGAGGACAGGATTTGGAATTTCCTCATCATGAAAACGAAATTGCTCAAAGTGAAGCCAAAACTGGCAAAAAATTTGCTAATTATTGGATGCACAACGGCTACGTTACGATTGGTGAAAACGATGAAAAAATGAGCAAATCTCTAGGGAATTTTGTCACCGTCCATGAACTGATCCAAACCGTCGATCCACAAGTGCTGCGCTTTTTCATGGCGACGACCCAATATCGCCGTCCGATTCGTTATAGCGAAACCACATTGAAGGAAGCTGCCACCAATCTGCAACGGTTGCGAATCACTGTAGAAAATGCGGCCTTTCGTCAACAAAGTGCAGACAGCTCTCGACCAGAAGATGAACAAAAACTGGCGGAATTGGCAGAATTGGAACAACGCTTCACGACGGAGATGGACGATGATTTCAATGCGGCAAACGGAATCACTGTGGTTTATGAATTGGCAAAATGGTTGAATACCTATAGTGAAGGGGCTGTGTCGGAAAAAATCCTGAACGCTGCTTTGGAAAAATTAAATGCATGGTTGGCAGTTTTTGGAATTTATTTTACTGCGGATGAGTTGTTGGATAGTGAAGTGGAAGCCTTGATCGCTGAACGCAATCAAGCCCGCAAAGACCGAAATTTCCAACGCAGCGATGAAATCCGCGACCAGTTTAAAGAACAGGGGATTGTGTTGGAAGATACCCCACAAGGCACCCGATGGAGACGAGAGAAATGAAAGATTACAAACAATTGAACGGGTTGGCGCTGGCGTATGTCGGAGATGCAATTTATGAAGTCTATATTCGGGATTATTTGATCGATCAAGGACAAACAAGACCGAATCAACTGCATAAACTGGCGACCCATTATGTTTCGGCAAAGGCACAGGCGGCACTGATTCATGCCATGCAGGAGGAAAACATTCTGACGGAAGAAGAGGAACTTTTTTATCGTCGGGGCCGCAACAGCAAAAGCTACACCAGTGCAAAAAATGCGGACATCACCACGTACCGCATTTCCACCGGTTTTGAGGCATTGATGGGCTATCTGCATTTATCAAAACAAACTGTGCGCCTAGAAGAATTGATTGACTGGTGCATCAAGAAAGTGAGGGATATGGATGAAAAAGCAAAATAAATTTGAAAAAAAACGCCCTAATCAAAACAAACCGTTGAAGCATCGCGGGCTGCAACATGCTGAAAAGTCCACAAAAGAAGAGACCACCGAGCTTTCCGAAAATTTTGTTTTTGGTTTCCATGCGGTGACGGAAGCGCTGAAACAACAGCGGGGGAATAAATTGTTTCTTCTAGAAGATGGCAGGGGAGAAAAATTTGAACAATTAAAAGAACTGGCACGGGAACTTTCTGTACCGGTCAAATGGGTGCCAAAGCAAAAACTTGAAACGATGAGTGATCGTGGTGTGCATCAAGGCATGGTTTTAGCCATCACCCCGTATGAATACCTTTCATTGGATGAATTGTTGGCAAAAACAAACACGGAGGATCATGCCCCTTTTTATTTGATTTTGGATAATTTGGAAGACCCCCATAATTTTGGTTCGATTTTACGGACTGCAGATGCCAGTGGTGTGGATGGTGTCATTATTCCAAAACATCGAGCAGTGGGCATCACCCCCATCGTGGTCAAAACCTCAACAGGTGCAGTAGAGCATGTACCGGTTGCACGGGTAACCAATCTTGCTCAAAGTATCAAGCAATTAAAGGAAGCCGGATTTTGGATTTTTGGCACCGGTATGTCCGGCACGAATTACCAACAATGGCAGGCAAAAGGCTCGATTGCATTGATTATCGGTAATGAAGGCAAAGGCATGAGTGCCGGTCTGCAAAAAGAAGTCGATGAATTGCTGACGATCCCGATGGTGGGACATGTCCAAAGTTTGAACGCCAGTGTGGCGGCGGGGCTTTTGATGTATGAGGCCTTTCGTCAAAGAAGTGTGACCGAATGAAGAAACAGCTATTACTTGTTGACGGCTACAATATGATTGGAGCCTGGCCGGAATTGATTGTTTTGAAGAAGCAGGAAAAACTGGAAGATGCTCGAGAAAAGCTGTTGGAGATGCTTTCTAATTTCTCAAAATACGAAGGCTTGGAAATCATCGTGGTTTTTGATGCTCAATTTGTGCCGGGAATCACGCAACGCTTTACCAAGTATCAGCTGCAAGTCGTTTTTACAGAAGAAGGCGAAACAGCGGACAGCTATATTGAACGAGTTGCAGGGGAGTTAAATACGCCATTGACTCAAGTGACGGTAGCTACCAGTGACTTGGCAGAACAGTGGGTGGTTTTCTCTCAAGGGGCGTTGCGCACGTCTGCCAGAGAATTGTACAAAGCTATCCAAAAGACCCAAGAAGCGATTCTGCGTCATCGAGAAGACATCAAGTTCAGTAATTTTCGCCGCAATTCCCCGTGGACAGCAGATCAATTGACGGAATTGGAAGGGAAGTTAAAGGAACTCACCACAGATAAAAAGCAACCAAAAAAATGAAAAAATAAAAATTTTCCCTTTGCTATGCTCCTCTTGTAGAACTGACAAGGAGGAGTTTTTTTTATGTTGTGGCAAGAAGCAAAAGCGGGCAATGAAGCGGCTTTTTTAGAGTTATTCCATCAATATCGCCCAGTAATCTATCGGGTTCAGGGGATTTATTCTTTGCAGGATTTTGATCAGGAGGATTGGCTGCAAGTGGGGCGTATCGTGTTACAGGAAAGTATCGAGAAATTTCAAGAACTTCGAGGAGCGACATTCGGCGTTTTTTTTCGCCGGAATTTTGAAAATCGGATCAAAAGCTATTTGCGTTACCAACACGCTTTAAAACGGCGAAGCAATCTCAATGCGGTTTCTCTTGAGGAAAAAATCGCCTATGATGGACCAGACTTTTTGAATGACGGCATGAATGTTGCCGATAATCTAAATATAAAATTGATGGTGGAAGAGGCAATGGATCAGGAATTTGTCTTATTTTCCCAATTGGAACGAGAGGTGCTAACGGCCTATTTTCAAGGGAAAGATTTCAATGAAATTGCCGCAGAAAACGAGTTGTCTTTGAATAAAGTGCGGTGTGCCTATGACCGTTCGAAAGCCAAACTGCTTAAATATATTCACGAATGGAACTAGAAAGCGTTTTTAATCCTCATGTTATTTCAAAAAGCTATTGAATTGTGATTTATCTTATGTTACACTTGAAATTTTCTGTTAATTGTGTTATAATTGCTTTCGAGGTGAATGCGATGCCAACAACTTTAGCTTCAATCAAGAAAGACCTGGAATGTCGGATCGGCAGCGAAATCATGTTAGTTGCCCAAACTGGTCGGAAACGTCAAACTGAACGACGAGGCGTTTTGACTGAAACGTATCCATCAGTATTCGTCGTCGATTTAGATCAAGAAGAGAATTCATTTGAACGAGTTTCTTACAGCTATTCAGATGTTTTAACACGCACCGTAGAAATCGAATTTTTATCAGAAGCAATTTAAAAGTAAGAGTTTCCGCTTTTCATCAAAAAGCAGAGACTCTTTTTTCAACCATAGAATCGGAGGAAGAGTCATGGAATATATCGTAAAAACATTTGATGAGCTGACCACAATGGAATTTTATCGTCTGGCAAAGGAACGGGTAGCCGTTTTTGTTGTGGAACAAGCGTGTCCTTACCAAGAAATCGACGAGATTGATCCACAGGCGATCCATACCTATTTGCAAGCTGACGACGGAGAAATCTTAGCCTACACGCGAATCTATCAAGAAGGATCAGCCGTTCATTTTGGGCGAGTTTTAGTCCATGAAAACCATCGAAAAGAGGGATTAGGGAAAAAAATCGTTGAAAAAACCTTACAGGTCATCACCGAACGTTTTCCCAATCAACCGGTTGTTATTGGGGCACAAGCCTATTTGACGGATTTTTATGGCAGCTTTGGTTTTCAAGCAATTTCCGACGTGTATTTGGAAGACGATATCCCTCATATTGATATGGAGAAATAAAAAAAGTGATGCTCTTTTCAGAGGGCATCACTTTTTCTATTCCGAAAAAATCAAAACAAATCCTGCTGGTTGCGATTTTCTGAAGTTTGGACGTTTTCTTTTAACAAATCGCGGATTTCCGCTAAATAATCTTCCGCAGTCGGAACAGTGGTTTCTTCCACCACTTCTTTTTTGTGAAGATTTTTGGCATGGTTGACTGCTCGAACGATTAGGAACAGGACTAATCCGGTGATCAAAAATGTAATAATAGCACTAACAACATCACCAAATTTAAAAACAACTCCCTTGCGAACTTCCCAATCTAAAATTGACAATGCGCCATTTAAGTCATCTGTTCCGATGAAAATCGAAACCACCAACCCGATCAGCGGCGTAATTAAGCCATCAACGATTTGTTTGACGATCCCGGTAAAGGCACTCCCGATAACGACCCCAACTGCCAAATCCAAGACGTCTCCTTGCATGATAAACTGTTTGAATTCTTTGATCATGATATCCTCCTAGTATGAATATGGTAAAGTTTCACGACTAATCTACAATTCAGTATAACGAATGTTGTAGATCTTTTGAAGTAATTTGACTAAAAACAGTGGAATGTATCCTGACAAGCAGCTGTGCTATAATTGACCATGACTTGAAACTACAGAAAAGAGGAATTTCGATGGCGCTACAATTGCAAAATGGCATCAATCTTCATGTACTTCCAACCCAAAAATATAAGACGATTCGTCTGTATCTGCGTTTTTCTGCCCGCCTTGAAAAAAAAGCGGCAGCTGCCCGCACGTTGCTGACGAGTCTTTTAGAGACCAACAGTAAAAATTATCCCACCCAAACTGCGTTAAGCAGCCGGTTAGCGGAGTTATACGGCGCAAGTTTTGGCGCAAATGTCGGTAAGAAAGGCAATTTGCATCAAGTCAATATCGGTATGACGATTGTTAACGGTGATTACCTGCAAGACGATCAGGTTTTTCCCCAAGCAATGGCTTTTTTAAAAGAGATTTTATTTTTCCCCAATGTTTCAAAGGGTGCTTTTGACGAAGAGACTTTTCAAATTGAAAAAGACAATTTATTGGCTTACTTAAACAGTATTCGAGAAGACAAGCAGACCTATGCTTCCTTGAAACTGCAACAGTTATTTTTTGCCAATGATTCGGATCAAAAAACGCCAAGCTTTGGCTGGGTCGAAGATTTAGAAACCTTGACTGCCAGTGATCTTTACCAGACCTATCAAGATATGTTGACGAAGGATCAGATTGATCTGTTTGTTGTAGGAGATATCACGGAAGCGGCTGTTTTGGCAGAAGTCCGTCAGTTCCCTTTTGCGACGACGGAACGGGTCCATCCGGATATTTTTTATCAGCAGGAAGAAACGGTTATTTCAGAAAAAGTCGAACGCGAACCAATCATTCAGGCGAAATTGAATCTCGGTTATCGTATGCCTATTTATTATGACCAACCACAGCGTTTTGCTTTGATGGTTTTCAATGGTCTGTTTGGCGGCTTTCCCCATTCTAAGCTGTTCATGAATGTACGGGAAAAAGCGAGTCTTGCTTATTACGCTTCCAGCAGTTTTGATTCTTTTCGAGGATTTGTCTCCGTGCAAACTGGAATCGATGGACAAAATCGGGAAAAGGTGTTGGGTTTGATTCATGAACAATTAGTCAGTTTAATCAAAGGCGAGATTACCGATGATGAACTGGCACAAACCAAAGCCATGTTAAAAAATCAGTTTTTGTTGTCTTTAGACAATCCACAAGCCTTAATCGAAGTTAATTATTTGGATACTTGGCTGCCACAAACGCAACTGGATGAAGCGCATTTTTTACGGCAGTTAGCAGCAGTAACCAAAGAAGAGGTGCAAAAAGTCGCCCGTGAACTGACATTGCAGGCAGTATTCTTTTTGGATGGGGAGAATGAGCATGAATAAAAAAAGTTACCGACAAATAAACGAAACGCTGTATACCGAAGTTTTACCCAATGGCTTGACGGTTTATTTATTGCCCAAAGCTGATTTTCATAAAACATATGGGCTTTTCAGCACAAATTACGGTTCCATTGACAACGAATTTGTTCCCAATGGCGGCACGGAATTTGTGCGGGTTCCTGACGGGATCGCCCATTTTCTGGAACATAAATTATTTGAAAAAGAGACAGGAGATGTCTTTCAAGATTTTGGCAAACAAGGAGCCTCTGCCAATGCCTTCACCAGTTTTACAAAAACCAGTTATTTGTTTTCTGCAACAGAGAAAATCAAAGAAAATTTGGTAACCCTGCTGAATTTTGTACAGGAACCGTACTTTACCAAAGCAACAGTGGACAAAGAAAAAGGCATTATTGGTCAAGAAATCCAAATGTATGAGGACGATCCGAATTGGCGGCAATTTTTCGGGATCATCGGTAATTTGTACCCCAAACATCCTTTACACATTGATATTGCCGGTACTGTAGACAGCATCGCTGAAATTACGGCAGAAGATCTGTATCTTTGCTACCGTACCTTTTACCATCCTAGCAATATGACGTTGTTTGTGGTGGGGAATATCGATCCGGAAGAAATGATGGCTTGGATCAAAGAAAACCAAGCAGACAAAGAATTTCCAGAAGCTCAACCGATTAAACGTAACTTTCCAACAGAAACCTTAGCAGATATTCGAGAAAGCAGTTCGTTGAAAATGCCGGTGACCCGACAAAAAGCAGTTTTAGGCATCAAGGGCGAAGAAGCACTGCTTCCCCAAGAAGGACGGGAACTACTGAGATTCAAAACAGCAATGGAGCTGTTGTTCCAGTTGTTATTGGGAAACACGTCGCAAAATTACTTGCGGTTGTATACCGATGGCGTGATTGATGATACCTTTGATTTTGAGTACAATTTGGATCGCGGGTTTCATTTTGCGGATTTTGCCGGTGACACAGAAGACTCGACAGTCTTTTTCCAAGCAATCACGGCAATTTTATTAGGATACCAAAAAGACCCTGAACTCAACGAAGAAAACTTGACGCTTTTGAAGAAAAAGATGTTAGGGAAATATTTCCAATCTCTGAACTCATTGGAATATATCGCCAATCAATTTACGCAAAATCTTTTTGGTGAGACCACCTTGTTTGACGTGCCGGAGATCATTCAATCCATCACTTTAGCAGATGTTTTTGCTGCGGGAGACCAGTTGATTAAAAAAGAAGCTTTGAGCCACTTTACCATTCAACCGGAAAGTGAGTGAAAAAAATGAGAACCGCATTAGTCATGGGGGCCAGCGGAGACATCGGCGAAGCTGTTTGTCGGCGATTGGCAGCAGATGGTTGGTCCTTGTATTGTCATTATTATCAACACGAGGAAAAAGTATTAAATTTTGTTAGCGACTTGCAAGAAGCCTATCCTCATCAAGATTTTTTTATGGTATCCTTAGATATGTTGGATAATCGAAAAATCCCGCCATTTTTACAGGCATTGTTCCAAGTTGACGGGATCGTTTTCGCTTCAGGGTATACGAAATACGGATTACTGACAGAACACACACCAGAAGATATCAGCGGGTTATGGAAGATTCATATGGAAACCCCGCTATTATTGATTAAAGCCCTGCAAGAAAAATTGCAGCGATCACAAAATTCCCGCATCGTTTTTATTGGATCGGTTTACGGCATTGCCGGCAGCAGCATGGAGACGGTTTACAGCGCAGTCAAAGGTGCCCAGCAAAGTTTCGTCAAAGCCTATGGGAAAGAAGTGGCGACTTTGGGAATCACCGTGAACTGTATCGCTCCGGGAGCCGTTGCCACACAGATGAATCATTCCTGGACCGAAACCGAAATGAACGGGTTGAAACAAGATATTCCGCTAGGGAGACTGGCGTTAACAAAGGAGATTGCAGCCGCCGTAAGTTATTTATTTTCCGAAGATGCACAGTATACGACGGGAATTACCTTACCGATAACTGGAGGCTGGTTGTACTAAACAGACTGGAGAAGATGAGCGAGTGGCCAACGAAGCAACCACAATTGGACAAAGATTACGGCAAGCCCGTTTGAATAAAAATATATCCTTAGATGAATTGCAGCAGATTACCAAAATTCAAAAAAGATACTTGGAAGCAATTGAAAGAGACGAACTGGATCAATTGCCGGGGACTTTTTATGTGCGAGCCTTCGTGCGGCAATACGCCGCTGCGGTAGGTGAGAATGGCGACAAGTTGGTTGCTGTTCTGGATGGCAAAGCCTCCCTTGAACCGCCGTTGCCAAAACGGCCGCAGCCGGAAACGGTGCAAGGTTCCCGCAAAGCACTTCATGAAGAAGAACCAGAAAGTCGGTTCAAAAAATTACTGCCGGTGATTTTGATGGGAATCGTTGCGTTGCTAATCGTGGGCTTTGTCGCCTATATGACGTGGCAGGACCGCAATGCTGCGCCGATGATTACTGAATCCTCTATCACAGTAGATGGTTCAGTTGCAGAAACTTCCAGTAGCACCACGGTTTCCAGTACCAAAGAAAGCAGCACGGAAACCCAAGAAAGCACCACCGAATCTTCAGAAGAAAAGAAAATGTCAATCAAAATGGACAGCAACACACAGGCAGAAGCCAATATGACAATCCGTGATGCTGAAAGTCCATTGAAATTAACCTTTACCGGAACTACGGGACCATGCTGGGTCGGTGTGATGGTTAATGGCGGCTATGTTTATCAATATACTTTACAAGCCGGTGAGACCCAAGAGACGACGTTGCCGGAAAATGCACAAAATGCGACCATCGTGTTGGGTGCTAGTGGGAATTTGACGATCAAGGCGAATGAGGAAGACCTTGATTTTACTGACCCGAATTTGGCGGCATTGCGTAAAAATATCAATCTGACCCTTCAATACCAAGAAGCGACTGAATAAACAGGCTTTTTTAGCCGTATTGATGGAAATAAAAACAATCCTGTTCTTCCTATAAAAGAACAGAGAGGAGAAACGTTGCGTGAATTTACCAAATAAATTAACTGTTGTTCGAATTTTTATGATTCCGATTTTTATTCTAGTTTTAGCAATTCCCTTTGATTGGGGTGTAGTGACTGCTGGGGATGTTTTACTGCCGGTCACCCATCTTGTGGCAGCGATTATTTTCGCTGTTGCCAGTATCACCGATTGGTTGGACGGAAAAATTGCCCGTTCCCGTGGATTGGTTACTAATTTTGGAAAATTTGCCGATCCATTGGCAGATAAAATGTTAGTGATGACGGCGTTCATTTTATTAGTTGAATTGGACAAAGCACCGGGTTGGGTTGTAGCCATCATCATTTGTCGGGAGTTGGCGGTCACGGGCTTGCGGCTGTTGTTGGTGGAGCATGGAGAAGTCATGGCTGCTGCTTGGCCGGGGAAAGTCAAGACAGCAACACAAATGGTAGCCATTATTTTATTGTTCATCAATAATCTGCCTTTCCAATTGATGGGCTTACCATTAGACCAAATCATGCTGTACGCCTGCTTAGTCTTTACGATTTATTCAGGAATTGATTATTTCGCCAAAAATACCGCTGTTTTTAAGGGTTCCATGTAAGAAGATCAAAAAGTTCAGATTTTTTCTGGACTTTTTTGTTTTAAAGAAAAAAGGTTGCGTATATATTTGTAGAATGTCAGTGTCACTTCCATCCAGTATGCTGGTGGAATGAAGAGAAAAAAAGTGATAGGAAGGCGTCTTGTATGAAAGCAGAAATTATTGCAGTTGGAACAGAAATTTTATTAGGACAAGTAGTGAACACCAATGCGACTTTTTTATCTGAAGAGTTGGCAGATTTAGGAATCGAAGTCTATTATCATAGCGTCGTGGGAGATAATCGGCAACGGTTGGAGGCTCTGTTGAAAATGGCAGACCAGCGGAGTGATCTCGTCATTCTTTGTGGCGGTTTGGGACCGACGGATGATGATTTGACAAAAGTGGTCGTGGCTGAACACGTGGGTCAGAAATTGGTTCGTAATGAGGCGGGTTATCAGCAGCTTGTCGCTTTTTTTCAGAAACTTGATCGGGAAATGACTGCCAACAATCTAAGACAGATTTTAGTTTTTGAAGAAGGACAGGTTTTTCCAAATGATACTGGCTTGGCACTGGGAATTTTTTATGAAGGGACGACCGACTATTTGCTATTGCCGGGTCCACCAAGCGAGCTGCAGCCAATGTTTTTGCGGTATGTCAAACCGATGTTTCAAACCTATCATCAACAAGACCAACAGCTCTATTCTCGCGTGTTGCGGTTTTACGGAATTGGTGAATCCAATTTAGTAACAACATTGGCGGATTTGATCGAAACGCAAACCAATCCAACGATTGCCCCTTATGCCAAAACAAATGAAGTGACCTTGCGCTTGACTGCCAAAGCATCGGAAGAAGCCGTTGCGGCGTTGCAATTGGATCAAGTGGAAAAGAAAATCATGGATCGGGTCGGTGATTATTTTTATGGCTACGGCGAAGAAAATTCATTGGCAGCTGTTGTGGTAGCGTTGTTGAAGGAGCAAAATCGCAGCATCACAGCAGCGGAGAGTTTGACAGCTGGACTTTTTCAGGCGACCTTGGGAAATATTGCCGGTGTTTCATCTGTTTTTCCCGGCGGTTTTGTTACCTATTCAGCAACAACGAAGCAGGAATTTTTAGGAATTTCGCCTGAATTGATTGAACAATTTGGTACCGTCAGCCAAGAATGTGCAGAACAAATGGCACAAAAAGCTCGACAAAAAGCCAACACGGATTATGCATTGGCCTTCACCGGAGTCGCCGGACCAGAGGAACTGGAAGGACAGCTGGCAGGAACAGTTTGGTTGGCGCTGGCAACACCACAGGGCATCAGCAGCCGAAAGTATCGCTTTACCCGCGATCGCAGTCATATCCGCCACAGCGCAGTTATGGCGGGACTGGATCTTTTACGACGAGAATTGTTAAAAGAAAAATAAAAATGCGAAAATATGTTCGCTTTTTCTTGCTTTTTCTCTAAAGAAAAGCTATGATAATGGTACGAAAGCAAGCAACATTGGCGCAAATTTTAAGGAGGAAAATCAATTTGGCAGATGCACGTAAAGCAGCGTTGGATGCTGCGTTAAAGAAGATAGAAAAAAGTTATGGTAAAGGTGCCATCATGAAACTGGGAGAAAAAATCGACCAACAGATTTCGACGATTCCTAGTGGTTCATTGGCACTAGATGTAGCATTAGGCGTAGGCGGGTATCCTCGTGGACGGATCGTTGAAGTGTACGGTCCTGAAAGTTCAGGGAAAACGACAGTTGCCCTGCATGCAATCGCTGAAGTTCAAAAACAAGGCGGTACCGCAGCTTTTATTGATGCAGAAAATGCACTTGATCCCCAATATGCACAAAAATTGGGTGTTAATATTGATGACCTTCTCCTTTCTCAACCGGATACAGGTGAACAAGGCTTGGAAATCGCCGATGCACTTGTTTCCAGTGGCGCGGTTGATATTGTTGTCATTGACTCCGTTGCGGCGCTTGTTCCCCGAGCTGAAATCGATGGTGAAATGGGAGATGCTCACGTTGGGCTGCAAGCTCGTTTGATGTCACAGGCCCTGCGTAAATTGTCTGGTTCCATCAATAAAACCAAAACAATTGCGATCTTCATTAATCAAATTCGTGAAAAAGTCGGTATCATGTTCGGGAATCCTGAAACAACTCCCGGCGGTCGGGCATTGAAATTCTACGCTACGATTCGTTTAGAAGTTCGTCGTGCAGAACAATTAAAATCCGGCACAGATATTATCGGAAACCGGACGAAAATCAAAGTCGTTAAAAACAAAGTTGCACCACCATTTAAAATTGCGGAAGTCGACGTTATGTACGGGTTAGGTATTTCCCAAGAAGGCGAATTGCTGGATATGGCTGCAGAACAGGATATCGTTGAAAAAAGCGGTTCATGGTATTCCTACAAAGAAGAACGCATCGGACAAGGTCGAGAAAATGCAAAGAATTACATGCGGGAACATCCTGACATGATGAAAGAAGTTTCTACCAGAGTTCGTGAAGCTTACGGTATTGGCGACGGCACTACAGTTGTAGAAGAAGTCGAAGAACAGGAAGAATTACCGTTAGATTAAGATTAAAGTCGTTATCTCTTAGGAGATGACGGCTTTTTTTCTAAATGTAGCAGGATTGGCTTTCCTACCCATGATGGTTTAATGGTTTGAAAAAGTCAACGAGTAAATTTCGGCGAAATCCGTCAATCCGTACGATGCATGATAAACTGCTCATACATTCTGCATTATCTGCAATAAAAGTTGACAGTGCTTACTACAAACATTAGAATAAAGTTGTGTGTAAACACACCTATGCAAGTAGGCATATTGATAATTACTGATAACTGTTTATCAAAAAACTACAGAATAATTTTAATAAGATAGTATGGAGGTGTATCTAATGGTACCTAATATTCTCCTCGCTATCATCGGTTTAATTGTTGGTCTTGGATCAGGGTACTTCGTGGCAAAATCTCGTCATGATAAAGAGATTGAAGGCGCTAAAAATTCAGCAACCGGAATTTTGAACAGTGCGAAAAAAGAAGCGGAAACTCTGAGAAAAGAAACATTGTTAGAAGCTAAGGAAGAAAATCAGAAGTATCGGTCAGAAATTGAAAGTGAGTTGAAAGAGAGCAAACTTGAATTAAAATCACAAGAAAATCGCTTGCTTCAAAGAGAGCAGTTACTTGATCGTAAGGACGACTCTATTGAAAAGCGTGAGCACTCACTGGAAGAAAAAGAAGATAAACTTAGTGCGAAACAGCAATTAATTGACGAGCGAGAAAAAGAAGTCGAGAAATTAATTGAAGGACAACAGCAAGAACTTGAACGCATCGCTGCCTTGTCTCGAGATGAAGCAAAAGAAGTCATCATGAAGTCAACGGAAGAAGAATTGAACCACGAATTGACAATTATGGTGAAAGAATCAGAACAACGGGCAAAAGAAGAAGCAGATCGCAAAGCAAAAAATCTGTTGTCTCTTGCTATCCAACGTTGTGCAGCTGATCAGGTATCTGAAACGACGGTCTCTGTGGTTTCCCTGCCAAATGATGAAATGAAGGGACGGATTATCGGACGTGAAGGACGAAACATCCGGACACTGGAAACATTGACAGGTATCGACTTGATCATTGACGATACGCCAGAAGCAGTCGTACTTTCCGGATTTGACCCGATTCGTCGGGAAATTGCGCGAATGACTTTGGAAAAGCTGATCCAAGATGGACGAATCCATCCAGCACGTATCGAAGAAATGGTCGAAAAATCTCGTAAGGAAATGGATGAACGGATTCGTGAATATGGGGAAGAAGCTGCTTTTGAAGTGGGCGCTCATACGTTGCATCCAGATTTAATCAAGATTTTGGGACGTTTGCATTTCCGAACAAGCTACGGTCAAAATGTCTTGAATCACTCGTTGGAAGTTGCCAAATTATCTGGCGTTTTAGCTGCTGAATTAGGAGAAGACATCCAATTGGCAAAACGCGCCGGCTTACTGCATGACATCGGGAAGGCCTTGGATCATGAAATCGAGGGTTCTCACGTTGAAATCGGTGCAGAATTGGCAGCAAAATACAAAGAAAATCCAGTGGTCATCAATGCGATTGCTTCTCACCATGGTGATGTCGAAGCAACTTCTGTCATCTCTGTGCTGGTTGCCGCAGCCGATGCCTTATCCGCTGCACGGCCAGGTGCCCGCAGCGAATCATTGGAAAATTACATTCGCCGTTTGGAAAGTTTGGAAAACATCTCCAACAGTTTTGCCGGTGTCGAATCCAGTTTTGCTGTTCAAGCAGGACGGGAAGTTCGGGTCATGGTCAAACCAGAAGAGATTTCCGATTTGGATGCTGTGCGCTTAGTTCGTGACATCCGCAAGAAAATTGAAGATGACTTGGATTATCCAGGACATATCAAAGTAACCGTCATCCGGGAAACCCGTGCGACAGATTACGCAAAATAAGCTGAAACGACTTTGCTGAATAGGCAGAGTCGTTTTTTTTCTGTTTCTTTCTTTAAAAAAGCGGGTTTATTAGTTTCTAGTAGCAAATTTTCTTCTTTTAGGCTACCATTATTTTATAGTGTGAAGACGTCAGTTCCACTTATTCTAAGAAGTCTAGTGGAATGATATACGGTGTGAGAATAAAACGAA